>DATEKC010000103.1:0-17826 GCA_035277665.1 Terriglobia bacterium
GGTAGGTGCCCGCAGGGAAAAACACCGTGCCGCCTCCGGCACGTGCAGCCGCTTCAATCGCCTTGTTGATGGCCGGGGTATCCACGGCCTGGCCGTCGCCCGCTGCTCCCATGGCGCGCACGTTCAACACGACCGCGCCGTGGGCGGCATATGTTGAGCCGGGCATTTGTCCTTTGGCAGGCAGGCCGGGCCCGGCCGCGTGTCCCGAAACGGGAAGCAGCAGGTCCGCCGCTGCCAGTCCTGCTCCCAGGCCAAACATTTTTTGAAGTGTCTGCCGCTTGTTGATGCTGATATTTGCTGTATGATCGTCCGCCATCGCGAGCCCTCTTTCGAGAAATGTGGAATTCCGTGCCCCGGAATCAGATGAAGTTCGAGGACGCCATCATACCTGGCGGCTACCTGAGAGCGCGAAGCGGCATCACAGGCGTGAGGGATTGCGAGTTGCCCATCTGATAGCCCTTCACATGCTTGCTGGTGGTCTGGTTGGTCATTTTGCCGTTATTTTCGAGAGAAGAAGTTGCGCAACCCGCGGCAAAGAGTCCGGTGAGCAGAATGGCCGCACCCATCAGGATGTAGCACTTTGACCTTACAAGGTTCCGTATCATACTTGTCTCCTCGTTAGTAATATGATGGCTTGTCAGATTGCTAAAAAACCCGTACGCTTCGGCACGGCGCCCTTACGTTTTTCAACAACCGTTTATTGTAGCCCAAAGGTTGCGCGCCATGCCATCGCCGTGAGCAACCCAGGGCGCGAAATAATTGAGCACGTTCTCCCCTGGCCGGATAATCCGGCCTGGCAGTTGCCGAATATGGAAAGGATCGGAACAAAACATGAAATTTGCAGCGATACCAGCCACCGCCGCTTTTATCTTCGTCCTGGGCGCGATTGCCATGGCGCCGCACATTAAAAGCCGGGCGGCAACGCCGCCGTCTGCGTGGATCAACATTACGCCCGGCCCTTCCCTGCGGCACTGGACGCGTGTGGCGATCCCGCCCGACCGCCCGTTGTCCAAGCTCTCGCAGTGGAGCGTAGATGCCACAACTCATACGCTCGATTGCGCGGGCAACGGCGGGCACGAGTTCCTGCGTTTTGACGGCCGGCAACCGCGCGATTTTCTGTTCCACGTGGAGTGGCGGCTGATCAGGCACGAAGGGAACAAAGGTTACAACAGCGGCGTGTTTGTGCGCAATAACAGCGATGGAAGCATCTGGTACCAGGCGCAGGTGGGCAGCGCGAGCGGCGGCTACTGGTTTGGCTATGACGACCCGGCAGTGAAAGGTCCCATCAGCTTTAACCTGCAATCCCGGATGACCGCCAACGCCGTCAAGCCCGCGGGCGATTGGAACACGTTTGACATTCGCTGCGAGGGGAAGAAACTTATCCTGAAAGTGAACGGAAAAGTGACCAGCGAGTTCGACAAGTGCAGGAACCGCAAGGGCTACCTCGGCCTCGAAGCCGAAGGTTCACCGATCGAGTTCCGCAACATGAGAATCAAATTGCTGAGGTCACGCGAATTGCGGCGGCTTGCAAATGCCGGCGCGAGACGGCATCCGCCATCACGCCCTGCTGACCTCGATCAGAAGGTGCTGAATGAAATCCGCCTTCAGTCGGGGATTTGAGGCATCGACGGTCCCCAGGTCCTTTTCGTTCTCGTAGTCGAAGACCCGGTAGCTGCCGGGATCCAGGCCGCGCAATTCAACCTCGCCCTTATAGCGAAAACTCGGGGCGGCCGCGTAGAAAGCGTAGTACATCTTGCCGTCTTTCCGGATGGCGTAAGCTTCCGGGAAATCGTAGCCGTAATTGTAGAGGTCCAGGAAGGTGCCGCTCGAAAGCATCTCGCGGTTGTAGATGGCGGTCCACTTCTTCCAGATCTTTTCCCTGGCGGGCGAGAGATAGACGTTTTTGAAATGCGGGCCGGGATCAGGCCAGACGAACTTGGTGCCCACCACGCCGCCCGGTCCAACCGTCGAGGCAAAATCGTCGCCCACGTCGACTTCTCTGCCCGTATTGGGATACAGGACTTTGGTCAGTTCCACGTGGTCGCCGTAAACCGCCGCCCGCGGCCCCAGCAGCGCCTTGTACATCTTAATGCGCCGCCGCACCTGCACGGAGCCAACGGGGTCTGCCGTCACGGCCTGGTTCATATAAGGCAGCCAGGCAAAGTTGGGCGGCGCGCCGCAGGGGCAGATCTGAGTGACGCTGTAAGGCTTGAGCGCGCGAGAGGTTTCAAAAATCGCCTGAATCACCTTCGGCATGGCCAGGACGGAATCCTGCGGCGATTGGTGGTGGTGCGTCGGGTTGTAGCAGGGTGGCGCGCTGAACACGCTGTCCATCTTGCTGCCGTCGTATCCCCAGTCACGAATGAACCGTTGCACCAGCCTGATAAAATATTTCTGTACATCCGGCAGCGCCGGGCAGAGCGAAGCCACATCGCAGACCGGGCTGACCAGCCGGGCGTGTTTTCCTTGCTGGTCAAGGATCAGCCAGTCCGGGTGCTGCTGCGCCACTTTGGAAGTGACGGAGTGCTTCCAGCTAAGGTGCTGGCCCTGGCCGTCATCCACGGCGAGCGGCTGCCACCAGAGCTGGATGTAAAATCCCTGCTTGTGGAATTCACTTGCCAGTTGCTTGATGGTGTCGTCCGGAAAAGTATCCTGGCGCGGTTCCCAGTCGCCGAAGTCGTTGAACCAGCGGTAATCGAGCGTGGCCCACTTGATGCCGAATTCTTTCAGTTTGGGAATGGTTCCCAGCATCTGGGCGCGGGTAAAGTCCTGCTCATAGCCCCAGCTGCACCAGCTGATGTTATAGGCCTGCTCGCCCGGCTTGGGAATTCCCCAGCCTTCGCGCTGCAGCACTCGAGAATACATCCGCAGGGGCTGGTAAAAGTCGCCCTCGTAAACCGAGATGAAACTCTGCGGCAGTGAGTACGTCTCGCCGGGCTTCAGGGTGGTTTGAGGTTCCAGTTCCAGTGACGCTTCAACGCGATTGTCGCTGCCCACTTTGACGGGAAGCGAGAGGACCAGCGGCAGCAGCTCCAGGTGGCCCATGCCGATTCCCACCTTGTCCGTCCAGAACGCCACCACCGGGATGCCGCCGCCCAGGCCTTTCGGCGTCGGGCCGCCCATCAGGTTGGGCTGCGAAAATTTCGCTGGAATCTCTTCGATGATGTTCTCGCCCCACTTGTAGCTCGCCCCCTGGAAGGACCACATGCGGTACGGCGGCGCCTTGCGATCAACCAATGAGGCGTTCAGCCGGTGGCGGTTGGCGACCATGCGGTCAATCGGGAGATCTTCCTTGCCCAGATTCTTGTAAGTTTCCGTCACCACAGCCAGGTTGGGGAAATCGTCGTAAATCTCCACGATGAGGGTCTTTTGAATTCCCTTCCCGCTGCTGGCGGGTATTTCAACGCGCTTGCCCACCGGCCCGATCTTGCCCCCGGCATCTGAGATAACCGACTGCCCGAAATCAAACGTGAAATCTGCAATCTGCTTGCCGCCGCTGACAAGATAACTGCCCGCAGTGCCGGAACGGGCGGCTGAATCGTCAATCGTCAGGTTGCCGTTTTGCTTGCGGAGAAAAGCGAGGATGTTTCCGGAAGGGAGAACGTGAAATTCCGCCGAAGCCGTCTGCAGGATCACAGGCCCGTCGCGGTTGACCCCGACGGTTACCGACGCAGCCTTCCCCGGCTGATTGCCCGGCGCGCCGCCGCTCTTGCAACCCGCCAAGCCGGCCACCAGCGCAATGCCCGCCTGTTCCAGCCACTGCCGCCTGTTCATTTCAGTCTCCCCGTCATCTATTTTCTTCAGGCAACCGAACATTATACCGCTTTGCATCGTGCCAACCCCTTTATGCGGCTGCTGAGCAGCCTTCTATTGAGGCACGCGAATAGCTACGCAGTCTGCGGACGTTGTGCAGGAGGAAAGAATCTGCGGCTGTAAGTGAGCAAGGCCAGGTAGACGGCGCACAGGATCAAACTTGTAATCATGATCATATTAATGAAATGGGGGAACAATTGTGCAAACTGTTGTTGCGCCCGGGTCTGACTGACCTCAGCAAATAACCGCGACATGCTGCCCGTGGCGAGGCTCACGCCGGCGGACGCCGCGAAGAACAGGAGCTTGCACACTGCGATTGTCCAGCCGGCAAGCCGCTTTCTGTAAATCAGCCAGGCGGCCGCCGCCGACAGCACCGAGAATACCAGCATGAGCGCAACCACCGGCCAGCCGCGAACGATGTATCCGAACAAGGACGTGACATGCAGGGGCGAGAAAAGGACGACGCACGAGGAAACGGCCGCAAAAGATTCCCACACCACCAGGATGATTACCGGGACGGGAAGCTTGTTCGAGGATGCAGCAGCCGTAGCAGGCGTGCCTTCACGCGCCCGGCATGTGGCTTTAACGCTCTTGCGGCTGTAAAAAATCAGGAAGGTCAGCGGCAGCAGAATGCCGAACACAATCGACATTAAAACCATCGTGCCCAGCACAATGGCCTCGATGTGTTGCGCGGCCGGCGGCACGGGCTGCCGAACGGCCATGATTTTGGGAAACAGGAAAAGCGAGAACAAGGTGCCCAGTATCCCGAAAAGCAGCCAGATCGAGCTCCCGGCCAGCGTCAGAATTCGCGCCCAGTTCCGCCGCAGGATTGAGCCGATGCCGGCGACAACAAAATATGCAGCGATCACCACGTAGAAACCTACGAGAAACGCTATGCCCGCCATATGGACCCCGGCGGGCATCTCCGCCGCGTGCGACGGCCTGGAGATCAGCAGGGACGCGAGCGCAAACAGGCTCATCAGCAGGATGGCAGCGCCCAGCAGAATTTCGACAACGCCGAAAGCGACGAGCCAACCACTGCGGTCCTTCGAAGGGCGATCAGGCGATTCAGCGATCGCATTGTCCATGGCTGGTTCCTCCGCGACTGAAGTTGCCGAGACTATATCACAACCAGCCCGGCGGGAACAGGCTGGCGGCGGGCACGCTTCGCGCTTGCAAAGTATGCTACGCTAAGCGAACGAGCGGGCGGGAGCGGGTGAAACTTGCGGACTGCCGCAGCATTTCAGGAGCGATGATGGCACAAAAGGTTGGAATTCTGGTCCACGTGGAATCGGGGTTGGGCGTGCTGCATCAACTCACGGGAGTGATTGCCGCCCAGGAAGGCGACATATCATCCGTGGCGATCGTGGACAGCAGCGTCCACGAGGCGCGAATTTATTTTGAAGTTGAATTGCCCGGCCCGCCCGAGGTTTTGCTGGAAGGGCTGCGGGCGCTGCCTGTGACCAGGGAGGCGAAACTGGTCGACTCCCTCGAAAAGATTTATGGCAAGCGCATCATCGTAATGGGCGGCGGCGCGCAGGTGGGACAGGTGGCGATCGGGGCCATTTCGGAAGCCGACCGGCACAACATCCGCGGCGAACACATCTCCGTGGACACCATTCCGCTGGTGGGCGAGCAGCCCCTGGCGGAAGCCGTCCGGGCGGTGGGCCGGCTGCCGCGCGCCCGTGTCCTGGTGCTGGCTGGATCGCTGATGGGCGGCGATATCGAACGCGCAGTCCGCGAAGTGCGTGCCCAGGGATTGCTGGTGATCAGCCTGAACATGGCCGGCAGCGTTCCTGAAGTGGCCGACCTCGTGGTCACGGATCCGGTGCAGGCCGGCGTGATGGCCGTCATGGCCATTGCCGACACCGCCAAGTTCACCGTGGACCGGCTGAAAAAAAGAATATTCTAGTGTCCTGAGTCAGAAGTTCGATGTACGCCTCCTCCCGACCAAACGTCATTCCGAGCGCAGCGAGTAGTCTGCTTTATTCCCAGCCGCCTGAGCGGATGGCGAACGGGCCCGGCATGACGCCAGGGCTTGTGCAACGGATCATCGCGGCATGCCGGCGGGAATCAGATAGAGCGGCTGGTGGTTTCGCGGCAGTGAGAGCGCCTTCTGCACTTCGGTGTCGTGAAAGGCCCCCATGGACACAGCCCCGAGGCCCAGCGCCACGGCCTCGAGCAGGAGGTTCTGGGCGGCGTGGCCGGCTTCAAGGTGGACGTAGCGGCGGCTGCGGGCGGCTTCATACTTCTGCGCTGTGCGTTCATAGACGGCAGCCATCACAAAAACGGCTTCCGCCTCACTGATGGCTTGCTGCGCGAGCGCGGCACGGCAAAGCGCCGGCCGCAGATCGTCTGCCAGGAGACGATTCAGGCAATGGCGAGCCGGATCATAGTGGTAAAAACCAGCGGGCAAAACGACATAAATCTCCAATGGATATAAGGCGCCGGCGGAAGGCGCCGTGCGGAATCCCTCAGGAGCAGTAATCCCCTGGGCCGCCCACAAAAGCTGTGAGAGTTGCCGCTCCGTCAGGGGACCGGGGGCAAACTCGCGCGTAGACCGGCGCTGAGAGATGGCCTCTTCCAGCGAAACCACGCCGCTGCGCGCCGGCCGGGGCAACTGGATGGACGATGGGGATGCTGTGTCGCGCTGCATATCATTCTCTGCCCGTGGCATCAAGTAAGGTAATTTCAAGGATACATCAATGCTCCGCCTTCACCGCCCTCGCCGGCAAGAACGAAAATTCTGCAGCAGGAGTATTCAAAGCGGTACGCCGAAATCCGCCCACGAGCAGCCCTCCGCAAGCGGCGGGCTGGATTGTCAAGCATTATTCAAGCGCCTTGAAAGGGTAGATGGGCGCGGCGGGCGGCCGCGGAACCAACGCCACATTCGAAGCCAGCCGTGCGCGAACGGGAGCGTCAGGTTTCTTCACCTTCTTGGGGCGGATTGCCCGTCATGCGGTAGAGGGTGCTGCGGCTGATTCCAAGAATCTCAGCGGCCTGTGCCTTGTTGTTGTGGGTCACCTTTAACACGTAGTCCAGATAACGCCTGCCAATTTCTTCCAGGGTCGGAAATCCCTCGAACAGAGCATCCACAGGCTTTCCATCCTCACGATTGGAAAACAGCTTGGAAGGCAGGTCCGGGAGCGTGATCACGCCGGAGCGATTGAGCGCCGCCACTGATTCCAGAGTGTTCAGCAGTTCCCGCACATTGCCGGGCCAGGAATAAGTGACGAGGGCCGACAGCGCGTCGGGAGCCAGGGTAAGCGATCGTCCGGACTCGGCGGCCAGCCTCTGAAGGAAATGCCCCACCAGGAGCGGGATGTCTTCTTCGCGGCTCCGAAGAGGCGGAAGGTCGATTTCAATCACCCGAAGGCGGTAAAAAAGGTCCTCGCGAAATTTGCCTTCCGCCACCAGGTCCGCCAGATTGCGGTTTGAAGCCGCGATCATTCGAACGTCAATCCGCACGGACTGGTTCGATCCCACCGGACGGACTTCCTGGGCTTCCAGCGTGCGGAGCAGCTTCACCTGAAGGGCGGGGCTCATTTCAGAAACTTCATCCAGAAAGACCGTGCCCCCGTTGGCATCCTCAAAGATCCCGATTTTGTTCACACTGGCGCCCGTAAAAGACCCGCGAACGTGGCCGAACAGTTCCGATTCCAGCAGCGACTCGGTAAAAGCGCCGCAGTTCACTGCCAGAAAACGCTGCTTGGCCCGCGGCCCGTTGGCATGGATGGCGCGCGCCACAAGCTCCTTGCCGGTGCCGCTTTCACCGGTGATCAGCACCGTAGCCCGGGAATCAGCGACCATCCCGATCTTCTTGTAAACCTCCAGCATGGCGGAACTGCGCCCCACCAGGGAGGAAAGCGGCTGCAGAGCGTCTTCCGCCGGGGCCAGGTTGCGCGTTTTGCGCACCAGATTGCGGTTTTCAAGGGCGCGCCAGACGCAGGCCAATACCTCCTCGATCTTGAAGGGTTTTGAAAGATAATCGAATGCCCCTGCCTTGACGGCTTCGATGGCCGTCTCCATTGACCCGAAGGCGGTGATCAGAATAACTTCTGAATCCGGCTGGATCGACTTGAACGCGCGCAGAACGTCCAGGCCGTTCAACTCCGGGCCCAGCCGGATGTCGCTAAGAATCACCTCGAAGCTGGCCGTCTTCCCCGCCGCGAGGGCCTCGTTCGCCCCCGAGGCGGCGACCACCTGATAGCCTTCCGCCTCGAGAAGCTCGGAAAGCAGATCCCGCGTGTCCGGATCGTCGTCAACCACCAGGATTTTTACGTTTCGGTTAACCATATGAGCCTGAATAATGGGATGCGCACTACGCCGCCGTTAAACCGGCGATTCAACTTTGGGCGCGCTGGCCGCGCCGGCCTCCGCCTGAAGCTGCTCCCGGCAATCCACCGGCAGAATAATGGTAAATCGCGTGCCGCGTCCGGGTTCGCTCTCAGCCCGGATGGTTCCTTTATGCTGGCGAATGATCTGGTCTGAAATGGCAAGGCCCAGGCCGGCTCCCGTCCCCAGGCGCTTGGTTGTGAACATCGGCTCAAAGATGCGCTGCAAGGTTTCCTGGGCAATGCCGACGCCTGTATCTTCCACCTCGATGACCATCGCGTTCTCCTGCTCGGAAGACGGAAACCGTGTTCGGGTTGTCAGGGCGCCGCCGGAGGGCATGGCATCCATACTGTTGTTGATCAGGTTCAAAAAAACCTGCTGAAGATAACCCGGATCGGCGTAGACCTGCGGGCAGCCGCGCGCCCAGTCCTTCACCACACGGATATGCCGGAGCTGGAGAGCAGGCGAAGAAAGCATCAGCGAATCTTCCAGGAGCCGGGCGACGTCAACCTTTTCCAGCCGAAGATCAAACTGGCGGGTCCAGGAGAGCAATTGCTTGACGCTGCGCACAATGCTGTCAATCTGGCGCTCAATGATTTCAAGCCGTCGCGCACCCGCCGCGCCACCCACCTCCTGCCGCGCCAGCAGTTGCACGTGGCCGGAAATGGAATTCAGAGGCGTGCCGATTTCGTGCGCCAGGCCGGCTGCCAACTGGCCCGCAATGGCCAGCCGCTCGGAGTGCGCCAGGTTCTTCTGTGTTTCAAAGAGTTCTTCGTTAATCCGTTTCAGCTCTTCGTTCCGGCTGGCCAGCTCCGCCGTGGCATCCTGGACCTTCTGTCCAAGTTCCACATTAAAGCTTTCCACCCGCGCCAGCATGCGGTTCAGGCGTTCGGCCAGTTGCCCGATCTCGTCATGGCTCCGCACGCGGGCCCGCGCTGCCAGCGATTTCCCTTCCGCCGAATCCATCACCCGGATCATTTCCTTGACGGGCCTGCGAACGCTCTGAAGGAAGAAAATGTGGATAACCAAAATCAGAAACGCCAGACCGGCCAGCATCACCAGCAGGTTGCGGAGCACCAGGCGCTCCGTAATCATGCTCAAGTGCAGTTTGGAAACCTTCAGGTTGAGGCACGCAACCGACTGGCCGTCAAGATGGATGGTCGTGCCCATGATCCAGTAATTCCCGTCCGGCGTGTCTATCGTGATCTGGCCGGATTCATCCCGCTGGTAGTCGTTGTAGTTTTCGATGTCCCGGATATGGTCAAGTTCAAGCACTTGACCGTTCCGGTCGGTGGTCACAATCAATTTGTGCTGCGGCACATGGGTGAAAACGTCAGCCTGCGTGATGCTGGGAAAGTCATGCTCCAACTGCTTGAGGCCGCGCATCAGAATGGCTGGATTTTCAAGAGCGTGCTCGTCCACCAGTTGCTGCGCAATCGACCGGGCCTGTGCAAGCGCCTTGCGATAGGTGTCCTCCTCCACCAGTTGGCGGGTGAGAAGCATGGCAATATAGGTGGAAACGGCGACGACGGAGATAACCGCCACCGCAATAATGAGGACGATCTTGCCCTGTAACCCAAGCCGGCGAAACGTCATGTCTTTACGCAAGCAGATTCTAACACCGAGCCCGCCCTCAAGGAAACATCTTCGGCGGAGAACTGATAACATAAAACCAGCGGGAAAGTCATCAATCACATGCTGAAACTCAGCGGAAGGGCAGCGTGTGCAGTCCTGCAGCCTGAAGTTCTAATATTTCAGGAACAAATGAGGTCTCAATGGAAAATCGCGAAATTGCCGCCGTCTTTGAAGAAATCTCCAACCTGATGAAGATCCTTCAAGAGGACCCGAAATGGTCCTTTAAAGCCGCAGCTTATGACCGCGCCCGCCGCTCGCTGGAGGGGTTCCACGAACGCGCCGAAGACCTGGCCCGTGACCCCAAGCG
Source organism: Terriglobia bacterium (assembly GCA_035277665.1). Lineage (GTDB taxonomy): Bacteria > Acidobacteriota > Terriglobia > UBA7540 > UBA7540 > SCRD01. The sequence goes on from DATEKC010000103.1 coordinate 10,091, forward strand.
CAAAGTCACCGAAATTCCCGGAGTCGGAGAAGACCTGGGCGGGAAGATCAAAGAATTGGTCGAGACCGGCAAATGCCAATATCACCAGGACCTGCTGAAAAAAGTTCCGCGAAGCCTGCTGCAGCTTCTGGAATTGCAGGGAGTGGGGCCGCAGAAGGTGAGGCTGTTCCACAAGGAACTGGGCGTTAACACCGTCGAGGACCTCGAAAAGGCCGTGAAGGCTGGAAAGCTGCACGAGCTGCCCGGCATGAGCGCCAAGACGGAAGAAAACATCCTGAAGGCGCTCGAAACTTTCCAACGTTCCGCCGGGCGCTTCCGCCTGGACACCGCCTGCGAAACGGCGGAGGAACTGGTCGAATATCTGAAAAAGCGAAAAGAAGTGGAAGAGGTGACGCCCGCGGGCTCGCTGCGGCGTGGCCGCGAAACCGTGGGCGATCTTGACCTGCTGGTCACCGGGACGGACCCTGTAAAGGTCGCGGACCATTTCGCGAAATATCCCGGCGTTGAACAGATTCTGGGCAAAGGTGAAGACAAGGTCAGCGTCAAGCTGAAGAACGGCATGCAGGTGGACGTCCGGCTGCTCGAGCGCGAGAACTACGGCGCCGCGCTGATGTATTTTACAGGCTCAAAAGAACACAACATCAAGCTGCGAGAACGCGCCAGAAAAAACGGCTGGAAACTGAGCGAGTATGGCCTGTTTGAAGGCGAAAAAGTTCTGGCCAGCCGCACGGAAGAAGAGGTCTATCAGAAATTCGGCCTGCCCTGGATCCCTCCGGAGCTGCGCGAGGATCAGGGAGAAATCGAAGCGGCGGAAGAGGGCAAGTTGCCGAAGCTCGTCGAGCTGAAAGACATCAAAGGCGACCTGCAGATGCATACCACAGCCTCGGACGGCAAAACCAGCGTGGAAGATATGGCCGGGGCCGCCAAAAAGCTCGGCTACGAGTACATCCTGATCACCGACCACTCAAAAGCCGTGACCATTGCCAACGGGTTGGATGAGAAACGCGCCGTTGAAAACATCAGGCGCATCCGCTCCGCGCGCGAGAAGGTGAAAGGGATCGAGATCTGGGCCGGCGCCGAAGTGGACATCATGGGCGACGGCAAACTCGATTACCCGGATGAATTGCTGAAGCAGTTCGATATTGTGCTCGCCAGCGTCCACTCGCGCATGACCATGCCCGCGGAAGAAATGACCGCGCGCCTGCTGAAAGCTTTGGAAAATCCTTACGTGCGAATCCTCGGCCACCCGACGGGCCGGCAAATCCTGCGGCGCGACCCTTTCCAGTTTGACGTGGAGAAGGTTTTTGCCGCCGCAAAGAAACACGGCGTGATTCTCGAACTGAACGGCAATCCTGAGCGACTGGACCTTTCCGACCGGCACGTCAAGCTGGCCAAAGAGCGCGGCATGAAAGTCATTATATCCACAGATGCCCACCATCCCGACCACTTCCAATTGATGCGCTATGGCGTGATGACCGCACGCCGCGGCTGGCTGGAAAAGAAAGATGTGCTCAACACTCTGCCGACAAAAAAATTCCTCGGGTCGCTGCGCAAGCTTCCGAAGTGAATTCAGCCTTGAATTTCTGATGGCCGGCCGCTCTGGCGAGCCGGAACGATTCAATGGCATGAGCCCGCTCACAGTGATAAATTCATGAGATCGGGGGGCGCAATCCATCTGAAAGAGGGCAACCATGAGCAGCAATGTGAAACCTGTCCCGGAGGGCTACCACTCGGTGACGCCGTATCTCATAGTCAAAGGAGCGGCGAAGGCGATCGAATTCTACAAGCAGGCGTTTGGAGCCAAAGAGATCTTTCGCATGCCGCAGCCCGATGGGAAAATCGGTCACGCGGAAATTCAAATCGGCGACTCGCGCATCATGCTGGCTGACGAATTTCCGGAGAGAAATATCCGCGGGCCGGAATCGCTGGGTGGCACGCCTGTGATGATCCACCTCTATGTCAACGATGTGGACACGGTGGCCAAACGCGCCGTTGCCGCCGGAGCAAAAGAGATACGGCCGGTTCAGGACCAGTTTTACGGCGACCGCTCGGGCATGTTTGCCGACCCCTTCGGCCATCAGTGGAATATCTCCACGCATGTGGAAGATCTGTCTGCCGAAGAGATCGGAAAACGCGCCGCTGCGGCGGGACACTAGGGTCACTTACCTGAAGCCGCGGTCAGTCCGTTTTGGACTGGCCGTGGCAGCACCCATCAACCTTCGCGCACCTCTTGCACACTTCGTCATTCTTCCGCCTTCCCGTTTTCGCCGTCCTCGGTCATAATTCAAGGTTGGGCTATTTAGTTTTACTGGAGGCGAATGCGAAGGCAAATTGAATTACCCGCCGCTGTCATTTTTGACATGGACGGCGTTCTGGTGGACAGCAACCCTTACCATCTGGCGAAGTGGATTGAATTCCTTGATCATCACAAGATCAGTTACAAGAAAGAGGAATTGCCGGAACTGATTCTCGGCAAGCGGAACGACACGGCCTTCAGGTATTTTCTGGGGCCGGGCCTGACGCCGGAGGAAAGCCACAGGCTGAGCGAAGAGATTGAAGAAACCTTCCGCAAGGTCTTCAAGCCCCACGCCAGGCCCCTGCCGGGTCTCGATGCGCTGATCAGGGAATGCCACGCGGCGGGCCTTCCCATGGCCGTGGCCTCCTCAGCAGTGAGGAGCAATATAGAATTCGTCGTGGACGCGCTGGGCTACCGCCCGTTTTTCCGCACCATGGTGAGCGGCGACGATGTGACCCACGCCAAGCCGGACCCGGAGATCTATCTGAAGGCGGCAGATCATCTGGGCGTTGATCCGGCCGACGCCGTGGCGTTTGAAGATTCTTACGTTGGGATCGGGGCGGTGAATAACGCCGGAATGAAGTGCGTTGCCATCGCTTCAACTTTTCCCATCGAAAAGCTGGCGCTACTGGCAGACCTGGCCGTGCCCGGCTTTAAAGACATCAATCTGGAAAAACTCCGCGCGCTCTTTGTGGCCGAAGGCGAATCATCAAACGTGGCGCATTGAGCCGGCCCGCCGGCCCAGGCGCTCCCCGCAGTCAGTAGGTGGCCCGGCCTCCGGAAATGTCGTAGCACTGCCCCGTAGTAAAAGACGACTCCCTGGAGGCCAGGAAGTGGACCAGGGCGGCGATTTCTTCGATCCTGCCCGTGCGCCCCATGGGAATCTTGCTGAGCATGTAATCCAACGTCGTCTTTGAAACGTTGTCCAGAATTTTTGTCTGGACCACCGCGGGGGCGATGCTGTTGACGGTGACGTCGCCTTTGCCGGCAACTTCCTTGGCCAGCGACTTGGTGAGGCAGATCACCGCAGCCTTCGTCGCCGAATAAGGAATCAGCGTCGGGTTGCCCTCCTTGCCGGCAATGGAGGCGACGTTAACGATGCGTCCATATTTCCGCTCCAGCATCTCGACGATCACCGCTTTGCAGGTGAGGAAAACTCCCTTCAGGTTCACGGCGTAAACATGGTCCAGGTCCTGTTCGTTCAGTTCCGTCAGCGGCAAGGTCCTGCCGGCGATCCCGGCGTTGTTCACCAGGATATCAATCGGCCCAAGCTGCCTGCGGACTTCGCCGAATGCTTTTTCGACCGAGGAAGCCGATGAGACATCGCATTCAACCGCTGTGCCGCCCATCGATTCCGCCACGGAACGGGCAAGCTCTGCTTTCAGGTCCAGCACCGCGACGCGGGCGCCGGCCGCGGCCAGCCTGCGCACAATGCCTTCACCGATGCCCTGCCCTCCTCCGGTAACGATCGCCACCTGGTCTTTCAAACTGAAGAAGTTCTGTCCACTCATTTCAATCAATCCTTTTGCGGGGGAGTATGGTCCAAAATCAACAGCAAACTTGATTTTCTGAAGCCAGCCTACTCAATAATGTCAAATCGCTTGAGACCCTCTTCATCGATGGTCAAGCCAAGCCCCGGCAGGTCCTCATTGAGTTCGATGCACCCATCGACGGGCATTGGCTCGCCTTTAAAAATATACCAGAAGAGTTCGTTGCCCACTTCCACATCCACAGGAGGGAAAAACTCCGCCATGGGAGAGTTGTAGCTGGCCATCACCACATGAAAATTGTGCATCTGGCCGGCATGCGGAATGACGGGAACTTCAAAAGCTTCCGCCATCGCCTGGATTTTCCTTGCCTGGGTGATGCCGCCCACGCGGTTGGTATCAAACTGGATGTAATCGACGGCCCTGGCGTCCAGAAGCTGCCGGAACCCGTAAAGCGTAAACTCATGCTCGCCGCCGGAAATCGGGACCACGTTCAAAGCCTTCAGCGCCGCATAGCCGGCAATGTCATCGGGGATTACAGGCTCTTCCACCCAGCGCAGATTGTATTTTGCCGTCAGCGGAATCATTCGCCGGGCGTAATCGAGCGTCCAGCCCATGTAGGCGTCGGCCATCAGGTCGATATCGTCGCCGATCACTTCCCGCGCGGTGCGCAGCAACTCCAGGTTTTTCTGCATTCCTGCCGCGCCATCCACGGGGCCCCACCCGAACCGCAGTTTCATGGCGCGGTAGCCCTGGTCTTTATACTGCTGTGTTTCGCGGGCCAGGTCGTCGAGAGGCTGGCTGTAAAGACGGCTGGCATAAACCGGAATTTTCTGTTTGGTCTTCCCGCCCAGCAGGCGGAAAACCGGCTGTTTCAGGATGTGTCCCATCAGGTCCCACAGCGCGATGTCAATGGCGCTGATGGCGACCATGCCGACTCCTTTCCGGCCAAACGCCATGGTGCGCCGATACATGTGCTGCCAGAGAAATTCGCTGTCAAAGGGATTCTCGCCGATCAGGATCGGCTTGAGATACAAGTCGATCAGCGATTTGGTGACGCGGGGCGCCAGCGCCGCCTCGCCGATCCCGACGTGGCCGCTGTCGGTAAACACTTCCACGATCAACCAGCCGTGAAACCGGAAGGAGCCCATCGGGTCTGACTGCAATTCGAGCAGGTCCATGGGGTTCGTGCAAAAGTGGGGCTGCGGCGGTATGGTTTTTCCCCGCCATTCAACAACCCGCGTGCGAATTTCAGTGATCTTCACAATGGCCTCTCTGTTTGCGGCGAACCGTGCAACGGGCGCCAAAACTTTGGCTGTCCCGGTCCAACCTCAGGATGGTGTTCCTGATTTCCCGCCCGCTGTTTCGGCGTACGAACGCTAAGCTACATCATAACAGCGATTTTTCGCAATGTTCTTTCCTCATCCATCAACCCATTCAAGAGATGGGATGAATTTCCAAGGTCGGGTTTCAGGCGGTGGAAGTTTTGAATCGTCCGGAAAAATGTCACGCCCTGCTGGCGTGGAAGGCCAGAATCAGGCGATAATAGTTGGTTTTCGGCTTGCCTTCACTCAGGTTACCGAAGATATCATTGAGATCAATGCCGCCGGCAGAAAAGGCGCACGGATAAAGCCTTCTGAAATGGGCGGGCCACGCGGGTACCCTGCCGGGGCGTTCCAGGCAATGAACATACCGGAGGACGGCGTGCGGGAGTGGGATTGGCGGAGGAACAGCGGTTGAAGACGGTCATTTTGGGAGCGGGTATCAGTGGGCTCAGCGCCGCCTACGCTCTGCAGGAAATTTCGCCGCGGAGCTACAGCCTTTACGAGATGGCGCCCACAGTCGGAGGATTGTGCCGCACGCAGACGGTGAACGGCTATCAGTTCGATACGGTCTCGCATGTGTTGCACTTCCGCAGCGAAGAAACCAGGAACTTTGTGCAGCAGATTGTAGGAGAAAAACTCGTCCGCCAGGAACGCAGCGCATGGATCTTCTTCCAGCGGCATTACGTGCCCTATCCCTTCCAGACCCATCTGAGCGCGCTGCCCTCAGCCGCCAAAATGGACTGCCTGGGCGGTTACCTCCGGGCGTGGACGAAGCGAAAATTAAACGGGGGCCGCGAACCGGAAAACTTTGGCGAGTGGGTGGAACAATACTTTGGCGGAGGTATTGCGCGACACTTCATGCGCCCTTATAACCAGAAGCTCTGGGGCGCTGAGCCGGAAGAATTGAGTCTGGACTGGATCCGGCCGTTCGTTCCACGGACGGAACTGCGGCAGATCATCAGCAATGTCCTTTCAAGTCGAAACCACCATGAAGTCGGCTACAACCCATGGTTCTTCTACCCGCCGCGCGGGGGGATCCAGACCATCTGCGAAGCTTTCCAATCCCGGCTCGCGGGCGTGCATCTCAATCAGGAAGCGGTTGAAATTGACCTCGAAAATCGCACGGTGCGGTTCCTCAGCGGCGAATGCGTGGCATATGACCGTTTGATTTCAACCATCCCGCTGCCCGTTCTGGTCCAGCGTGCCAAAGGCATCCCGGAAAATTTGCGGCAGGATGTGGGAGGGCTCCGCTGGACATCGTTGTTGAACCTGACCTACTGCCTCAGGCAACGGCTCCCGCAACCCTTTCATTGGGTTTATTTCCCGGAGCCCGAGTTCCCGTTCTTCCGTCTGGTATTCCCTTCCAATATTTCAGGCGAACTCGCGCCCGAAGGCGGCGGCCTGATCGCCGCGGAGATTTCAAACCCCGTGCCGGGCAAAGAAGAAGAGTTGGAAAAACAAGTTCAGGCGTCGCTCATCAAGCTGGGGTGGATTAAAAAGGCGGAAGACGTGGCGGACGTCGTGCGAAACTTTTTCCCCTACGCCTATCCGGTGCACGACCTGGCGCGCGGCGAACGCGTTCGGCGCCTTCTGCACTTCCTGCAAACCAGGAGGGTATGGTCCATAGGGCGCTTCGGCGCCTGGCGCTACTCGAGCATGGACGATGCCATCACCGAGGCGATGCACATTGCTCCTGCAATCCATGCTGCCGGTGCCTGAAGCAGAAAGAGGAGGAAAGATTATTCGAACCGTACCCATGGCGCAAGTTTCGCTCGATCACCGCGAAATCAGGGCCGTCGAGCAGGTCCTGAAAAGCGGAAACCTCAGAGCCGGGCAGGTCACTGAGAAGTTCGAGTCTTCCTTTGCCGCAGGCGCAGGAGCCCGCCATGCGGTCGCGGTGAGCTCAGGCACTGCGGCCCTCCACCTTGCCTGCCATGCACTTCTCAGTCCGGGCGACGAAGTCATCGTGCCGGATTTCACCTTTGTTGCGACGGCGGCCATGGTGGCGGCAGTGGGGGCAAAACCGGTTTTTGCGGATGTCGATCCACGGACCTTCACGCTGGACCCGGCAGAAGTCGAACGCCGCATCACCCCGCGGACGCGGGCGCTGGTTCCGGTCCATCTTTACGGCCAGCCTGCTGACATCACGGGGCTGGTACGGCTGGCCCGCCGGCATAAACTGCGCATTATCTGGGACGCCGCCCAGGCCCACGGTGCGCAATTCCACGGCCGGGATGTAGGGTCATTTCCGGATGCGGTCTGCTATTCTTTCTACCCCACAAAAAATATGACTACCGGCGAGGGCGGGATGGTCACGACTTCCAACGGCTCCCTGGACAGGCAGCTCCGCCTGCTCCGGTCTCATGGCGAAGCGGACCGCTACCGCCATGTCCGGCTCGGTTTTAATTTCCGCACCACCGACATTGCCTCTGCCATCGGCCTCGTTCAACTGTCCAGGCTCGAAAAGGCTGTCCGGACCCGCCAGCGAAACGCCAGAATCCTGAATGAAGGACTTCAGGGCATCCCCGGACTGCAAACGCCGGAACTCGTTCGCGGCGCCGGCCACGCATTCAGCCTGTTTACAATTTGCATTGATAGAAGGCAGGCGGGAATGTCCCGGAATGATCT
>DATEKC010000104.1:0-14146 GCA_035277665.1 Terriglobia bacterium
TCATTGAGGTACCCGCGCCCAAGCCCAAGCCTGCCAGCCATGGAGGATGGCCATGGCTGGACGGTTTGCAGTTCGAATTGGGGCGCTTGCATTGCTTTTAGTTTTGGGTTGGGTGTGTACGTTCAACGCCGAAGCTAAAGACCACACTATCCCGAACAAGGACCCCCAGGCGCAAGAGATACGGATCCGGCTGGAGCGCGGCTACCTGATTTTCGCTTCTGGTTCGATAGGAACGGCGGATAATCTGAACTTCCTCATTGACACTGGCACAGTGCCCACCCTGGTAAGTCGAAGGCTGGCGCAAAGGCTTACGCTACAAGGAACTGAGGCCGAAGTTGGCATCTGGGGAACCAGGACCAAGATAGGTCTCGTGACGCTCCCGGTTCTTCAGATTGGTCCGGTAAAGGTGGACAATTTAACGGTTTTTGCCATCGATATGCAACCGGTGGAGCAGGAGTTAGGAACCCGCCTGGACGCGATTATTGGCTTGGATGCACTGTCCAAAACCAGCCTCACTATTGACTACATCCGCAAGGTCATTTCGTTTGAATTGCCAACAACGACCGGGATGGTGGTACCAATGGAATTCCGAGATAGCCCCTCGCCGTACGTACTGGTTCCTGTCGTGATCGAAGGCAAGCAAGCCCATTTACTACTCGATACAGGTGCAGGAAATCTAACTTTGTTGGACTTGCGTTTAAAGGCGTTAGGCATCCCGATTAAAACACCTAGATCTAACGCAAACACCGTGGGATCGTGGGAATTGATCCCAATCCAGATCAGGCAAGTACAGCTGGGAAATAGAGCGTTGCGAGTAAAGAACACTTTTATGCGACCGGTGGCCGAGGAGGCGCTCCGCGATTTCGATGGCATGGTTGGTCCGACGTCGCTTGGAATCAAAAGGCTTACGATGAATTTTCAAGCGAAACAGCTGTACATCGAACTACGGAAATAAAGCCGACTCATCAACTGCCAGGTGCCCCCGCCGAATGGACAAGTTGGTGACCTGAATGAGGGGACCCACCGGGCCGGCCGCGTAACGCGCGGGCATGTGGCCGGCCCGCGTGCTCTACAATCTTTGTGGCCAGGCGACGGACAATCCAGAAATTGACAGAGTACCCTGCGCAATCGCTTTGAAGCTGATGGGCCAGGTCCAGATCTATTAAGGAATCGCCAGGGAGTGGGGAATGTTCACGTACTGTGGAGCGAAGATCCAAAGCTTTGTCCCCCGGATTTCACCAAATCAGGGTAGCAGCGTTATTTTCTAATGAGATACACAGAAAACCGCCAAATTTGCGTTCTGAGGGAGCCTTCCTCGGGCGACCATGTTACCCCGTTTCCCATTCCTGCGGGAGCAGCCTGCCCAAGCCTAGCGGCTCCTAGTCGTACTCTACGGACCTATTCGATACCCGGTCTAGGCTCCCGAAAACCCTATCCCGTCGAACTGACGTGATTGTTGACGGGAACCGCAGAGCGATTTGGTCCTGATTTTTAGAATTATCTACAGGGGCTTTCAAGAACACGGGTTGTTTCAGCTTCTTGCGACTGCATGGTACGTCTGAAGGCACCGACGAGCGGTCTCCATTTCGCTGAACCGGCTGCCCTCCTGCTCGATCAGCAAGTATTCGGCCCCGCCCACCGTTTCTGCCGCGGTAAGGATTTCTTTCCAGTTGGCATTTCCTTCGCCAACTAAGACCTTGTACCCCTTGGTCGGATCCGATGACCAATCCTTCACTCTTGAGCCGGCGCGCCATCGCCGCCTGAACGGCTGGAAAGAGATAACGCCCATGGAGTGCATAACAACCCGTCTGGCGCACCTATTTGTTAGCTCGCAGTCGCAGGATCTCGTGGTCGCCTGCGGTTCCCTTTCGTGAGCATGGAGTTGAAAGGCAATCACCCACCACCTTGCAGGAAAAGACGGTACGCTTTACCCGGACTGACGTTCACAGTGCCACTGCCAAGCAGTGTGATGCCGTCTTCTGCGTACACAGACATGGTCAAAGATTGTCCAGACGGCGCAGCAAATCTTTGCCGATCTGGGCCGAATGCACCGCGTAATTGCAAGTTCCCCCCTTCGGAATCGATAAGGGTTACCTTCTTCTGCAGCCAACGCCCAAAGATTTCGTTCTGGGCTAGAAAGGCGCCACCAATATTTCCCCCATAGAGCACTCCCAGCACTCTGCCGTTCTTGACCACAAATGCCAAGGTGATCAGGTAGCTGTCCAGCGGGTAAGCGCTGCCAAACATCGTGTATTCTTTGCCGAAGCGAACTCCGTCATTGGAAAGGCTGTACCAGACCGATTGAATGTTTGTGTGCAACCCCATCAAGTACCAGGTCTGCCCGTTGACCGTGAACTTTTTCACGTCATTGACCATGTGGCCGGTGCCGAGTGCTACTCCCTCGAGTTGAAACGTCGGAGGAGCAGAGGAGTTGGCGAGGTATAGGGTGCCCGCAGGGCTTTGGTCATTCCAATTGCTGAAGTACAGTCTCCAGGCGTTGTCGTCCCGTAGTAACACGTTTGCGCCATTGAAGTCGCCGGCCTGGAACTCCGCGTAATTTGGAATACTGATGATATCAGTGAGTTGCGCGGCATAGGGCGGCTCAGAACCATTCCAGACCACCCCGTCCGGGCTGGAAAAGTAAACTGGCTTGTTCAGAGCGAACTGTTCTGCCGTGGCCGCTGTGCAAATCATATGCAGGGAGCCGTCGGGGAGCCGCTGCACGTTTACATTGTTTACGTTTTCAAAAACCCCATGCTCTATGACCAGGTTACGCTCGCCGAACGTCAGAAAGTCCGAAGTATTGACACTGTAAATCCTGTCATTGGGTGTATCGGTGCCGTCCCAGCCACCGTAAAACACGCGCCAGCCGCCGGCCTGCTCCAGTGCCCATGGCGAATAGATGTTCTGGTACGGACCCGTGGTGCGAGGGGCGATGAGCGGAACACGCACGTCAGGTACCCAGTTGAGAGTGCCGGCTTGCCAGTATTCGGGATTGAAGGCTCCGGCAGACACTCCCTGAATCTCAATTGCGTCGCCGGGGATTTGATCCTGCACTTCCTGGAGTGTGACGGAGAGCGGTCCAGTGTCATGTTGCCCATTTGACGAGCTCCCGCCACATCCCATTAATGCGACTAGGATGGTTCCAGCGATAAGCCAACAGCAACGCTTCATAGAACTACCTCTGCTGCTTCTTGGGGACAGTTGTCAGCGGCTCACCACCTCGCCGCACAAAGCTTGGTTTTGCCCCGTAACCGCTGCACCCGTAAAGCGTGCAGATGCACCGTTCAATAACGACCTGCGAGGTTCGTGACGCAAGTTGCTGTCAAGAAACGCAGCCACGTACTCCCTTATGGCCGAGATGGTCGTCTCAATGGGCATCGCTCCGGAGCGCGCGTTCAGCTGAGGGACCGCCCTTCTCAACCAGAGAGCATCCGACAGGGCAAGATGCTCAGCTCCTCGAAGGTTTACAAGCAGGCGCGGACCAGCAAGGTTGCGCCACAGCTCACATTCCCGGGTCCTCCATTGCTGGCGTCCTGCCGTCACAAGGAGGACAGGTTCATTCGTTCCCATGGCCGAAGCGGCGGAAAAGTCTGCGTCTAAGGCGACAGCAGCTTTCAAGCGTGCGTCCCTCTCCAGCGTGGATAGGGCTACCTCGCCTCCCAAGGAATGTCCGATCACCGCAATCCGGGTCAGATCAAGGCTTCCAGCCAGTGGGTCAATAGTGTTCAGGCGAGTAAGTTCATCCAGAACAAGCTTTAAATCTGCCAACCTCATGGATCGCGCAAGCCGTAGAGATCGCGAATCATCGCGGACGCCAGCCCGCGAGAATTGACTGCCAAAGACGCTCGTCACCAGGCGTCCACTGGGAAACTGCACCGCAGTTGATTCGTATGTATGCCCGACCGAAACAACTAGGTAGCCGCGGCTAGCCAGATCCTCGGACAGGAAGGTGTAGTCGGTGAACATGCCAGTGTATCCGTGTGTTAAGACAATCACAGGGAAGGCCCGGTTCATCACCGGAGCGTTCTGACAGCTATTGGTACGCACTTGAGGCAGCTCAAGCCCTGCAATCTGGGATACATAGGCCCATATATTTGGATCGGCGTATGGAGCTGGCCGGCAACCCTGACGTATGTAGGTTGGGTACCAAACGCGAACCAGCAGCTCATGCGGGCCAGCATTGGCAAGATGCTGATTGTCAGTCTTGCCGACCAGTCGCACCACAGTTGTGCCCACCTTATATACTCCGGTGGGAGCGGGCACCGCGATTGTGTTGTTTGCGGCTAAAGCCGGCGACATGACAGCCCAACCAAGGCCGAGCACCACCACGGCCCTCAACCAGCTAGCACGCAAGGCTGCTATTCGCGTCACCTTCTTGTCGCTCTCCATCGGGTCGGCTCTCCTCAGTGTACGGTCAGCGGAATCTGTACCTGATGCTGTACGGGTCCAGAGATAGCCGTCACCGTGAAGGTGTAAGTATTGGCAGGCGTTCCAGGCTGCTGGGTTACTTGCTGGCTGGCTCCACCGCCACCGCAGGCTTGCTGAAACGCCACTCCGCCGAGTACCACTAAGAAGACCAGCCAGCCGGCAAGACGCTTCTTTCGGTTACCGGGGCCGAAAGCCACCATCCCGAGGACAACAAATCCCGGCAGCGGCACCCAGAGGGCATACCATGCGCTGTTATAGAAGCGGGATGCTGTTATGGTCTTTGGCGCGGTCGTGTTCATCGTTAGCTTGGCTTCGACAAGGCCGCTGGGAGGCACAGTCAGTGAAGCCGGCGCCAAAGAACAGGTTGGGGCGAGCGCGGGCGTTGGTTGCACGGCGCAGCTCAGGGACACCACCCCTGTGAATTCGTGAATAGGAGTGAACGTCAGGATGGAGGTTGCGCTCTGACCAGCTCTTATCGAGACTGGTGTAGGCGAAGCTGCGTCCTCGGTGAAATCAGGTTTCGTGAAAGCTGCGCTCACCAAAGTATCGGCGTTCACGGTGACCGTGCAGGGACCTGTGCCCGTACAAGCACCGCTCCAACCGCCGAAACTCGAGCCAGCATCGGGCACGGCGGTAAGGCTAACGACAGTTCCAAAATTGAAGCTAGCTGCGCATGTCCCACCGCAATCGATTCCCGCAGGGCTGCTGGTGATATGCCCGCTCCCGTTATCAGTAGGCGTGACCGAGAGCACCGGGAGTGCAGTGAAGCTGGCCATAACCTGTTTGTCGGCTTTCGTGTCGAGATTGCAGGACCTTTTCCCGGAACAGGCCAGGTCCCAGCCGGCGAAGATGGAATTTTGGTCTGGGGTTGCAATCAGGGTGACGGAAGTTCCAGGCGCAAAGGTCGCTGCGCAATCGCTTCCGGAGCTGCCGCAACTGATCCCTGCGGGGTCGCTGACGACGCTGCCGCTGCCCGTGCCGCCGGAGCGGACACTGACTTGGAAGGGTCCCGCGGAAGAACCCCCAGCCAGGATCACCTGCTGCGGGCTGCAAGCGCCATCGTCGGTGAAGTCCAGCTTTGCTGCCCGGTTGCCGCTGGCCTGTGGCTTGAACGTAACCTCCAGCGAACAGTTGGCCGATGGTTGCACCGCGGCACCACAGTTGTTGCCGGAAATGGCAAAATCGTCGGCATTGCTGCCGGAGAGCCCTATATTGGAAAGGTTCAGCACATTCGAGCTGGAGTTGGTAAGAAATACCGTTTGAGGATCACTGCTGGTGCCCACCGCTTGAGCTCCAAAATTGAGGCTGGCCGGCCAGCTGACGACATCGGTCATGCAGCCAGTGAGGTTTACTACGTGCGGGCTTAGAAATCCTCCGGAAGACGGAGCAAGAGTCACGGCCCCCGTTGTTTTGCCCACAGGTCCCGAAAAGCTCATCTGCAAGGTGCACTGCCCTGCCGGCGGCAGGGAGCTCTGACATGCATTACTGGAGATACTGAAGTTCCCGGGACTCGCCGCTATCTGCAGGGTCTCTGCGGAAGCGTGATAGTTACTGACGGTAAGCGTATTTGTTGGACTAGTTGTATTCACAACTGCATTCCAGCTCAGGCTAGCCGGGGAGGTGGTCACAGCGGCCACGCCGACGCCGGAAAGCGCTGCCATTTGGGGACTGCTGCTATCGCTATCCAGCACGATGATCGCGCCCGGGTAGGTGATGGGAGCGAAATCAGCAATCGGGTGGAATGTGATGCTGATTTCACAGCTATCACCAGGGGCGAGCGAACTTCCGCAGGTAGTGGTGAGCGGATATACGCCCTCGGCAGAGGCTGCGATGCTGGTGATGGAAACAGAGGTTAACGCGTTGATGTTAGTCACGGTGACGGTCTTTGGAGCGCTTGAGGTACCAGCTTCCTGGTTGCCGAAATCCAAGCTGGCAGGAGAAAAAGCAATCCGCGATGTCGCCGAACCGGTCCCCTTGCCCGATAGAGCTACTGGCTGGGTCCCAGGAAAGGCGTCAGTAGTAACTGTGAGCGCGGCCAAGGTCGCGCCGCTGACGGTCGGATGAAAGCTGATACTGATGTTGCAAGTTGAGCCTGCGCTCAGCGACGGCGGACAGTTGTTGGTCTGGGAGTAGTTTCCACCGGCCGATATGGCCGTAATCTTCAAGGGCGTGGCCTGATTGTTCTTCATAGCGATCGTCCGGCTTGTGCTGGTAAAGCCAAGCGGTACGCTGCCAAAATCCATGCTGTCAGGGGAGAAGGTAACCGGTGGAATCGCGGTGCCGGAAATTGGGAGCGTAGCCCCGCTGCCAGAGGAGACAGAAATAGAGATGGTGCCGTTGATGGGGCCGACCTCGCGCGGCTCGAATGTAACGTTCATCGTGCAGGTTGCGTTTGGAGCCAAAGTGCTGGGCGACAGCGGGCAATTGTTGGTCTGCGCGTAATAGCCGCTGGAGACAAAGCCTGTTATCGTCGCCGCAGTGTTTCCGGAGTTCTTTACGGTAACCGTCTGGGGCGCGCTGGTTTTGCCCGGCTGACTGATCACCTGTGCCGGGTAAGTCAGGGAACTGGGCGAAACTGTGATCCGGACGAAGTTGCAGCGATTAGAAAGCGCCAGCGGCGCTATCACCAGTGCGAGCATTAGCCATCGTGAGAACATGGCATTGTCCTCTTTGGCGGGTTTCCACAGAAATAGCCAGATGCCATCCGTGGAGTGTTACCCTTCGAATCGGCTCTCTTTCGCACTGGCGTTAAGTTTCGTCAATGCACGGCTTCTCTCCTGGGCCTCCCTAATTTATCGGCGTGTAGCGCGCTGAAAATAAACGACTTGGCGTTCTGTCTATCCCAGATTTTGCGGCGATGGTAGACTTTCGTCCCGCAGGATGCACGAGTACACATGCGTCGAGTCGGTCCAGTTCGCCGGGCCGCCCACTTTGGCGTCTTCGAAGTCGACTTCGAGAGCCGAGAATTGCGCAAAAAAGGCATCAAGGTAAAGCTGCAAGAGCAGCCCTTCCAAATCCTTGAAATCCTGTTGGAGCGCCCGGGCGAGGTGGTCAGCCGTGAAACGTTGCGCCAGCACATATGGCCGGCGGACACATTCGTTGACTTTGATCACGGCCTATACAACGCGGTTAAGCGCTTGCGGGAAGCACTGGGCGACACGGCAGACAAGCCGTGCTTTATCGAGACTCTCTCGCGGCGCGGCTACCGCTTCATTGGCCAGGTGGGCGTAGATCGAAACGGCGCCGAACTTGTTCCCCAGCCAACGAATGGTGCAGTTGCGGGAGTTAAGACTTTTCCCCAACCTGCCTATCGCTTGATTTTCCCGGCCCATGCAGGGCAATCGCATGAAATGGTCGTGTCCACGCCTCCGACAATTGGTCGGAAGCTGACCGCCATCGGATTCTTGCTGTTCCTTTGTGCCGCAGCCACTTGGTGGTTAATTCACCCTATTTCAGTGGCACCCGCCTTGGAGGAAATCCCTCTAACCGGGATGGCGGGGGTCGAACTTATGCCCGCCTTTTCTCCAGATGGAAACCAGGTTGCTTTCAAGAGCTACCCTGAAACCGGTACGGCTGGAATCTATACTGCCCTTGTGGGAGGCGAAAAACTGCTGCAATTGACCAGGGGCGACAATGACTGTTGCCCAACTTGGTCGCCTGATGGCAGATATATCGCATTTACACGTACTTCCGAACATCACTCCGCCATATACATTATTCCCGCATTAGGGGGTACCGCGCGGCTCCTGCATGTGCGCATTGACTCGCATCATCCCGCCGATGGTGCTCTTAGTTGGTCACCTGATGGCGCATTGCTGGCTTTTTCAGAATGTAATAGGGAAGATCGCTGCCAAGTTTCAGTACTTTCCCTCGCTGACTCCACGACCAATGCTATTTCTTCGCCTCCAACCGGATACCAGGACCGGTCACCAGTTTTTTCTCCTGATGGAAGAGCAGTTGCCTTCGTCAGATCCTTCGGTCTGACTTCATTCCTTTCGGGAGATTTGGTTGTCACACGCCTACGCACTGGTAAAACTAGGCGTTTAACTTTTGACAATCGCTTTATCTGGGGTGGCCCCGCCTGGACACCTGATAGCCAGGAGATTGTGTTTTCATCCGACCGGGCCGGGCTTGCTACCCTATGGCGCATCTCGGCATCTGGCGAACGCCTGCGGCTGGTAGAGGGAGTCGGGCCGGTCTCTACGGAACCTTCGATGTCTCTTCGCGACGGTCGTTTGGCTTACGTTCACCGGGTGGGCACACAAAGTCTTTGGCTCCTTAATTTGCGAGATCGAAAACATCCCAGCGGACCGCCCTTACGAATAGTTGCATCGAAGGCGTCGAATGCTCTGCCTCAATTTGCGCCGGATGGCAAACGTGTTGCTTTCGAGTCGCAGCGTTCTGGCTATGACGAGATATGGGCAGCCAATGCTGACGGCTCCGCTCCCGTCCAGTTAACGTCTCTTGCGGCTTATTCCGGAACACCGCATTGGTCGCCAGACGGCCGCTCCATTGTCTTTGATTTCCGCGCCCGGTTGAATTCAGACATTTACGTTGTCAGCGTACCTCCCGGCGCTCCCCACCCAGTACCCACTTTTGCCGATGCAGATAATGTGGTTCCCAGTTGGTCCCGTGATGGGCGGTCAATCTATTTCTCATCGAAGCGGGGTAAGCAAGATTTTCAGGTTTGGAGGGTTGCGGTTAAAGGGGGTACGCCGGTCCAGATCACTCAGCATGGGGGGTATGGCCCGGTCGAGTCTGCTGATGGCTTGATCTATTATTCGAAAGGAATGGACCAACCGGCAATCTGGAAGGTGCCTGTCGACGGCGGTCAGGAAATGCTGGCTTTAGATCCGCCCGGCCTGACTCATTATGCAAATTGGGCCCCCACTCGCAACGGCATCTACTATCTCGATTCAAAATCCTACCCGCACAATACAATTGTATTCTTTGACTTCAGCACCCATAAGATTCTGCCAGTTTGGACCATGGAGAAGGAAATCTATGTTGGACTGGCCGTATCCCCGAACGGCAAGTCCATCGTCTACTCCCAAAACGATCAAGATGAAGCCAACATCCAGATCGTAAAAAACTTTCGATAGGGCTGCCACTCGAGAACTGACGGCAAAAAGAGGTGGATTAGAGGAGGCAAGCAATAACACCCTAATCCCCAGCATAAATCCATCCGCAAAAAAAGGTAGGGACAACCTCCGAACATCCGCGAAACCGACGAAAAACCAGCACCACAAGAGACCGCCGGCACCCGCAACCCGCTTCCGAGCAATTCCCTCTCTGAAAATAACGGACGGACACGAGAGCCAGTCCCAACCATCCCATCCTAAAAATCCGCACTCCCACGCCGATTCCCACCAGCACGTCCACGCAAAATCCGGGTCATCATCCTCGCGAGCCAATCGAGTTAAATGCCCACCCAAAATCTGGGGCGTAACTTGACACTGTCCAATACAACTGGTTTGGCAAGAGTCATTCACGGTTGCGCTGCCTCCGAAGCATGGAAGGCGACAACGCGCCATTTTCCCGCTCCGCGGATATACATCTTAGTAAATCGCCACTCGTCGGAGACCTGTTGTCCATTGATCGTGCGAATTCGCTCCAGCCGGCCGGTGACCACAGCCGCATTGCTGTATACCCGATATCGAAGATCCGACGTCCGATAACGGAGAAACTTCATTCGGCCGGAGCGCCATGAGCGAATGGGACCGTGTGGAGGGTTAGGTTTCGAAGGATACCTGGGACTCCAGTTCCTATGCCTGAGTGGTTTGGTGGTTTTGGCAATGTAATAGCCGTGAACTGTTCCGGTCGCGAGTGTCTCCGCAGTCTGTCTTGTACAATTGGGGCTCAGAACAGAGGAGAACAATGGGAACGCTCAATAGAGCCGTCAGGGAATTGCGCTCAGAACGCAGCCGTTTGGAGAAGGAGCCGGGAACGCATCAATGCCGCCCTCAACGCACTTACCCGCCTGAACAGCCGTGGAGGTGGACGCGGTAGGCGTAAAGCCGGGAGAAGGCCAGCAGCGCCACATGTCAGCGAGTGCTAGAAGGCGAATTGCAGCCGTACAGAAGGCAAGGTGGGCAAAGTTGAGGAAAGAAAACGGGTAAAAAGCCGCATGCATAGCTGTTGGAGTTAGGCCCGGATCAGGTGAATGATTCGGGTTTTCTCTTTAGAAACTGAGCTTTGCGGCGTGCAACAGCAGAAGAGAATGCACAATCGGCACACGTCGGCGACGACTAAGGGAAGTAGCAAGGGTAGGGGCGCGCGGCCAAAAGTAGAGCTTTCACCCGAGCATGACAGGATGCTGAGAGCCGGCCGCAGCGCTCAATGGCAGAGATTGAGGCTCCTTGCCTCGGACAAAGTTTTTTTGGACCAGACCGCCAGACTCAAATACCAACTGGCTGAGTACGAACGCAGGCACCCTCAGGAGATCGACAGCTTCTTTCGCGGTGTTACTACCGGCATGCCAATGTTTGCAATCAGTCGGAAACTTCAACGCGTCTCTGACCACAGTTGAAGCGTTTGCTTACCGAATACGCGCACTACATGGTGCGGTTCGGAGTGTCTTTTGAACACCACAGGAAGCCGCGTCGGTTTAGGGTAAGCGCAGCGATCATGGGTACGGAACCGAAGTTCTCGGTAAGGCTCCAGCAAGGACAACTGATGCCGTTGCAGGCCGTAAGCCCACCGGAAGGAACCCCCGCAACCGACTACTTCTCCAACCCGAAGCTCAGCGTCCCCAAAGAACTGGAAGTCTTAATAGCAGCTGGTTCAGCACAGATCATTGACGTCGATGATCAGGACACACATTCGGCAGTTGCTCAGCTTTTTGCGAGTGCATACGCCCCGGATCGCGTAACATTCATCCGCTACAATTCGGGCGTGCCATTGCTTTCCTGCTCGATGGGTGAGTACGTGCCTCTCGTCAGCGTGTGGCCAAAAGTTGCTCGTGCATCCCGGACAGCATTGGCACCCGACAAACGAGCTGTCTTTAGCTTCGCCTTATATTTCGACGAATACTCGACTAAATCGCGGAACGTATCCGTTTTTAACCGAGAGATGTCGGGTCGCGGGCAATCCGCAATCAACTGAAACAGCGGACTGTCTTCTTGAGGATCTCTGCATTGCTCCAGGCGTTTCTTCAGCTCAGCCCGAACGTTATCCACAGCGTTCGGCTTTCCAGTGCTCGTCAGCTCATACGGAAGCGCACGTACAGGAGCCACATCAAACGGGAGCCGCATGCCTTTTGCGAACATCAACACAGTCGAGTGTGGCCTTATGCCGTGCCGTACGCCAAGCTCATAAAAGACGTTTGCGTTGGCGGTCGTTAAGTCTGCTACAGCGTAATCGCACAACATTAGGCGCTCAAACATGGGTTTATGTATGATCCCGCCTGCAAGTTCTTCATCTGCGTGAATAGGAGGTTTGCTGATTCGACTGCCGGGTGAATCACCTGGTTGTAGATCTCGTCGAACTCCACCACCTTCCCGCTTTCGTCCTTTTTCTGTCCGAATGGCATGAGTACAAAACAGTATGGTTTCATGTTCTCCTCGGCTCCTCGCTGTCGATGTTACACAACGTCCGGACCTCGGCGGATCGAAAGTCACTGGATTGTGAGTAGGTAGGGTTGTCGGGGCAGCCCTCAACGGTAATCGCGATACGGTGGCCGCGTTGTGGTCCGCAACCCAAGAATGTTGGAAGGCAGGCGTCGGGCTAGTCGTTCGACTGAAGGGCTACAGCGTGGAGCGAAAACCTGATACTTCTCGCCCGCCCGTTCTGTCCCCCTAAGTGATTGAAGTCTGGACTCTGGAAGGCAGAGAATGTGCACAGATTTTTTAGCTCGCACTGGAGACCTTGATGCCTGCAGGAGTGAACTTGAAGTCGGAGGTCAGGAGCGGCCCCCTGCAAATCAAACCTTCTCGACCGCTTTTATCACACTTTTATCACAATTCGGGTCACGAACTTGCGAACCAGCTTTTCAATCAAATAGATGTTGTCAGTGTAACCACTTGAAAACAAATGGCGGAAGCGAGTGGGAGTCGAACCCACCGAAGACGGGCAAACCCGCCTCCCGCCGGTTTTGAAGACCGGGAGGATCACCGGACCCCATGCGCTTCCGGGCTCAATCAGATTAAATGGATAGCAGCGACGGTGACAAACAGCGGTGGGCGCCCTGCCAGCATTTCGGCAGAATCTGGATCGGTGGACCGCTCAAGCCTGCTGTTGGCTGGAGTGGGGTGACGGCAAAACGTGCACGAGCGGAATCTGTGACCATCCCACTCCAGCAAAAGGCGCTTGCGTGGACCACCTGCCGAAAATCCAGTCTTATCTCTTCTTCCTGGATGCGCAGTGTTCGCCTTACCGCTGGGCCACCCCCCTGGTTTTGGAATTTTCGCTGCTGCGGATAAACTCGGCCACGTTGTCGTGGATCGCCTTCAGGGAAGCTTCGTGGGCGTAGACCATGTGTCCGGACTTGTAGAACTTGAAATCGATATTCTTCTGCAAATCAAGCGGAATGGGCAGGTGTTCCATTTCGTAAACACCCTCGTAAAACGGGGTGGCCAGGTCGAAATAGCCGGCGTTGAGCAGGATTCGGAGCTGCGGGTTGTACTTCATGGCGGTGGCCAGGTCGAGCATCACGTTGGTGGCTCCCGGTAAAGCAAACGGGACTCCGGGAGGCTTGTGCTTGAAACTCCAAAAGCGGAAGAGCTCAATTTCCGGCTTGTACTCGCGGTTTTCGCCGAACTTCAGATCCTTGCGCACGTAGTCGTTGAACGCGGACACATAAGCGGAGGAGATGGCCGCCGATTGCGGATCATACTCGGCCGCTTTGCTGAGCGGATCCATGGCCGGTCCGGAAAAGCGCGTGTCCAGCCGGCCGGTGGTCAGATTGCTCGCGTCCTGCAGGTTCTTCTCGAATTCGCCGCCATTGATGCGCAGATCGGCCTTCTCAATGTAGGCGACGGGAAGGCCGGTGTAGTCATGCAGCTTGGCCGCGATGGCGTGGCGCTGGTCCAGGGGAAGGGAGGAGCCCGCCGCCAGCGCCAGCGCATAGTCGTTCATGGCGAAGTGTTCCACTTCCTGCAGCAGAGGCTCGAGTTCACGCTGCGCGCCGGGCAGCTTGTGGTGGTACCACGCCGACGCCGCATAGGTGGGGAGATTGAGTTCATAGGCCACATCAACCCCGGGATTGATGTCGGGGAAATCTGCGTTCAGGGAGAAGTTCAGGATTTGCGAGAGCAGAATCACCCCGTTCACGTCAACATCGCGTTCAGTTTCCAAAAGATTGCTGAGAACGGCGGAGCGCGTGGTGCCGTAGCTTTCTCCGAACAGATACTTGGGCGAATTCCAGCGTGCGTACTTGGAGAGGAACTGGGAAATGAAATCGCCAAACGCCCAGGCGTCCTCGTCCACGCCGTAGAAGGCTTTCTCTTTGTCCTTGCCCGCGATGCGGCTGAAGCCGGTGCCGGGGGCATCCACAAACACCAGATCGCTCACGTCGAGCAGACTGTAATCGTTGTTTACCACGCGATAGGGTGCGGCCGGAGTGTGGCTGTCGTCCGCGGTGATGACGCGCTTCGGTCCGAATGCCCCCATGTGCAGCCACACGGTGGACGATCCCGGACCGCCGTTGTAAAGGAAAGTAAGCGGGCGCGGCGCTCCCTTAGTGTCCGATTTGAAATAGGCCACGTAAAACATGCTG
>DATEKC010000105.1:0-28987 GCA_035277665.1 Terriglobia bacterium
ACCACCCCTCGCTTCCGGCCAGGCCCGGTTCAGAGCGGGCGCTGCACACAATTCGTCATCGTTTTCCGCGCACTCGATCATCATCAAATTTGACGGCGCCGCAACGTCATCCTGCAACAAGCTCCCAACTGCAAATCCATCCGGAGGGTTGTCACAACACCACGCCGAGGTATATAATTTCCGGTTTGTGAGAGCCCGAAATGAAGATTCTTGTCTACGCCCTTCTAGGGCTCATCATAGGCGTTCCAGCAGCGTATTCCTCATCCGGCACCCAAAAGAATCCTGAACAGCCCCTTGAGCAAACCTCGCCGCTCACTCGCGCCACGCAAGAGTTCAAGGTTCTGACGGGCAAATGGGGCATACGGCCCGACAGTCCGCCGTCGGCGCAGAAGCAATTTGGCCCCAGGATGCAATGGCACGGGCGTCTTTATGAATATTTTCGGAATGACTCGCTTGATGCCATCCCTCACGAAGTGAATCAGAATGGCGGAACAAAGTCGCCGCTTCACCGCAATCAATTCGGATTCAATATTTCCGGGCCCTTCGTCGTTCCGCGCCTGGTCAACAACGGGCAAAACACCTTTTTTACGCTCTCCTATGAAGGTGTGCGCGAAACCATTTCGCGCGCGTCGCTGCACACCATCCCCACAGCGGCCCAGCGCAACGGGGACTTTTCCAAAACGGTGGACCAGGCCGGCGACCCGCTGATTATCTATGACCTGGCGACGACAACCCCGAATCCGGCGTATGACCCTTCTCTTCCAGTCACCACCGGCAACCTTCAATACCTTCGCTCGCCGTTCCCGGGCAACATCATCCCGGTCGCCCGGCTGACGCCGAAAGTCCAGGATGCGCTGTCTTTCTATCCCTTGCCCAACGCGCATGTCGGGCCTTTTTTTCAAAACAATTACTTTGTCAACGCGCCCCAGTATGACACCGCCGATGGTATTATCGCGCGGGTCGATCAATCCATCGGCACACGGCACCGGCTGAGTTTTCAAACAGCCGTTTCCAACGGATTCGTCACCGCCCCAAAATACTTTCCCAATGATGCGAGTCCCACCGCTCCCGACCAGCATTATTTGCGCTGGCGGGCCGAAATCGGTTATGTCTTTACGGCTACTTCACGGACCGTCAACGCGGTCAATTTAACCGCCGAATCAAATGCCACCCAGGCGGGAAGCAGCGAAGAGAGCCCCTTCCCCGTCTATCAATTGGCGGATACTTATCTTTCAATGGGGACAGCCTTTCCCAATTCACACAATGCCCATAATCTGGTGGAGGTGCAGGATTCGATCTCCACACAGCAGGGGAAGCATTCACTCCAGTTGGCCTTCACGGCCGACCGCTATCAGGTGAACTCCTACACGCCGCAATACCCTTCCGGGTACTTCCAGTTCTCCACGGGATTGACGAGTCTGCCCGGCATCATCAACACGGGCGATTCTTTTGCCAGCTTTATCCTCGGTCTTCCGCAGTACGCGGAGCGAACGGTCATCACGTCCCCATCATATTTTCGCAATTCCTCCCAATCTATTTCCGGTGGCGACAGGTATCAGTTCTCAAAAACTCTTACGGTTAGCCTCGACTTTGACTTCCAGCGGCACACGCCGCGGGTGGAAAAATACGACCGGCAAAGCACCATCGATCCCTGGGCGCTTGATCCCGCAACCCTTCGGTACGGCGCGCTTGTCTTCGCGGGCCGCGGCCCCATCCCGCGAGGGCTGCGGCCTGCCAGCGACAAGCTCGACTATACGGTGGGCCTGGCATGGAACCCGGGCGGTGATTCCAAAACGGGGGTTCATGCCTCCTACCGGCACTGGCACGGGCACATGCCGGTCTATAACGGTCAGTGGGGCACCCAGGGATTTAATGCCCGGCAAACCTTCACATCCACCAACAACCAACTCTCCCCGGCGGTCGATCTGACGGGCGGAATTCCTCCTCTGGCCACGCCCCTGCCGGACCTCAGCCCTTCTGCTGCCGATAACACCGTCGCTGATTACGTGGATATGACCGGGCGGGTCCCCGTTTACCGGTCTGCATCGCTTTCGGTCGAGCGCCAGATGCCCTTTTCAATGGTCATCACAGTGGGAACAGACTATAGCGCGGGCAGAGATATTCTGGTTGGCGGCGATACCACCACCCCCATCGCCATCAACCCGCGCTATCTGAGTTACCGCGACAGGTTGAATGACGAAGCGTTTCGTCTCTCATTGCAACCCTACCCGCAATTCAAAGGCTTCGAACTTTACGGCCTTTATCCTGCCGGCCGCTACCAGCGCAAGGCCGGGTACATCCAGGTCCAGAAGCGCGAGTCCTACGGACTGTCACTCTCCGCCACATACGAATACTCGAGCCAGTACGACAATTATTCCGGTCCCTACGGTAATCAGGACCTGATTAACCTCGGCAATGACTGGTCGGCAACGTCCTACAACACGCCGCAATACCTTCAGCTCAGCTATATCTATGACCTGCCCTTTGGCACTGGAAAACCTCTGCTCGATTTCGCCGGCTGGGGGCGTCCCATCGTGAGCGGATGGTCCATCAGCGGCATGGCGTACTGGAACGACGGCAGGCCGTTGGCGATGCAGCCCGAGTTCAACAACACCGGCAGCGTGATTTCCAGCCTCTACGTCGACGTCGTGCCCGGCGTCGATCCGCGTGTTCAGAATCCCGGCCCTGCGCAGTGGTTCAATCCTGCAGCTTTCGCACAGCCGCCGGATTTCACGCTGGGAAACGGTCCCAGGACGATGGCGGGTCTTTTGGGGCCCGGCCGGAACAGCATGGACGTCAGCCTGGACAAGCGCATGCCGGTGGGCGGCACTTCATTCGACTTCAACGTTACAGCCTTCAACTTCATCAATCATGCAAACTGGAATTATCCCGACACGGTCATCGGTCCGGCGAGCGCGCCCAACATTGATGCCGGAAGGATTATTGGCTCCGAAGGCGGGCGCGTAATCCAGCTTGGTCTGATAGTAAGTTTCTGATGCGAATCACCGTCAGCACGCTCCTCTTCCTTCTCTTCAGCGCTTTCGCGTCCGCGCACGCGCAGGCGCAGAAGCCCGGCACATTCTCTATTCCCGCGTGGATTGATCACGGCGAGTGCGCAAAGAATCCTGCGTTCGACCCGACGCTCAATGGCAGGCCGACGAAAGTTACTGAAAAGCTGGCGCCAGACAGTGATCAGATCATCCTGATCGTTTTTGATCTTACCGGCGATATTTCACGGATTGATGACGCCGAGCAGGCCGTGATCAGCATCATTTCCAGGCTCCCCGGTAATGTATGGATTGGTGTATTGAGGGCCCAGGACGGGTTGCACGTTCTGGTTGACCCCAC
Organism: Terriglobia bacterium; assembly: GCA_035277665.1. Lineage (GTDB taxonomy): Bacteria > Acidobacteriota > Terriglobia > UBA7540 > UBA7540 > SCRD01. Next base: position 3,349 of record DATEKC010000105.1, read on the forward strand.
CCCGGACCGGCAGAAGGTGGATGCCGTCATTACTTCCCTTTCCAGCAGCGGTACTCCAGGCCTGCTCGATACGGTCCGCCCATCGCTCGAACTGGCTGACGCCATGATTCGCAAGTCGCCGGTGCGCGTTTCGGTGCTTTATATCACCGACGGAAGCATCTACAGCTACCGGGAGGACTACACCGACCCGGTCATTAACCCCAGCGATACGCACGACCTCAGCCGGCGTTTCCGGGATGTGCTGATTAATGAGAAGATCTCCAAGCTGGAGCGGCATTTCAGGTCATTGGAAGCGCCGTTGTTCGTGGTCCACCTCCATTACCACAGCGACGACCTTGATGTAGCCTATCAAAACGGGCTGGATACCCTCTCACGAAATATGGGCGGGATGACGGTGGTTTGCCGCTCCATCCCCGAGATCCCGCAGGCCATCTCCGCAGCCTTCGCCAGAATCACCAGCGGGTGGAACCTCATTCTGTCTGTTCCGTCCAAAGACCACCGCGACCTGCAAGTCGGCCTGAAAGCATCCTGCGGAAACGGAGCACTGCAACTATCCTGGCGCCCCCATTTCCGTCCTAAAGTGGAGTAAGATATAGCCCATGCGGCGCTTGAACATTGCAGTGGTTTCGGGCCTTGGGGTCGCTCTGGTGGCTGCGATCGTCGTCATTCTCCATCAGTCCCAAAAGCTTGCGGAAGTGCGCAAGCAGCAGGACACAACCCTGCAGTCGTTACAGGAAAGCCGGGATGCCCTCCAGCAAAGCCAGCTTCGGCTTGCCGCGGCGCTTCACCAGCCTCCCAGGCCCGCGACGGACTTTAAAGCCGAGTTACAAAAGCGAGACGCGGCCATCCAGCAACTTACGCAGAATTTGAAAACGGCACTGGGCAGCATTGCTCAACTCCAGCAGGAACTTTCCAATTCCAGGGAAGAAAACCAGAAGGCGGCCGAAAATTCCACCCAGCGCTTCCAGGAAATGCAGGCCGGACTCCAGAACCGTCTCGACGAGGTACAAAAGGAACTCAATTCCTCGCAGGCCGACCTGCAGAGTTCCAGCCAGCGCATCGCCTCCCTGCAAAAGATCAATGACCGGTTGCAGTCTCAAAGCAGCGAAGGGTCCCGGCGCGCCGCGGAACAAGAGCACCTCCTGAACAGCCTTCAGGACCTGGACCGCCGCCGGGAGTCTTATCTCACCACCATTGCCAACCGGTACCGCAATCTCACCAGCCAATTCCGTACCATGAGCGGAATGATGGATTCGAGCCGGGGACGCGATTCCGGCTCGCTCAACGGCCAGATGCTGGACCAGATCCAGAACGCCATCTCGCTCACTGATAATGATCTCCAGCACCTGAGTGAACTCAACGCAAAAGCCTTCCAACTGGAAAAGAGGCTGGCGAAGATTAAGTAATCCCCCCGCCTCGTCAGAATCCTGCCACATTTACCTGACCAAACTGAATACCCGGATTTGCAGTTCGCTGAATAGAACCCGACCCACGCCGCGTGCCTGCGGGTTGGGCCTGCGGGCATGAGGAGACCGCCGCTGATCCCTAATTATTAAAGCACTTATCACATCCCGTTCTTTTTGGGCCAAACGCCTGCCCTGGCTGTCTTGACGGCATAATGAACTGCCATTTATGATGGTAGATTGGCCTTAACTCGCGTAACTCATCCGAGGGGCAGTGTCGCCATGTTGAAGCAAATCAAAGTCCGGGGAGCGCGCCAGCACAACCTTCGGAACATCGATGTTTCCATCCCCCGCAACCGGTTCACCGTAGTGACAGGCTTGAGCGGCTCAGGAAAATCGAGCCTGGCGTTCGACATCATTTATGCCGAGGGCCAGCGCCGTTATGCGCAGACCCTTTCCGCCTACGCCCGCCAGTTCCTGGATCAGTTGCAGCGCCCGGACGTTGACGCTGTCGAAGGGCTGAGCCCCGCCATCTCCATCGAGCAGAAAACTACAAGCCGCAGCCCCCGGTCAACGGTTGGGACCATCACTGAAATTTACGATTATCTCCGGCTGCTTTATGCCACGATCGGCACACCCCATTGCCATCAGTGCGGCCGGGGCATTTCCCGGCAAACCACCGAACAGATCGTGGCGTCGATCATGTTGCTCCAGCATGAAGAAAAGGGAGAGGACGGGAATCCGCGCATCATGATCCTTGCCCCGGTCGTGCGCGGCCGGAAAGGCGAATTCCGAAATCTCTTCGAGCAACTGGGCCGGGAGGGATTCGTCCGGGTGCGCGTGGATGGCCAGTTGATCCAGCTTGATGAGGAAATCCGCCTGGACCGGCGCAGGAACCACACGATTGAGGTGCTGGTAGACAGGCTGCTGGTCAAACCCGGAATTGAAAGCCGGCTGTCAGCTTCCATCGAAACAGCCATGAAGCTGGCCAAGGGAATTGTTCAGATTGCGGTGGTGAACGGCGAGGAGCATCTCTATTCCCAGGAGTGGGCCTGCGTGCACTGCGGCAGCAGCATTCCTGCCCTTGAACCCCGCTCTTTTTCCTTTAATAGTCCTTATGGAGCCTGCGAGACCTGCCGCGGGCTGGGCAGCCAGTACACTTTTGATCCAGCAAAGGTTGTGGTGGATTGGACCCGGCCGCTTTTTGCCGGCGGGCTGGGCCCGGGATCGGGATCGCGATTTCTTCAGCGGGGTCTGGCCCGCCTGGCCGAACAGAATGGCTTTGACCTCCACACACCCTTTGAGAAATTTCCTGCCAAAATCCAGAATCTTATTCTCTATGGCCAGCGCCTGCGCGGCTCACGGCGCGGCAAGGGGTTCGCGGGGATCATTCCGCTGCTTGAACGCTGGTACAAGGAAACAGACTCCGAAAGTTACCACGAATGGTTCGCCCGTTACACTTCCGCAATGCCCTGCCCGCAGTGCAATGGCAAGAGGCTGAAACCTGAGAGCCTGGCTGTCCACATCGCAGGACTATCTATTGCAGATTTCACGGCGCTGCCCGTCGGCGAAGCTCAAAAAACCGTCGCCCGCATCAGGCTGACGGCGCGGGAGGAATTGCTGGCGCGGCGCATCCTGAACGAAATTGCGGCCCGCCTTGAATTTCTGGCCACAGTGGGTTTGAGCTACCTGAGCTTGGACCGGTCCGCCGCAACGCTCTCGAACGGCGAGAGCCAGCGCGTCCGTCTTGCCACACAGATCGGGTCCAAGCTGCGGGACGTCCTATACGTGCTGGACGAACCGAGTATCGGGCTGCATCCCCGTGACAACCAGCGGCTGCTGGGGACCATCGAGCGGCTGCGGGACATGGGCAACACGGTGCTGGTGGTTGAGCACGATGAAGAAACTATTCGCCGCTCCGATTACGTAATTGACCTGGGCCCCGGCGCCGGCAAGCATGGCGGCGCGCTGGTGGCCAGCGGCTCGCCCGAAGCGGTGGCCGCCTGCGAAAGTTCTCTCACCGGCCAGTACCTTTCCGGGCGCCGCCACATCCCGGTCCCGGGAGCAAGGCGCTCGCCGAATGGGAAATCGCTCTCCGTGCTGGGAGCCCGCGCCAACAATCTGAAGAACATTGACGTCAAGTTCCCTCTGGGCCTGCTGATCGTGGTGACGGGCGTTTCCGGGTCCGGCAAGTCAACCCTGGTGAACGACATCCTTTACCGGGCTCTGGCCAAAAAGCTTTACCGGGCCATCGATGAGCCAGGCCAGCATCACAAGGTGACGGGCATTGAGCGGATTGACAAGGTCATCGTGATTGACCAGTCGCCCATTGGACGCACACCCCGCTCAAATCCCGCAACCTACACGGGCGTTTTCACTCCCATGCGGGAACTTTTCGCCATGCTGCCGGAGTCGCGCGAGCGCGGATATCGCGCCGGCCGTTTCAGCTTCAACGTCAAGGGCGGACGTTGTGAAGCCTGCCAGGGCGACGGCATGCGACGCATTGTGATGAACTTCCTTCCCGATGTCTACGTGACGTGCGAGGTCTGCAATGGGCGCCGGTACAACGCGGAAACGCTGGCCGTCAAGTACAAGGGTTACTCGATCGCGGACCTGCTTGACACAACGGTGAGCGATGCCTTGCCCGTTCTCGAAAACATTCCGCAGATCCGGCAGAAACTGCAGACGCTGGAGGATGTGGGACTGGGCTATATTCATCTGGGCCAGGCAGCCACTACGCTTTCCGGCGGCGAAGCCCAGCGCATCAAGCTGGCCCGCGAACTCAGCCGCCGCCAGACCGGCCGGACACTTTATCTTCTGGACGAGCCCACAACAGGTTTACACTTTGACGACGTCAAGCAGTTGCTTGAGGTCCTGAACCGCTTGACAGATTTGGGCAACACCGTCATCATCATCGAGCACCACCTCGACGTCATCAAACAGGCTGACTGGATTATCGACCTCGGCCCCGAAGGCGGTGAGGCAGGCGGACGCATCGTCGCCCAGGGAACGCCGGAAGAGGTTGCGTGCGTTGAAAATTCTTTCACGGGCCAGGCTTTGGCTGCGGTCCTGAATCAGCAACCGGGAACCACTTCCGGTTCGGGCGCACCGGCACTGGAAATCTAGAACCGTTTCAGGCAAGGCAATTACATGTAAGGGACGATGTGTGTCTTTGCTGCAGTTGCAGTCCAGCGCGGAACAAATCCTATGACTTCTCAATCCGACCCGGAACTCAACAACGTGACGAGCAATCTGGCAGAGCAGCCGCCGGTAGAATTAAACGTCAAGCCGCTGCCGGAACAGTGGCGCATTCGTGATCTGCTGATTTTCATTTTGTATGGATTTTTCTCGCTGCTGGCCGCAAACATCCTGGTGTTTGTCGGGTACGCCTTCCTGAAGCCCCTGTTCCACTGGGATATTCCCCTAGTGAAGCTGCAGACGAACGTCCCCTTTGTGCTGTCGCTCCAGTTAATCTGGTACCTGCTTCTGTTTGCCTATATCTACCTTTTCATCAGGCTCTACTACAAGGCTTCCTTTTTGGGTGCGCTGAAGTGGAAGAGCTTGTCGGCCCACAGCACGGTGCGATACCTGCTGTGTGGCGCGGGCCTCTCGCTGGTTGTGATGATCTTTCCTCCGCTGCTGCCGGAGAAAAAGGGATTCCCGCTCGAAAAGATGTTCAACTCCCCGGCCTCGGCTTATGCCATTGCAGGGTTCGCCGTTCTGGTGGCTCCCTTCATGGAGGAACTCCTGTTTCGGGGACTGCTGTTTGCCTTTTTTGAGAAGCACGGCGGGCTCACGTTTGCAATTATATCCACCGCTATCCTTTTTGCAGGATTGCACATTCCCGAATACTGGGGCGCCTGGAACAACGTGGTCATGATTCTGGTCGTGGGACTGACGTTTTCGATAGTCCGAGGCGTGACGCATTCCGTGACCCCCAGTTTTGTGCTCCACCTGGCCTATAACGGCACCCTGATGCTATTGCTGTTTCTTCAAACGCAGCACTTTCATAAAATGCCGGCAGGCCTCCTGATTTTCCGCTGAAAGTTAAAGGACCAACGACGAAGTGGAATGCGTTGGGATAAGATTCTGTTTGTACGCAGCCCGCGCTCCGGAAGTCACGGCACGGCGTCAGCCTTTGCGGTATTGCTTCACATCGATCCTGAGGCGTTTGATCTTCTGGTTCAGAGTGGATAGCGGGATCTTGAAGCGGTCGGCTGCTTCGGTCTGGCTCCAGTTGGTGCGAGCGAGCATGTCGAGGATGACCCTTCTTTCGAAGTCCTCAACAACCTCCACCAGCGACTGTCCGTCAACCTGCGCGGCGGAGAACGCCGGAACTTTTTCCAGGCCGTTTTCATGCACCTGTTCAGGCAACGATTCGGGCCCGATGATGGATCCGCCGGCGAGCACCACGGCGCGCTCGACGGCGTTTTCCAGCTCGCGCACGTTACCGGGCCAGTCGTGGTCCATCAGGAGCTTCATGGCTTCGGGAGAAAACCTCAGGCCTTCGCGCCCGTTTTCGCTGCAGTACTTCGCCAGAAAATGGTCCGCCAGCAGCGGGATATCCTCTTTGCGGTCGCGCAGCGGCGGCAGGTTTACGGTGATCACGTTGAGCCGGTAATACAGATCTTCGCGGAACTTGTTGGCCTGGACCATTTGCTTCAGGTCTGAGTTCGTGGCTGCCAGGATCCGGACGTCCACCTTGATGTTTTCCGTTCCGCCCAGCCGCATGAATTCCCGCTCCTGGATCACCCGCAGCAGCTTGGCTTGCGTTTCCACGCCGATCGTCCCGATTTCGTCAAAGAAGATAGTGCCCTGGTCGGCAACCTCAAACAGGCCTCTCTTCGTGGCGATCGCCGAAGTAAAAGCCCCTTTAACGTGCCCGAACAAAGTGCTCTCGAGCAGGTCCACGGGCATGGAGCCCGTGTTGACCGGAACAAAGGGTTTGTCGGCGCGGGGGCTTGTGGCGTGGATCGTCTTGGCCACGAGTTCCTTGCCCGTGCCGCTTTCGCCGGTAATCAGCACCGTCGCCCGGCTGGCTGCCACCTGCGTAATCAGGTCGTAGATTTTCTGCATGCGCTCGCTCTTGCCAATGACGTTGGGAAGACCGAAGCGCTTGAGCGCCCGCCGCAGCAGGACGTTTTCCACCCGCAGCCGCGAGCGGTCCAGCAGGTTGCCGATTTCAAGCAGCAGCTTGCCATTGTCCCAGGGTTTGGTGATGTAAGTTTCGGCGCCCTCGCGGGAAGCCTGGAAGGCGATCTGGCTCGAGTCATAAGCGGTGATCATAATCACCGGAAGTTCCGGCGAGTCCCGCTTGATGGCCCGCAGAACGTCGATCCCGTTGGAATCGGGAAGGCTGATGTCGAGCAGAACGAGGTCGAAGGGCTGTTTGCCCAGCTTCTCCAGCCCGGCCGCAGCGGTGGATGCCGTGGCCGTCTGGTAGCCTTCCAGCCGCATCAGGTCATCGAGGCTCGACAGGACATCGGCCTCGTCATCTATGATGAGGATGGAAGCTGTTTTAGAGGACATGGACCGGTTTCCTGGAGGCGGGGAATTCAAGGCGGAACGATGCTCCGCGGCCGACTGAACTGTCGACATAGATTTTCCCGGAGTGTTCCCGAATGATGCCGTAACTCACCGCCAAACCAAGTCCCGTACCGCGGTTGGTCGCTTTCGTCGTAAAGAAGGGGTCAAAGATCCTGCGGAGATTTTCTGGGGCAATGCCCTCGCCGCTATCGGCAATTTCAACGCACACCGTGGAATCGAAAGCCCGGGTGGTTATGGTCAGGTCTCCGCCATAAGGCATCGCATCCCGGGCGTTCATAATCAGGTTCATGAAAACCTGCTGCAGCTTGCCGGTATTTCCATGAATGTTGGGAAGGTCCGAATCGAGAGCCGTCTGCATATTGATCTTGGCAGACCGCAGCATCGGGGCGACCAGCGAGAGCGTTTCCTGAATGACTTTGTTCAATTCAAGTTCGACTCGTTCGCTTCCGCTGACCCGCGAGAATTTCAGCAGGTTATTGATGATCTCTGACGCCCGGAACCCCTGCTTGACGACCCTCTCCAACACGGGCGAGTGAGGATCATCAGAGGGAAGTTGTCGCATCAGCATCTGCAACTGGGAAGTGATCACTGCCAGCGGTGTATTGACCTCATGCGCCACCCCAGCCGCCAGCACTCCGATGGAGGAAAGTTTTTCAGCCTGGACCAACTGGTCTTCCAGCTCCACCCGGTCGGTGAGGTCGTTCATAATCAGCAGGCGGCCTATCACCTGGTCATCCTTGCCCAGCAGCGGCACCGTGGAAAGGTTCACAATCAGCGAACGCCCCACGGGGTTCTTCAGGCGGAACTTGTAGAGATTCAACGACCGGTAGGGTTCGGAATGGCGTGGCAATTCTGAAATCAATTCCGGCGCAAACACGTCTGCCAGCCGCTTTCCTTCAGCATCGGCGCTTGGAATCCCGTACAACTTCTCCATGGAAGAATTCCACGACTCGATGTACTGCTCCGGGTTCCAGGCCACGATCCCAACATCGATGGATTCAATGATATTTTCGCTGAAGTCCTTGAGTGCCTGATGTTCCAGGGCCTTGCGCTCCAGAGATTCGTAAAGCCGCGCACTCTCGATGGCCATGGCGATGTAGCCGGAAACCGTTTGCAGCAGGTCAACGTCCTCGCTCGAGAGAAAATCATCGTCATGGGTCTTGCCCAGTGCCAGATAGCCGAGCGTGCTTCCCTTCACCCTCAAGGGCAGATAGTAGTGCATGCCCAGCCTTTCAATCGTCAACCGGGCTGAAGGCGAATCAGCAGGAGGATGCTTCACGCTCTCGAAAAACAGGTAGCCCTTCCCTCCCGCCATATGCCGCGAATCGAGGAAGCTCAGGTTGAGGTCGTCCGCAAAGGTGAGGCCGCGGGACTTGGCCAGGCACAACTCTCCGGAATCAGAAGCAAGAAATACCGCGACCCGGTCAACTTCCAATGTCTCAGCCAGCCGCTCGACTGTCTGGTCCAACAGAGAATCCACATGGACCTCTGAACCAAGATCACGGGCAAATTCCAGCAGCGTCCTCCGGTAGTCGTAGCGCTCGCGGTTAAAGAAGCGATCGAGTCGCATCTGAATTCGTGTGACCATGGGCTGGAACAGCAGCGCCGTCACCACAATGGCCAGAAGCCATCCGCCCTGGGTGGTAATCAGCTCATTGTTGCGGAAGAAATCGGCAAACAGAAAGACCAGGCCAAAGTAAAATCCGATAATCGCCGCCGTCGCCAGTGCATAAGCGATTCCCCGGCGGAAGATCATGTCCACATCCATCAGGCGGTAACGGACAATGGCATATCCGAACGTCAGGGGCAGCAGCACCAGAGAAAAGACGGAGAGCTTCATCCACTGGCCCGGGATCAACCCCATCCCGAGGAAGTAAGGTATAGCGTAAAAAGCAGCGAAGGGAACCACCGCCAGCGCGGCTCCCCGGGTAACCCACTTCAACTGCTGTTTGGCTAGTGGAGTGTCTGCCCGGCGGTACGAGCGGAAGAGGAAAGCAACTCCAGCCACAGAATAGATCCCCAGAAGGCCCATCTCCAGGCTGTCGAGAAGCCAGCGGAGGGAAAGAGCGGGCAATGGTAAAGTGACGAGCCCTGTCATCACCACGGCGTGGAACGCCAGCAAGACCGCAGCCGGCGCGTAGAGGGCCGGCGCCAGCCAGGGCCGCCGTTCTACCCATCCGGGTTTCTCCGGAAAAGTGATACAAAAATGCAGAAACAGGGCGGGCTGCAGCAGCATCGCCGTCACGTTCAGCCAGTAAACCGCGGAATCAAAAAGGTTTAGCTTGCCCGTATAGGAGAAGCAATAGAGGACAAATGAGGCCAGGCAGAAAAGGTAAAAGTGCAATGATTTGGACGCCGACCACCGCCGCAGAAAAACGAACGCCCCAATGAGGAGATAGAGGAACCCCACAATTTCCAGAAAACTGCGCAGGCCGCCGAATCTGCTTACTGGAGCGAGAACCACGCTGGTCTCGATCGACTCGCCCTGCCGGACCAGGTCGTAAGTCAACCGCGACCATACGCCACTTTCAAAAATGGCGTGGCTTGCTTCAGCCGTCGTTTTAACAGAGTGGCCGTCAATCGATGCCAGAATGTCGCCGGCAGCAATCCCCGCCCGCTTTCCGGGCGAGTTATTCTCCACACTCCACGCCCGCAGTCCCTGGGGGGTTGTGACCCATGAAACACCGTCGGTCGGAAGCTGGTAAATTCTCCTCTGTTGAAGGTTCAGGAAGGCAAAAATAACAAGCGTCACGCTCACGATTGCGAGCAGGAGGGTTAAGAAGCGATATGGGGCCCTTACGCTCATCGAACCTGTTCTATCCCGGAACAAAACAAGCAATTGCTGGAGTTTCCCAGCAAATCAAGTTCCTTACCATAATCCCGGTCTTTCCCTTTGCCTTTCAGCCGATCTCGCGATTTCCAGCGCTTCTTCCTGCCTTGCTGAAAGCAAACGCTATGAAATTTGGAATACCTGGTATGAAAACTGGAATACTCCTTCTTTCGTATCCGTCTGATGGCCTACTTATAATGTCCGCGAACAACGAGACGGAGGTCTTAACTCGATCTAAAGAAAAGAGTCAAGCTCCCGGAGAAGATCTCAAAACTGTACTGCAAACCCACCCCGGATGGTGCGATACGCTGGGGTGAGCAAGACAGACCTTCCGTTAGCCTGCCGGATGGAAACGCCCCCTTGGTTCAGCAGGTTCCTGAAATCAGCTATAGCGATAATCCGCACGGGAAGCATATCAATCTTGGGAAGTGGTTGGCGCACCTGCAGCCCCAGGAATGGCTGAAATTCCATTCTGCTTTGCCCGAGAGAATCCACAAGGGTGATGCGCCCGGCGGGAAGCCAGCTATACGAACTGATAATCTGCGTATTCAAACCCGGAATATAGGTTGAATATCTGCCCGAGACGGACTGCGTAAATTCCGAGCGCAGGAAGTCGGGAAGATTTGCTGCGTCCACAGGGACCGCGCTGCCAGACTCTGCTGAGGGGTCCAGTGCCATGGCGCTGCCAAAAGCATACATGACGCTCACCCGGCCGCGCTGCCCCAGTTGCTGCGCGTACGCGACCTCCGCCCCGGAGGATCCGTACCCGCCCGCATTCAGGACAGCCCGGTCTCCGGAAGGGGTCATTAGGATGCTGCCGGCCGGTGATGAATTTTTCAGCGCCTGGACCCCACCCACACCCCAGACCGCCACGTCCTGGAATTCGTCATGGTAGGCTGCAAGCTCCAGCCGCGACCCATTACGAAGCTTCCGTTGCACCCGGACTTCTGCGTGCCGGGCTGTCGCAAGCCGCGGTCGAAAATTGCGCATGGTGATTTGAGGGAAACTGTTGAGGTCGCCAATCCGCTGCAACATGGTGTCCGGCTGGTCCAGGTTGCCCCCGCCGTAGCTGACGCTCAACACCGTCGAGGGGTCAAGGACATAAGCCAAGCCAATCTCCGGATTGCCGCCGCTGGCGTCGCTGGTGGAATTAAGATACTTCATCTCAAATCCCGCCGTCAGCGTCAGGGCGTCGGAAAGCTTCCGGGTCTGCACATAGCGCAAAACCATCCCTCGGGACAGGGGCAATCCCTCGCCGTCCATGGCAGAAACGTCACTGCCAACCCCTCCCATGTTGAACTGATGCACTGCCAGGCTGATTTCTTCGTGGTCCCGGTTAAGGAAGCCTCTTCGATAATCGGTGATCACGGACGAGCCATCCACGCTGTTGGGGTTCATCGAACCCGCCACCAGGACATCGGAATTCGCATCGAGAGGATGCAGGTAGGCCACTACGGTACCCGTGCCGGAGTCTTGAGAGGTACCATCATTCCCGGCATTTCCGGGGATCATGGCGACCATCCGTTTGGCGGGGAGCGGGGTATGTTCAGCAGCCTTCCGGCGATCCTGTTTGGCCTTCTGGTAGCGAAGAATGGGGCGGGTTGAGTCGGAGGTCCGAAGGATCCATTTCCATTCCTGACCCCAGGCGCGAAGATCGTTAACGGGATGCGCCAGGTGAATCCCTGAAAGGACATCGCCGAGAGCAAACGCCTCCCGCGTTGTTGACCCGGCCCTGACCTGGACTTTGTCCCGGAACCCCGGCAGTTTGGCCGGGGAGATGACCTGCAGAGAATACCAACCGGGAGCGACGCGGTTGATTGTAAAATTGCCTCGAGCGTCCGTAAAGACCCGGTTGAGCGATCCTTCCAGCAGGCCGCTTGAAGCATCGACCCCGGGGCCGCTCAACAGGACCGTGGCGCCCATAATCGGGTTCCCGGTGCTGTCCATTACCTTCCCCGAAACCCTGCCGTACTGCGCTCCAAGCGCCTGGGGAGCTGCCAGAAAGGCGCAGAGAAATGCCCCGGCGGACAATAACTCGGCTCCTCGCCTTACAAATTTCGAGCGTTGCATGATGCCTCGACCTGACCTTTTCTTAAGGTTATTTGTCCCGGCTATCCACTCGGAATTAGAACCCGGACATCATCCCTCAACCTGGAAATTCGTCGTCTGGGTTTCCGTCTGGTTCTTCACTTTGTCCGTAATCTTGATCCGCAGCGTGTACTTGCCAGGCTTCAGCAGCTTGGCTGGCATCGTTTTTTCCAATGTAACCTGTTCCGACGCGTCCTTGATGCTGGCCGCGGACTCCGTCTGGTCCAAAACCGTTTTGCCGTCTCTTGAAATCTCATAGTCGATATTCGCAGACGGCTGGTGCGTCTTTGGATCAAGACCCAGATTATAGACCTGCATGTAAATACCAAGATTCTGGGTCTGTGTAAAGACTTGATTCACGCTGGGCCGGACTTTCGTTCCCCCAATCACAAATGGTCCGGACCCGACTTCGCTCGTCGGCAGCGGTTGGATCTCGTCCGCCATGATCAGCGAGCTGCTGGTCAGCTTTCCATCGCTAAACTGCGGCACGATGATTCCCATATTCTGCGAGCCCATATGCCCGCTGTGGTTATCCTTGATCACTACGCTCAGTTTGTAACGTCCAGGGTGCAGATACACCGCTTTCTGGTAAACCGACTTCTGGTTCACGTAATTCTGAAAATCATGCTGAGGAACGGAGACGGCCACACTTTGCTCAAAGGTGTCGGCAATTCTTCCGCCAATCGTCGTCAGTTCCCCGTAGACGTCAAGAACGGCATTCATCACGCCATCCTTATTTTCAAACTGCATCTCACGATTCGGCACCTGGACGGTGATCGGCGTCAGGACCATGTCATCCGTGATCTTGAGGAAGTCGGTCCGGACGCTGAAGGGCAGCAGTTGCGAGGTGACTGTTGAAGTCACCATGGTCTGCAGGTCTTTAAACTTGACGGCCGGCGCCTGGAAGATTTTCGAATAAAGGTCCAAACGGTTAAACTCGTCATATTGCGAACCCATCATGTTGGAGGTCACCATGGCGCTGTTCCTGCTGCCACTCCCGCTTCCTCCACCCAATTGGTTGGGGTTGATCACCAGATTGGGATTCCAGATCGACCCGATGGAAACTCCTCCCTGGCATCCCGTCATATCGCCCGGCACATTCGCCATGGCGTCTTTTTCGCAGGGGTTCATCGTCAAATGATATTCGCCTGTACTTGTCGGGTCCACAAACTCGAGCTCCACGTTTTCCCCAATTCCGGGGATGTAGTGGTAGGTCCAATCCTCGAACGGGTAGGTCGTCATGGTCGTGGCGGCGCCGGGTCCGGAATAGGGCATCTCATTCGGACTCGGGACATAGGTGCCACCGGTCGGGTGCGTGGTCGTTTCATCCGGCGGGCCGTACATGATGTAGATGTGGCCGCGATCGGTGCGCCAGCCGGGTATGCCCGACGAATAATGCTCATTGGCATAGGCAATGCGGCGGTAAAACTCTTCTTTAAACGAATTCTCGGGTGAGCCGGGTGTGGGATTGCGGCGCCGCCAGAATTCTTCGATAAACTGGTCGCGTTCTTCGTCCGTGGCCAGCTTCTTGAAAGCGGCCCGTTCCGCCGGCGTAATAATGTAGCCGATGGGCCCGCTGATCCACTTCTTGTACGGGCTCTCCATTTCCTTCTGAATAGCCTTCTGGCGCCGGCGCTCCTGCTTGGTCAGCTTTTCCTCTTGTTTCTTGTCTTTGTCGTTGCCGGCAAAAGCGGGAAATGCACTTATGCCCAGCGCGGTCGCCGCAATCAGCAACACCGCTACCCAATGAACTCGGCTATTGAGTTTCCGGGAGCCACGAACTCCTGTCCCCAACTGCACTTCTTTACCCTCCGCCTCGGAGTGTCGATAACAGTCATTGTATTTTTCGAAAACGAGAAAGTCAACCAATTCCCCGCCTTTAGAATCAATGTAAGCATGTATTTGAGCGCATCACCAGATGGATGAAACTCCGGGCTTGAAGGTGGTCTGGGAAAACTGGCAAATTCAACAGTGCCCGAGAGCAGATTCCCTGCCTCTTAGGCCCTGGTTGGCCTTCCTCCTCCTGCACATTGAATATGGGTATGGGTGGGGCCCACCACGGACTTGGGCTGTGCCATAAATCCCAGCCCCAAACCACCCGGAACCAGTGCGGAAGCGCCGCTCCCCAAGGGAAAATTACGGCGCGCAGATTGAAATCCGGCTGGAACCTTTTCTACCCCTGGAACGTATAATGATACTAGGATTGATTCTTGTTACCTAGCTTATGCTGCCCCAATAAGGAGGGGAGGGACACCCCGCCAGCCGAAATCGAACCCGATCTCCACGGACCAGAAGAGATCAGTTGAGAAGGTTACTATGGGTCAAACTACCGAAATCAAGATTGGCCATATCGGCCAATCCCCAGCAGAGGAAACTGAGATCCCACGCGGCCCCCGGATTGGGCGCGCCAAGCGGGGTCTCTCCAAAAAGAAGAAGGTATTGTTCCTCATCCTGGGCGTGGTGTTCCTCATCGCTCTGGTAGTCGGAGGAATCTCCTGGAGCCACCGCGGCCTGGTGACGGTTCAAACCGGCAAGGTGGTCCGGCAGGACCTGGACGCGATCGTGACCGCCTCGGGAGAAATCAAGCCGCCTCCAGACAAGTTTGCCACCGTCAACGCCAACTCCATGGGCAAAGTGACTGAAATCCTGGTGAAAGAGGGAGACCAGGTCAAGGCAGGGCAGCTCCTGCTTCGCACAGAAGATGTCCAGCAGGAGGCCGGCGTCAAGGCCCAGCAGGCGGCCTTAAGATCAGCTCGCGCCGACTCCCAGGTGCAGGAGGCATCTGTCCGTTCCGCCAACGCCAGCCTGCAAACCGCGCAGGCCAACCTCGCTCAGGCGCAGGCCAAGCTTCAGCAGGCCAAGGACGATTTCTCGCGCTCGCAGCAGATGTTCAAGCAGGACCTGATTTCCCGGCAGACTTTCGACCAGGCCCTCAGCACTTATCAGGTTGCGGACGCCGCGGTCGAGTCCGCAAAAGCGCAGGTGGCGCAAGCCAAGGCGCAACTGAGCCAGGCCACTTATAACCGCGATATGTCGCATGCCCGCGTCCTGCAGGCTCAGGCGCAACTGGTGGGCATCGAGAACCAGCGCGACCAGACCATCTACACAGCGCCCTTTGCCGGCGTCATTACTTATCTGCCGGTCCATGAGGGAGAGAACGTGGTGCCCGGCATCCAGAACACTTCCGGCAGCGCGCTCTTCCAGGTCGCGAATCTCTCCGTCATCAACGCTGTGGTGAACGTGGATGAGACGGATATCCTGGGGATCAAGATGGGCCAGCCCGCGGAAGTTGCCGTGGATGCGATCCCTGACAAAAAATTCAAAGGCCGCGTCACCGAAATCGGGATGAGCGCCCTGAGTTCCACTTCCGGGCAGACCACCACCAGCAGCAGCCAGAGCACTGCCTCCAGTTCAGGCGAGGCCAAGGATTTCACCGTTTCCGTTACGCTTGACGATCCACCCTCCGGCCTGCGCCCCGGCCTTTCGGCCACCGCAAAGATCACGACGGCCACCCGGAAGAACGCCATCACCATCCCCATTCAGGCGCTGACGGTGCGCACCCAGGGCGAGCTTGACCGTGAGAAGAAGGAGAATACCAAGGGCAAGGCGCTGGCCGCGGAGCCAACGGCAGCCCAGAATGCCGCGAACAAGAAGGAAATCCAGGGCGTGTTTGTGGTCCGCAACGGCAAGGCCGATTTCGTGCCTGTCAAGACCGGAATCATGGGCACCATGAACGTTGAAGTGCTCAGCGGCATCGAGCCCGGCGAGGAAATTGTCACCGGCAGTTACCAGGTGCTCCGCACCCTGAAGAACGGCACCAAGATCAAGGTTGACAACAGCGTCAAGACCGCCGGCCAGCCACCGTCATCGTAATCGCAGAAAGCGCGCTGCCTCGCCGGAGAATACATCAGGAGATTCGGGACTAAAGCCATGGAACCTTATTCGACAGCCCAATCGCAAGCCGGCACCTCTCAGCAATGGGCGGAGGCGCCTTCGCCGGAAAACATTGTTATCCTGGCGCAGGATTTGTGGAAGACCTACGACATGGAAGCGATCCAGGTGAACGCCCTGTGCGGTGTCTCCTTCTCCATCGTCCGTGGAGAATACGTGGCCATCATGGGGCCTTCCGGGTCCGGCAAATCGACCCTGATGAACCTGATCGGCTGCCTTGACACACCCACCAGCGGGCAGTACTGGCTGAACGGCCGGCTGGTCAGCGAGCTGACCGATGACGAGCTCGCTTACATCCGCAACAAGGAAATCGGCTTCGTCTTTCAAACCTTCAACCTGCTGGCGCGCGCCACGGCGCTGCACAATGTCGAGTTGCCGCTCATTTACAACGGGACATCTCCCGAAGAAAGATTGCAACGCGCCAGGCAAGTGCTCCGCATGGTGGAACTGGGCGACCGCATGGACCACCGGCCCAACGAACTCTCCGGCGGGCAGCGCCAGCGCGTGGCCGTGGCCCGGGCGCTGATTAACAATCCTTCCATCATTCTTGCCGACGAGCCGACGGGAAACCTGGACACCGCCACCGGCGATGAAATCATGAACCTGTTTGAGCGCCTCCACCAGTCCGGCAACACCATTGTTCTGGTGACTCACGAGCATGACATCGCCGCACGGGCCCACCGCATCATTCACCTTCGTGATGGCAGGATCGACCGCGACGAAAAGGTGGTTTAGGCGGGGCCGGGCGGGTCCCCAGCGAAGGACTTCTAACAGAGGTTTCCGTGGAAACTGCACTCACTGGACAAGCGCCGATGAAAGCGCCGCGCCGCAGGCACAGAGAACTGTTCAGCGCCTGGGTGACGGCCCGCGAGGCCTTCTGGATCGCCATCGAGGCCTTGAACACGCACAAGCTCCGCTCCTTCCTTACCCTGCTGGGCGTGGTGATTGCCACCACCACCCTGATTGTGGTGATGTCCGTCATCAACGGCATGAACCTCTACATTGCCGACCATGTTGCCAACCTGGGCGTCAACACCTTCATCCTGAGCCAGTACAAGTGGGCGCAGGGCTATGAATCCTGGCTGAAGGCGCGCCGGCGCAACCGCCCCATCCGGCTTGAGGATTACCGCTTTCTGAAAGAGAACCTGGAGGGTTACAAGACCATCGGCGCCTCAGCCGAGTACTGGGGCCGCACGGCGCATTATGAGAGTCAGACCATTTACGATGTCGACCTCTCCGGGGTCACACCCAGCATGATCGATATTGGCCAGCAGAAGGTGGACTACGGGCGGTACATTTCCGACACCGATTTAACCCATGGCGCACCGGTCTGCTTTATAGGACGGGACCTCGTCGACCAATTCTTTCCCAACGTGGACCCCCTGGGCAAGGAAATCCGCGTGAGCGGACAGTCGTTCCGCGTCATTGGCGTGGCAGACAAGATCGGCACCACATTCGGACAAAGCCAGGACAACTTTGTCATGGTCCCGCTCACCACTTTCCAGCGTTTCTTCTTTTCTCGGCCGGAATTGAATGTCAGCATTCAGGCGTGGTCCGCGGCCCAGATGATCCCGCTGGAAGATGAAGCTCGGATGCTGATGCGCGTCCGGCGCCATCTGACCTATCACGAGGATGATACGTTCGGTATCAACGCCTCCGACACCATCATGAGCCTGTGGCAGAGGCTCACCGGCACGATTTTTGCGGTCACCATCGGCGTGGTTGCGGTCTTCATGGTGGTGGGCGGCATCGTCATTATGAACATCATGCTGGCCAGCGTTACGGACCGCACCCACGAAATCGGCATTCGCAAATCTCTGGGAGCGCGCCGCCGCGATATCCTGACACAATTCATCATTGAATCCGCCGTGATGGCCGGCACAGGAGGTGTGGCCGGCATTGTGCTCGCCCTGCTCATCAATCTGCTGGTCCAGAGGTACATCACTTCCTCGGTCCCGCTCAGCGCCATCATCGTGGGCGTGGGCCTGTCGGTTTTTGTGGGACTTTTCTTCGGAATATACCCCGCCAGCAAAGCCGCCAAGCTGGATCCCATCGAAGCCTTGCGGGCGGAAGGCTGAGGCATGGCAAGTCAACTGCGAAACATCCGGGAGAACCTGCTGCTGGCGCTCGACACGCTCCGCACCCACAAGTTCCGGTCGTTTCTCACCGTCCTGGGAGTGCTGATTGGCACCACCACCGTCATCGGCGTGGCCTCCATCATCACTGGGCTCAACAATCAACTGGTCCAAACCATGGAACAGTATGGTTCCCGGTCGATTTTTATTTACAAGTTCGAACCCGGCATCCACTTCCGGCTGACGCGCGAGGAACGCATGCGGAAGCCGCTCCAGTATGAAGACGCCATGGCCATTCGCGAGTATTGTCCCTCCGTCGAAGACGTCGCGGTTGAAATCTTCAACTATGGGCCCGCAACCGGCGCCAAGTACAAAGGCCAGGATATGCTGGACGCCAACCTGCAAGGCGCCACATCCGAGGATTTCGCCATCAACAACGGCGAGTTTGCGGACGGCCGGCCTTACACCGACCTCGAAGACGACCACCGCCTGAACGTCGCCGTGATCGGCGCAGATGTCGCCGAGCGTTTTTTCCAGAACGAGGACCCGGTCGGAAAAGAAATTTCCTCCGGCGGCAACACCTTCCGTATCATCGGAGTTCTCAAGAAGCGGCTCTCCTTTTTGGGTGACAATGGCGCCGACCGCGCCATCTACATCCCCTACTGGACGTATCGAAAGATCTACCCCGAAGCCAAGGAGAATTTCATCCTGGCCATGGCCTACTCGAACCGCATTCCGCAGGCTGAGGATGAAATCACCGCCGTCCTGCGACGGATGCGCAAAGTGAAACCCGATCAGGAAAACAACTTCGGCATGGCCACGGCAGCGTCCGTCATCAAGCAATTCAATGACATTACAGGAACGGTCGCGCTGGTGATGGTGGTGCTGTCCTCCATTGGCCTGCTGGTGGGCGGCATCGGCGTCATGAACATCATGCTGGTGTCCGTCACCGAGCGCACCCGCGAAATCGGGGTGCGCAAAGCCATCGGGGCGCGCCGGCAGGACATCACCTGGCAGTTTCTGCTGGAAGCCATGACCCTCACAGGCGCGGGCGGCGTGATGGGCATCCTGCTGGGCTACCTGCTCAGCTTTTCGATCCGCATGCTCATTCCCGGTCTGCCCTCCAGCGTGCCGCTGTGGTCGGTCTTCCTGGGTTTCCTGGTTTCCATCAGCATCGGACTCTTTTTCGGAATGTGGCCGGCCCTGAAAGCTTCACGACTGGACCCCATCGTCGCTCTCCACCACGAATAGTTTTTACGCCGATCTGGATCGGTAGCGGCGGCTTTACGCCGCCAACTCACGCTGAAAGGTTTGATCTTATGGCGGGGTGAACCCGCCGCTACGCCCACTCTGCGAGACATCTCGTCAGCCTGTTAGGAATCGGCATCCGAAATTATCGCGAGACCTGCTGCGCGCCCTGATCTTCAAAAAGCGCCTTCAGGCTCTCAGTGTAAGGATCGCGCGCGATGCCGCGTTCAGTGATGATGGCGGTGACGTAGCGGTGCGGCGTCACATCAAAGGCAGGATGGCGCGCGCTGACATTTTCCGGCGCGGTCTGGATTCCCCGCCAATGTGTCACCTCCTCGGGCGAGCGCTCCTCGATGGGAATTTCGTCCCCCGTGGCAAGGCTCAGGTCAATGGTTGAAAGCGGCGCGGCCACATAGAACGGAATCCGGTTTTCGCGCGCCAGCACGGCCACCGAGTAGGTGCCGATCTTGTTGGCCACATCGCCGTTGGAGGCAATGCGGTCCGCGCCCACAATCACCGCCTGGATTTTCGACTGCTTCATAAAATGCCCGGCCATGTTGTCGGTAATCACCGTCACCGGGATACCGTCCTTAGCCAGTTCCCAGGCCGTCAGCCGCGCGCCCTGAAGAAACGGCCGGGTCTCATCGGCAAAAACATTGATCTGCTTCCCTGCCTCCACGGCGGCGCGGATCACTCCCAGCGCTGTTCCGTAGCCGCCGGTGGCAAGCGCGCCGGCGTTGCAATGCGTCAGAACGGTGCAGGAATCCTTCAGCAGCGCGGCCCCGTGCTTTCCCATGGCCTCGTTCACGGCAATGTCTTCCGCCAGAACCCGCTGGCCTTCTTCCACCAGCAGCGTTTTGGCTCGGGCGATTTTCTCAGCGTCCGGGCCCGGGCCGGCCAGCGATTTCTCAAACAGCCCGCGCATGCGCTTCACCGCCCAGAACAGGTTGACGGCGGTCGGCCGCGTGCGGGAAATCGTGTCTGCAATGGTTTCAAACTCTCTGCGCAGTTCGGCGACGGTGGGGGCCTTCGAATTTTTAACGCCCAGTGCCACGCCCATGGCCGCCGCCACGCCGATGGCCGGCGCCCCGCGAATCACCATGGAGCGTATCGCCTCCGCCACTTCCGCGTATGTCCTGTAGGTGTTGTAAACTTCTTCGGCGGGCAGCAGCGTCTGGTCAATCATCCGGACTCCGTCGCCGGTCCACTCAATTGTTTTGAACATCACGTCTCACTCAGTTGAATTTTTCACGCTTCCGCAAAAACCAGAATTATAACAGGTCGCCGCCCGGCGGGATCAGGGCAAGGGAAGTCAATGCATCCATCGTGCTATACTGACGCCATGGACGTCGAAAAGACCATGCAATTCATGCTGGAGATGCAGGCCAAGCACGAAACCTGGCTGCAGAGGCACGAAGAGGCATTCACCCGAATCGACGCTGCCCTCGAAGCCGGCGCCGCGCGTGCGACCCAATTGGAATCGTCGGTTGCCACCCTCACTGATCTCGTCGGGCGAGTGGCCCAGGCCGAGATCCACCTTGTTGAACGCATGGATTCCGGCTTCCAGGAACTCAGAGACGCCCAGGCCGCAAGCGAAGACAAGCTGAACGCGCTGATCGAGACTGTCGACAGGATTATTCGCAGGAACGGCCACGATAAATCCATAAACTGAATGGCAGGACTTATAGAGGCGGCTTCATCAGATCGCCCGTGGTGGTGTTGATGGCTTCACAAGACTATACAAATAAGGCGGCCAAAACCGACGCACAATGGCGCAAAGAGCTGACGCCGCAGCAATATTACGTCACGCGGCAGAAAGGCACCGAGCCGCCGCACACGGGCGAATACACCGACCTGCACGATGAAGGAACCTACCGCTGCATCTGCTGCGGCGCGGAGCTGTTCAGTTCCGACGCCAAGTTTGATTCGCACTGCGGCTGGCCCAGCTACACCGCCCCCCTGGCCCAGGAAAACGTCCGGGAGCAGGCCGACTCCAGCCATGGCATGCAGCGCGTTGAGGTCCTCTGCAGCAAGTGCGATGCCCATCTGGGCCATGTGTTCCCCGACGGCCCCGGCCCCACCGGGCTTCGTTACTGCATCAATTCCGTCGCTCTCAAATTCGACAAGAAACCGTAGACTGAAATAACAACTTTCATTCTGAGCGCAGCCCTGTCCCGGATGGGACGGGGCGCAGCGAAGAATCCCCGCATTTCGCCCGTTGATACAAATGCAGTGATCCTTCGCCCCGCTCAGGATGACAACTCTTGCAGCATCCTGCAACTTGCTATAGTGAAAATTCCCGCTTCAATTTTTCCGACTTATCCAGCACCTTTTTGGCCAGTTCCTTCTTGTAGCTCGCCAGTTTTTCGGCCAGAGCAGCGTCCGAAGTCCCCAGGATCTGCACGGCCAGCACGGCCGCGTTGACGGCGCCCGATTTGCCGATGGCAACCGTGGCCACCGGAATCCCGGCAGGCATCTGCACCGTTGAAAGCAGCGAATCCATGCCTTGCAGAGAAGTTGTCGGCATGGGCACGCCGATCACCGGCAGCGTGGTTTCCGCGGCCACCACGCCCGCCAGGTGCGCCGCGCCTCCCGCTCCCACAATGATGGCTTTTAGCCCGCGGTCCCTTGCCGTGCGCGCGTATTCCGATGTCCGCGCCGGCGACCGGTGCGCCGAGGTCACGTCAATCTCAAACGGCACACCAAATTTCTGGAGTGTTTCCGCGGCCTCTTTCATCACCGGAAGATCGGTATCGCTCCCCATGATGATGCCGACCAGTGCTTTTCCCATTTCAGACATTCGATTCTCCTTGCAAGGTGATTTAGAAAACAGATGGTTTGCGGGGTTTGCCCCCGGCCTCTACAATGCCGGGGCCGGATTGCCCGCCGGGCTGTCCGGATGGGGCGCTTCACGCGTCGTCTTGAGCCGTCGCAGACCCTTTGCCCCAATGTCGCGCCGGTAGTGCATTCCGAGAAAGTGCACCTTACTGACGGCCGTGTAGGCCTGTTCAATGGTTGTTGGCAGGTCTTTGCCGGTGGCAGTCACGCCCAGGACGCGCCCGCCGGCGGTGAGCAGTTCCCTGTTGTGGTACGCCGTGCCTGCATGGAAAACCTTCACGCCGCCCAGCGATTCCGCCGCCTCAATGCCCCTGATCACTTTGCCGGTCTCGCTCTTGCCGGGATAGCCCCTCGAGGCCAGCACCACGCACACCGCAGGGTTCGGACTCCACCTGGCCCCCAACGCCGTCAATTGCCCGTCCAGCGATGCCGCCAGAATTTCACACAGGTCAGACCGCAGCCTCATCATAATCGGCTGCGCCTCCGGGTCGCCCATGCGAACGTTGTATTCCAGCACCTTGGGGCCTTCCGCGGTCACCATCAGCCCACAGTAAAGAAATCCCTGATAGGGAGCGCCCTCAGCCGCCATGCCGGCCAGCGTGGGTTCAATCACCTTCGAAACAATCTCCTGCCGCAAATCATCCGGAAGAATGGAATCATCACTGTAAGCGCCCATCCCTCCGGTGTTGGGACCCTGGTCGTTGTCAAACACCGCCTTATGGTCCTGGCTAGGCACCAGCGGTAGCCAGCCACGGGCGCCCGCCAGAACGATGAAGGACAACTCTTCGCCCGCCAGGCATTCCTCAATCACCACCCAGTTGCCGGCATCGCCCAGTGATTTCCGCACCAGGAAGCTCTCCAGCGCCGTTATAGCTTCCTCGCGCGTGCGGGCCACCACCACGCCCTTGCCTGCCGCAAGCCCGTCGGCCTTGATCACCACCGGCAATCCAAACTCCGCCAGGAATTTCACCGCGGTCTCAAAATCCTCAACCACGGCAAACCGTGCCGTGGGGATGTTGTTGCGGTGCATGAATTCCTTGGCAAAAATCTTGCTGCCTTCAAGCTGCGCCGCCGCCCTGGTTGGGCCCACAATTCGCAGACCTGCACCGTGGAATTCATCCACCACGCCCGCAACCAGCGGCGCTTCCGGCCCCACCACCGTCAGGTCGGCTTTCAGTTCACCGGCCAGTTGCAGCATGGCCGAGGGGCTGTGAAGATCAACGGGAAAGCATTCCGCCACCTGCGCAATGCCGGGATTGCCCGGCGCGCAAAAAATATCATGCGTCATCTGGCTTTCACGCAGCTTCCAGACCAGGGCGTGTTCGCGCCCGCCCGAACCTAAAACCAATATATTCATAAGAGTAAGTTACACTATCGGCAGTCGATGGTGTTTGTCAATGCCAGCGCGCCCCGTCAGTTTATTCTTCCCGCCCGATCCGCCGAAATGCCCTGCTGACCCGCGACGAAACATTGTGCGTTTCTCCCCTTGACAATCTAGGGGAGTACGGTTATCGTGTTGCTGTAGAATGTCTAGGGAAGAGTTTCCCGCACAGCGTCTGTCCTCCTGCCGGCCCATCCTTCCCTGGCCTTGGGTTGACCAACATGGATATTCCCCGCAAGCTCGATCTTCGCAAGCGCCGCCTGCGCCGCATTGGACTGGGGCTGGCCGGCATTGTTGTAATTCTGGCCACCACGCTGGGACTCGCGCGCCTCAAGCCCGCAGCGCCCGAGGTTGACCATTCAACCGTCTGGATTGACACCGTCAAGCGCGGGCCCATGGACATCCAGGTGCGCGGCCTGGGCAAGCTGGTGCCGGAAAAAATCCTGTGGGTGCCGGCACAGGTGGATGGCCGTGTGGCTCAAAAGTTTGTTCTGCCGGGGATTGCCGTCAAGCCGGACACCGTTCTGCTGAAGCTGAGCAGCCCCGCCATCGAGCAGGCGGCTCTCGACGCCAGGTGGCAACTAATCGCCGCCGAGGCCGAATACAACAGCCTGAAGGCGCAGCTCGACAGCCAGCTTCTCACCCAACGGGGCGCAGCCGCCACTGCGAAATCAGACTATCTCCAGGCCAGGCTGCAGGCCGAGCGTGACAAGCAGCTCGCCTCCTATGGCCTCGGTCCCGACCTCAACGCCCAGCTTTCCGCGGCCAAGGCCCAGTCGGCGCAATCGCAGGACCAGATCGCCAGCCAGCAGATCGGCGTGCTTTCAAGTTCCATCCAGGCGCAACTGGCCGCGCAAAAGGCCAAAATCGAGCAACTCCGCGCTCTCTACAATCTGAAGAAGGGCCAGCTCGATTCTCTCACCGTGTACGCCGGCGCCACAGGAGTGCTGCAGGAACTGCCTGTCGAGGCGGGACAGCAGGTGACCGCGGGCACAACGCTGGCCAAGGTGGCGCAGCCCAATCAACTGAAAGCGCAGTTGCAGATCGCTGAAACCCAGGCCAAGGACATTCAGTTGAATCAGCAGGCGGAGATTGATACGCACAACGGAACCATTCCCGGGCACGTCGTTCGGATTGATCCCTCAGTCCAGAACGGCACGCGAACGGTGGATGTGAAACTCGATGGCCCGCTGCCCCCGGGCGCTGTTCCCGACCTGAGTGTGGACGGCACAATTGAAATCACGCACCTGTCTAACGTGATCTACGTGGGGCGGCCGGCGTTTGGCCAGTCGGACAGCACGGTCGGCCTGTTTAAGCTGACCGATGGCGGCAGGCAGGCCGTCCGCCTGAAGGTGAAGCTCGGCCTGGCATCGGTCAACACCGTGCAGATTCTTGGCGGGCTCGATGTGGGTGACCAGGTGATCCTGTCCGACATGTCGCGCTGGGACGGCTTTGACCGCATTCGCTTGGAATAAGTACTGAATTTTGAAAGATGAGTTTTTAAATCTGTAGTGATATCCCGCTGGGGATCTTTATCGCGTTTGCGGGATGCGTGTGGGGCAGGTAGGACGTGCTGGGTGCAAGACCCGGCGCTGCATTTGGGAGGCAGCCATGTTCAACCTGCATGCACTGTTTCGCAAAGACCGGGCCGAGCAGGAAATGGACGACGAAATTCGTTTCCATATCGACAAGCAGATCCAGCAGAATATTGCGGAAGGCATGAGCATCGACGAAGCTCACTTCGCGGCACTTCGGGCCTTCGGCAATGGGGGGGCCATCGAAGAAGAATGCCGTGACAGTTGGCACGTGCGATTGATGAATGAGCTTTTCCAGGATTTCCGCTATGGCCTTCGCCAGCTTCGCCGAAACCCGGGCTTCACGGCCATTGCCATTGTCACCCTCGCCCTCGGCATCGGCGCCATCACGGCCATTTTCTCCGTGGTGAACGGCGTACTGCTGAATCCGCTGCCTTACAGTCTACCTGACCGCCTGGTGGCGATTTATTCGCGGACGGCGCAATTTTCGCGCGGTTCGATTTCCTACCCCAATTTTCTCGACTGGGAGCGCGACAATCACTCCTTTTCCTCACTTGCTGCGTACCGGTCGGATCATTTCAGCCTGACCGGAATGGGCGAGCCCCAGCCTGTGCCGGCCGACATGGTGTCGGCCAGTTTCTTTCCCGTCCTGGGGGTGAACCCGGTGATCGGGCGGAACTTTACCCCGCAAGAAAACCAGATAGGCGCGCCGCCGGTGGCACTGATCAGCGGCGGATTCTGGA
>DATEKC010000106.1:0-23834 GCA_035277665.1 Terriglobia bacterium
TCGCAATTACCTGCATGCGCGAATGCAAATCACACCCTATAATGTTCATGTCTCGGCTCCTCCTTTGCTGAGAGTTCCTGACTTCTTCACAATGCCAGTTTACTCTCGCCATCGAGGAGCCGATGGCCTTATGACATCAGAGTTGTTCTGTAACTCTGCGGGTTTTAATTTTGAAACAAACCGATTTTCAGTTGCGGTTTTGGGCGGGAGAGATTAGCCTTGCCGCATGTCACGTCTGCGGCGGCTGGTGCTGAGCGATCGATATTTTTTTGTGACGTGCAATCTGCTGCGGACACGGGAAAGCTTGCAGGATGCCGATTTCAGGATTCTGGCGCGGGTGATAGCGGCGCGGCGGATTGAGCACGAATTTCTGCTGACGGCGTGGGTTTTTCTGCCTGACCACAGGCATGCTGTAATCGGCGTACGATGTCCGAAAACCATCTCGCTGGTGATGGAGTCCGTCAAAGTAAGCTCGACGCGCCAGATCAACAGCAGGCGCAAGCAGGCCGGGCGGCTGTGGCAGGGCCGATTCTTCGACCGGGTACTGAGGACAGTGAAGGAATACAACCGAGCGGTGGAATATATTCACTTGAATCCCGTGCGTCGGGGCTTGGTCGCGAAACCTGAAGATTGGTTCTGGTCCAGCGTGAGGGAGTATTCCGGGTCGCTCCAGGATGAAGCGACGCGACATCCCCTTCTGCCCATTGACCGAGTCCTGCTGCCCTCGGATGAGCGCGCCCGAATCTGACAGAAAAGCCGCAGAGTTACAGAACAACTCTGCGCTACCCGATGCGCGATGGCGGTAGAATAAAGCACCGTGATCGAGCCTCAGCCAGAAGAACTACGGGCGGCAAGGCCCGAACTTCGCGCTGCCTGCCGTCTTTCAGGAGGGCCGCTCCTCTGAACCGCCGCCGATTCGTCACGACTTTGGGAATCTCCGCGGCGCTGGGTGCGATGGGGCGGGCGCGGGGCGCGGTGTTGCCGCCATCAAGGCAAGGCGAAGGCGGCAAAAGCTCCGCTTCCAATCCGGTCTGGCCGCGCCCCACCATCATCCCGATTCCAGAGGCCACGGCGGGAGTGGCAAATCCGGCCATCAGCCTGAACGGAACATGGAAGTTCACCCTGCACCCGCCAGCGCGCTTCTGGGAGAATGCAGCGGACCCTTCCGGCTGGGACGACATCGAGGTTCCCGGCGAGTGCGCGATGCAGGGGTTCCAGATCGCGCGCGACACGGAATATCCGTTCAAGCGGGCGGTGGACATTCCCGCGGATTTTCGAGGCCGGAAAATTTTTCTGCGGTTCGACGGCGTCTACAGCTACGCGCGGGTGTGGGTGAACGGGCGCCACGCGCGCGACCATCGCGGCGGATTTACTTCCTGGGATTGCGACATCACGCCGTTGGTCGCGCCGGGGCAGCGGGCCTGGATCACCGTTGGCGTGACGGACGAATGGGACAACATCTCCTGGCAAAGCAACTACGCCAAGCACTACATTGGTGGGATTCTGCGCGACGTTCGGCTCTTTGCCGTGCCGGCCGGCCACCTGACACGGTTCCACGCGGAGACGGAGTTTGACAGCGCCTTCACCGGCGCCACGCTCAAGGTGACGCTCGCCGCGGCGCTTGGCCGCGCCCGGCATGCCGGCGTGGAGCTTCGCCTGAAAGATCCCGCTGGGAAAAATGTTCCCATTCAGAACACATCTGTGCGCCTGTCGCGAGAGAGGCCCGAAGCCGTGGCCGCGATTCCGGTGATGAAGCCGGAGAAATGGGATTGCGAGCATCCGCGCCTGTACACGCTGGAAGCCGCATTTAAAGCGGGCGGCGGTGAGACGGAAACGCTGGTGAAGCGCGTAGGTTTTCGGCAGGCCGAGGCGCGCGGAAACCAACTCTACGTGAATGGCGATCCTGTAAAGCTGCGCGGCGGCTGCAGGCATGATGTCTATCCTACGCGTGGGCGCTCCACCACGCCGGCGCTCGATGAGCAGGATGTGCGGCTGCTCAAAAACGCCAACTTCAACTTTGTGCGAACTTCGCATTACCCTCCCACCCAGGCTTTTCTTGATGCCTGCGACCGCCACGGCCTCTACATCGAAGAGGAAAGCGCCGTCTGCTTTGTGGATCAGTCCTGGGGTTCGCAGATTCCGGCCGAAAGCGATCCGCGCTACACAGCGCAGTTTATGGACCAGTTCGCCGAGATGATCGAGCGCGACCGCGACCACGCGTGCGTCATCATCTGGTCGCTCGGAAACGAAAGCAAGTGGGGCATGAACTTCGCGAAAGAACATTCCTACGTGAAGGCGGAAGACCCTGCGCGCCCCGTCATTTTCAGCTTCCCCGCTTCCGTGCCCGCCGGCGTGAACGCTTACGACATCTATAGCGACCACTATCCGAAGTTCGACTCGGATTTTTCCAGCGCCGCGCAGCCCCGATTGAATGACGAGTTCGGCCACGTGCCCTGCTACAACCTGGAGACGCAGCGGCGCGACCCCGGCGTGAGGAATTACTGGGGCAGGAGCATCAAAAAATTCTGGGAAGGAATGCTCGGCGCAAGCGGCTGCCTGGGCGGCTCGATCTGGGCATCCATCGACGAAGTGTTTATGCTGCCCGGCTCCTGCGTGGGGTACGGCGAGTGGGGAATCATCGACGGATGGCGGCGGGAAAAGCCGGAATACTGGCTGGCGAAGAAAGCGTATTCGCCCACCAGGCTGCAGGACGGCCCGGTGGAAAATCCCGGCCCCGGAAATCCCCTGCGGATTCCCATCCGAAACGGGTTCAACCACACCAACCTGAACGAGGTAGGCATCAAGTGGAGCGTGGGCGGCGAGACGGGTGAAATCCGGAGCTTGAATGTCGCGCCCGGCCGCGAGGGAACGCTGGCGATTCCGGGGCGGGCGTGGCGAAACAGCGAGATCATCAGCATCGAGTTCAGCGGCCGCGATGGACGCCTGCTCGATCGCTATGAGCTGCCGATGGGCCAAGTGGCATGGAATTTTCCGCCGGTCCAGGGGCCCGCGCCGGAAATCAGCGAAGACAGCGAGACCGTTCGCGTGCAGAGGCGGAATTTCGAAGTGATTTTCAGCAAAGCGTCCGGCCTCGTCGAAAGCGCGGCGTACAAAGCGCAGCGAATTCTTGTGGGCGGCCCCATTCTGAACCTGGCGCCCTACACACTGCGCAACTGGTGGCTGACCAGCCTGCAAACAACCCGCGACAAAGACGAAGCCGTGATTGAAATTTTTGGAAATTACCAGCGCAGCGGCAGCCCTTCCGGCGAGGCGCTGGTCTACGCGCAATACCAGGTGAGGATCGACGCCGATGGCTTGATCACCACGAACTTCAAGCTGCGGGACGTTCCGAAGGGCGTGGATGAAATCGGCGTCGCCTATATCCTGCCGCGCGAGGCGGACCAGCTTTCGTGGTCGCGCAAGGGCCTGTGGTCGGCTTATCCGGCGGACCACATCGGGCGGAACTCGGGCGTGGCGAACAAGACCCGCGCGGCGGGCAAGGAGCGCTACCGGGCGGCGCCCTCGTGGCCGTGGTCGCAGGACACGAGCGATTATTTCCTGTTCGGCAAAGACGATGCGGGAGGCCGCGGCACCAATGACTTCCGCAGCCAGAAGCAGAACATCTGGTTTGCCTCCGGCGTGATGTCACGAACCGGCATTCGCGCCCGCGCTGAGTCGGACGGGGTTCACGCCGTGCGGGCGGAAATCGAGAGTGATGGCCGGGTGCGCCTGAACATCAACTGCGCCTGGGCCTACCCGGACCTCGCCTGGGGCAATGAGTGCCCTGCCCTTCCGGCGTCGCGCACGTATGAGGGAACGGTGCGGCTGCGCCTTACTGACAATGATTCATTCGGCTGGATTTCGGGATGATCACAGACCCAATCGTTTTGATTCTCTCCAGCGCGCCCGCCAGGCGAATAACACGGAGCGAAATGTCTGCGGAGCGGCCGGCCAGGCGATTCCGTTATGCTTGACGTAACGCGTCATTATTGATATCCTCAAACTGTGATTGTCAGCTATCGGGATAAGCGCACCGGAGATTTCGCGGACGGCAAGCGGGTTAAGGGGTTCTCTGGTTTTGAACGCCCCGCACGCCTCAAGCTCGACCGCCTGGAGTCGGCAACTTCACTGAAAGACCTCGCCGCATTGCCGGGTAACCGCCTTGAAGCCCTGACAGGCGACCGCAAAGGCCAGTTCAGCATTCGTATTAACGATCAATGGCGGATTTGTTTCGAGTGGCCGGACCGGGCGCCGGGGCCGTCGAAGGTGGAGATTGTTGACTACCATTAGGAGGGCTGCTATGGGAATTCCTGCTATCCATCCAGGGGAACATTTGTCAGAGGAACTGCAAGCGCTCGATATGAGCGCGGCGGAATTAGCGCGAAAAATTGGCGTGCCGACCAATCGCATCACGCAAATCCTGAATGGGAGGCGCTCGATTACGGGAGATACCGCGCTGCGTCTGGGTCACTTTTTCGGGACCAGCGCACAGTTCTGGCTCAATCTGCAGAGCCTCTACGAGCTGCGAATCGCGGAACAAAGAGTTGGGAAGTCGATCAAAGCACTGCCGAGACTGAGACGGCACGAACCCGTGCACGCATAGGACTTCAAGCGAGTGAGTGCGGCCTCCTCCGGCGGCGGACGCGCGGCGCTGCATCAGAGCGCTTCCCCGGCGGCACGTACCGGGTGAAAGGCAGGCGCTCCACTCGAGTCACGTGAGAAAAAATTCTCGACAATGACCGCTCCGCGCTTGTGTGCCTCAATCATCGAGATCAAGGCCCGGCATGTCAACACTGCGGCCGCGATTTGCAACCTCGCAACACGCAGGCTGATATAATGGGCAGCCACATCCCTGGAGGGGGACATCCTGATGCCAGAGCGCTTTCCCCGTCTGATTGTCACAGACAGTTCAGGAGGCGTGCGCGAGGTTGAAATCACCAGGCCGGAATTCACCCTGGGACGGCAGAGCGACAGCGATCTGGTGCTGTTTGAGAGCCGCATTTCCCGCCGGCATGCGCGCATCGTCAAGACTCCGCAGGGTTATCTTCTGGAAGACGCCGGGAGCCGCCACGGGACTTACGTAAACGGAGCGCAGGTGGCCAGTTGCCTGCTGAAGAGTGGCGACCAGATCAACCTGGGCGTTGCGGACACCTACGCGCTGACATTCCTGGTGGAGGAGGCCGAACTCCCCGGCCTGCTGGAGGAATTGAGCAAGCCAACCCAGAGCGTGGCCCCGAAGCTGCAGCACCTGAACCTGCTGCTGCAGGTGGCCCAGACGCTTTATCGCTCGCCGAAACTGGAAACCGTGCTGACGGCGCTGCTGGATTCCGCGGTGGGCATCACGGGCGCCGATCGCGGCCTGCTGTTCCTGCGCGGAGCGGACGGCGAACTCCATCTGCGCATCGGGCGGGCGCGGGATGAAATCACCCTGGACCCGCCGCCGGATGATTATTCGAGGGCCATCGTCCAGCGCGTGGCGGAAACCGGGCGCGAAGAGATGGCGCTGGAAGAAGCCTCAACCGGCCGCGCCACCAACGAAACGGTGACCATCCAGGGACGCGTACGCGGCGTGGTGGCGGTGCCGCTGCAAAGATTTCCCGTGATGGACGCCCGCGGCGAATCCATGGCAGGCGTGGCGCCGGAACAACTGGGCGTGCTGTATCTTGACAGCCGCTCCGGCGCGACGGCGCTCACGGGGCTCGACCGCCAGGTGCTCGGGACGCTGGCCGTTGAGGGTGCCACGGTGATTGAAAACACGCGGCTGCTGCGCCTGGCGCGCGAACAGGAACGCGTGCAGCATGACCTGGAACTGGCGCGAAACATCCAGCAGGATTTGCTGCCCAGGGAATTGCCCGCCAGTTCTTATTTCGGCGTCCACGCTTTTACGGTGCCGAGTTCGAGCGTGGGCGGCGATTACTATGACGCGGTAGCGCTCCCCAACGACCGTTATGGATTCGTGGTGGCCGACGTCTCCGGCAAGGGCCTGACGGCCGCCATCCTGTCAGCCAATCTTCAGGGAGCCTTTGCCGCCATGGCTTCCGCCGATCTGGGATTGCAGGAGACTTTCAGCCGCGTGAACGACTTTCTGCGCCAGCGCTCGGGCGCGGCCATGTATGCCACCATGTTCTACGGCATCATCAGCCCCGATGGAGCCTTCAACTTTGTGAATGCCGGGCACGCCTATCCGCTGGTGGTCAGGAGCAGCGGCGGCGTGGAACCGCTCGAGACGTCCAACTTCCCGCTGGGACTGTTCCCTGCCGTGAAATTTGAGGCTGCGTCCACGCGCCTGGAGACCGGCGACCTCGTGCTGGTTTTCTCGGACGGGCTGACCGAGGCGCAGAACTTCCGCAATGAACTCTTCGGCGAGTCCAGGCTGAACAGCGTGGCCGCCGAATGCGCCAGGCTTCCCGCCCCCAGCGCATCAGAAAAAATCCTGAAGTCTGTGAAGACCTTTGTGGGTAATGCGCCGCCCTCCGACGATCTGACCCTGGTGGTGCTGCGGTTCGGCAACGTGTAACAAAAGTGTTAGCGCATAGTTGTCTCGCAGTGTGGGATTTGTCTGCGGTTTTTCGATGAAATTAAGAACCCGGCATTGCCCATCAGGTTGTTACCTGTCTCAACATCAGGCCTTGCGAGCGTCAGATTTCAAGCATTCACCGAATTGTAGTGAAAACCGTCCTGCCCCAGAATAAAGAGCGTACAAAGGCATCACAATTCCGGCTTCGGGTAAACGCCGTGGAGGATCGTTTGAGCAAAAGCGGCAGCCTTCAGAGGCACAGGCGGCACGGGCTTCTCTGGAGGTCCGCCGAAGCGGCTCCGGGAATCCTTTCCAAGGGGGGGCGAGACAGTGGGGATGGTGGCGATAGGAGTTTTGATCATCAGCGTGATGGTTTTGGCCTCAATTGCCGGCGCAGTTGCGCTTGTTCTGGAAATTTTTGAGGGCTGAAATCTGAAGGATGGAGTGGCTGGCGCACAGATTGCGCGCGCCAGCTGCGGGAGCGCGGAGGGTTTTGCTGCCTCAGTAATAGCCCGGGCCCACCAGGCGCTCGATGCGCTTTTTGATGGGCGGGTGCGTGGAAAAGAGGTTCGAGAACATTTCGCGGCCGGTGAGCGGCTGGCAGATAAACATGTGCGCCATGGAGGGCGAAACCTGCATGGGCAGGCGCTTGGACCACTCATCGATTTTCTTCAGCGCGCGGGCCAGGCCCTGAGGATTGCCGGTGATTTGCGCGCCGGTGGCGTCCGCCTGATATTCGCGCGAGCGCGAGATCGCGAGCTGGATCAGGATGGCGGCCAGCGGCGCCAGAATCATCATGGCCAGCGCGGAAAGCGCGCCGCCTTCGCGATCGTTGCCTCCGCCGCCAAAACCGAACATCTCTCCCCAGAAGACCAATCGCGCGATAAAGGTGATGGCGCCGGCCAGGGTTGCCACAATAGCGCTGGTGAGGATGTCGCGGTTGCGCACGTGGCCGAGTTCGTGCGCCAGAACGCCCTCAATCTCCTGGTCGTCGCACAGATCGAGGATGCCGCGCGTCACGGCCACCGAAGCATGATTGGGATTGCGCCCCGTGGCGAAGGCGTTGGGCGAATCCGTGGGAATCAGGTAAATCTTCGGCACGGGGATATTCGCCTTGCCGGCCAGCCGCTCGACGATCTGGTAAATGCGCGGGCCGTCTTCGCGCGAAATGGGCTGCGCACCGCTCATGGAAAGCGCGATCTTGTCGGAAAAGAAATAGCTGCCGAAATTCATGACCGCGGCGACAATCAGGGCGAAAATCATTCCCCTTTCGCCGCCAAAGAGCTGCCCGATCAGCAACAGCACGACGGTCAGCAGCGCGAGCAACGCGGTTGTTTTAATGTTGTTCCACATGGTTTTTAAGGGCGGCTTTTCGCCTCCCCTCCCCCTGCTTACTTAGATGCTGATTAAATCCCGGCAGTTTCACCCGGCAGGAGGCGGCTTTCGGGCCCTGATAACCCTGCACGCAACGAAAGGCGCCATGGAGCCATCCAGCGAGAAGGTTTTCTTTCGCCCCTCCGGGGTCTTTATTACCAGCCAACGATCAGTCTTCAAAAGCCATGATCCAGGACCCGTAAATCCCGCTCGTCACTCGCCGCTCATCACTTGTCACTGATGGTTTCATCCTTCACACTTCATCCTTCATCCGCCCGCTTATTCTCCGCTGCTGACTGGATAGCCCTTCTGCGCCCAGTCCCGGCCAAAGTTCCCGGCGATGTAAAGGACTTTGACATTCGTGTAGCCCATCTCTTTCATTGCCTTAAACGCCGGGCGGATGTTAGGGCATTCTTGCCAAGGGCAGCAGCCGCAATAGAGCACAATCGCCCGCTGGCGCGAAACACCATCGAGGCATGTCTTGAGCCGGGCAATGCCCTCGGGGTCCCGCCCCGGGCCGCAATATTTCGAACCCGGAATATGGCCCTGGGCGTAAAGTCTTTCAAAACCCACCTGCAACAAAAGCGGCTTTCTGCTTGAGGTCTTGAGCTGCCTGGCCAGCGCAGCCGGCTGAACCACCTGGTTCCGGTTCCAGGGATTGCTGGCGGAAAAAGCCAGAGCGCCGGCAGCCAGACAAATCGCCGCAACTGCGCCCAGAACAGAATAAAACCGGTGATACAACAACAATTTCCTCATACATAGAATAGTAACACGCGGCGGCGATGAAGGAGGGAGGTTAAAGGTTGAAACGGCCGGCGAGGAACCATGAGGCGAAGCGAAATAATGATATCCACGCAGTGACCCCCAAAATTCTTTCCGGGCACGGATGGTATAATTTTGCAGATGAGGATGACGGCGGGGCACCAGACAAATGAAATCGCTTGAGGAATATCTTGTTCTGGCTCGAGAGAACCACGGCCACATGTGTCCAGGACAGGTGCTGGGTGTGCGGATGGCCATGCTGGGCCTCGGAAAACTCGGCATCGATGACCCGGGGAAGTACCGCAAGCGCCTGATCACCTTTGTTGAAATCGACCGCTGCGCGACAGACGCCGTCAGCCTGGTGACAGGCTGCCGGCTGGGGAAACGCTCGCTGAAATACCTGGACTACGGAAAGGTTGCGGCCACGTTTGTCGATCTCGAAAGCGGCCAGGCCTTCCGCGTGGTGGCGCGTGACGATGCGCGGGAAAAAGCCAGAACGTTTGGCGGAAATCCCGGCGACCCTCACCGCCAGCAGCTTGAAGCTTATAAGGTGCTGGACGACGCGGAGCTTTTCACCGTTCAGCGGGTCCGCGTAAAACTCCGGCCGGAAGACCTGCCGGGGCGGCCGCGCAGCCGCGTGGCCTGCGAGCAGTGCGGCGAAGGCGTCAACGACGGGCGCGAGAGCCGCGTGAACGGCCGCATCCTCTGCCGGAACTGCGCCGGCGAAACGTATTACGATGTGGTCGAGGGCCCGTAGAGACCCCGCACACGCCCGGTCCAGGACAGAATAGCCCAATGATGTCAGACTATCCGCAACCTGTTCAGCGCCTCCGCTTTGATCCCCTGCCGCCGGTTTTTCTGAAGCAGCAACGCTACTGGCCTATGGCCACGCTCACCCTCATTGCGCTGTGCATCATCGTCTACATCCTGATGACGCTGGCGGGCGGCTCAAAGGATACCTCCGTTCTGCTGGAATTCGGCGCCTCCTACGCGCCCTATCTTCGCCGGGGCGACCTCTGGCGGCTGGTGATGCCAATGTTCCTGCACATCGGGTGGTTCCACCTGGCCGTCAATATGGGCGCGCTCTATCTGCTGGGACCGATTCTGGAACGCATTTACGGTTACGCGCGCTTTTCGGTGATTTATGTGGGCGCGGGTATCGCCGGTTCCTGGCTATCAATGCGAATGACGCAGAACGTCGCCGCCGGCGCTTCCGGAGCGATCATGGGCATTGCCGGAGCCATGCTGGTGGTGGGCTGGCTTTATCGCGAACTGGTCCCGTGGCGCTGGAAAAGGGCCTTCGGCTGGGGCATGGCAGTGCTGATCGCCATCAACTACGCCATCGGGCTCAGCATGCCCAACGTGATCGACAACTGGGGACACACAGGAGGCCTGGCGGGCGGAATGGCGCTGGCCCTGCTGATTCCCCCTCCTCTGCCCTGGCGGGATTCCAAATGGATACTGGCCAGGCTTCCCAAAGCGGTGGTGGTTATTCCCATCGCTATTGTGGCTCTGGCCATGTTCGCCACCGCGGAGCACTATCGCGGCGCGCAGCAAGTGACCCGATTGCTGGACCAGGGCCGGCAGTTCTGGGCGCAGCATCAGGATGCCCGCGCTGTGGAACTTTTTAAGCAGGCGGCGAGCCAGTACCCGGACGATGAACGCCCTTACGAAGCGCTGGCCGCGTTATACCTCAGCCGGGACCAGTTCGGCGATGCCATCAGCAAATACAACCAGGCGCTGAGCCTCAGCCCCGGCTCGCCGGCGGCGCAACTGGGCCTGGCGGCAGCCTACGCGCGTCAGGGCCGGCCGGACAAAGCCCGCCAACAACTCGAGGCCGTGGTTGGGCAGGAGCCGCGCACCGCGGAAGTTCAACTGATGCTCGCCGACTTGTGCGCGGAGCAGAAACTGTTTCCGGAAGCCATCCAGCACTACCAGAAGGCCATCCGTCTGAAGCCGGACTTCGCCGCGGCCCGCAACAATCTGGCCTGGCTGCTGGCTACCGCCGACGAAACCCGCTACCGGAATCCCGCAGAGGCGCTCGCGCAGGCGCAGCAGGCTGTGGACCTCAGCCATTGGAAAGAACCCACATTTATTGATACGCTGGCCGAAGCGCTCTACGAGAACGGCCAATACCAGCAGGCCGTGGCCACCCAGAAAAAAGCGCTGGCGCTCGATCCCGGTGACAAAACAATGCAAGAGCACATGGCCAAATACCAGAAAGCCGCCGGAACGTAAATCCTGCAACCATGGACCCTCTTGAAAAACAGGCGCAGGATGCGCGCGTGACAGTGCGGCGCGGCGGGCCGGCAAACGCTGAAGGCCGCGCGGTGGTCTACTGGATGCAACGTGCGCAGCGGGCGGTGGATAACCCCGCACTTGAAACCGCCATTCGCGCGGCAAACCTGCTGAAGAAACCGGTGGTCGTATTTGTCAGCCTCGTGCGCGACTATCCCAACGCCAACCTGCGTTCCTACACGTTTTTTGTTGAAGGCCTGAAGGCGGTGGCGAGCGGGCTGGAACGCCGCGGCATTGGATTCGTCCTGCGTGCCTGGCCGGAAAACGATCTCATCAAATTCTGCGATGAAGTTTCCGCCTGCCTCTTGGTGGGCGATGAGAATCCCATGCGCGAACCCGAGCGGTGGCGCAAAGACTACGCCATGCGGCTGCGGGTTCCCTTCTGGACCGTCGATGCGGACGTGATTGTTCCCAGCCACCTGCTGCTGAAGGAGCAGTACGGCGCGCGGACCATCCGGCCAAGAATTAATGCCCTGCTGGACGAATTCCTCGTGCCGGTGGGGAAACTGAAGCCGTCCGCACATTGGAAACCGGCGAAGAAGATTCCGTCGCTATCCCCCGAAGCTGACCTTCTGGAAGGTCTTCCCATCAGCCGGTCGGTTGGGCCGGTGACTGGGTTGCACGGCGGATCAGACGAAGGGCTGAAATTGCTGAAGAGCTTTTTGCGTGAGCGGCTGGCCGGTTATAACGAAGGCCGCAACCATCCCGACGTGGACCACACCAGCCGTCTATCGCCCTATCTCCATTTCGGGCACCTCGGGCCGCACACAGTGGCGCTGGCGGTGAATAACGCAGAAGCGCCTGCCCGCGATCGCGAAGCGTTCCTGGAGCAAATGATCGTGAGGCGCGAACTGGCGGTGAACTTCTGCCGCTTCAATCAGAATTATGACAACATCAAATGCGCCGAACCGTGGGCACGGCGAACGATTGAGGAACACGCGCGCGACGAACGCGAATATCTCTATTCCGAACGCCACCTTGAAAACGCCGAAACCCATGATCCGCTGTGGAACGCCGCACAACGGCAGATGGTGGCCACGGGCTGGATGCACGGCTACCTGCGCATGTACTGGGCCAAGAAGATTCTGGAGTGGACGCGCAGTGCGGAAGAAGCGTTTGCGATTGCCGTCCGCCTGAACGACCGATTCGAACTCGACGGGCGCGATCCGAACGGTTACGCGGGCATCGCCTGGGCCATTGCCGGAAAACATGACCGCGCCTGGGGCCCGGAGCGGCCGGTCTACGGCAAAATCCGCTACATGTCCTACGCGAGTACATCGAGAAAATTCGACAGCAAGGCCTATATCAGAATGGCGAATAACCTGGCCTCGTAAAGGTTGGACTATTTATAAAGCGTGGGATATGATTGCGTCATTGTTCCTGTCTGGGGCAGGACATTCTTTCGTTTGGGGGCAAGCCATGAGTACATCTTTGGGGCAAAGCATGCCGGTGGAAGGCACGCGTGCGCATGTGACGCCGGAAAAGATCATGCAAATCGGGCTCGGGTTCTGGGGATCGAAAACTCTTTTGAGCGCGGCTGAGCTGGACGTGTTTACGTTTCTTGCCCAGGGGCCGCTGACCTGCGATGAACTCGCCCAGGCGGTGGGAGTGCATCCTCGCGGCGCCCGCGACTTTTTTGATGCGCTGGTCTCAATGGGCATGCTGGACCGGCACGATGGGCGCTATTCCAACACGCATGAATCCAACATCTTTCTCGACAAAAACAAGCCCAGCTACATCGGCGGAATGCTGGAAATGGCCAATGCCCGGCTTTACGGCCACTGGGGCGGGCTGACGGAAGGATTGCGGACCGGCAAACGCCAGAACGAAGCAAAGGGCAAGGAGGGAGACAGCGGATTTGCCACTCTTTACTCGGACCCGCAGCGCCTGCGCACCTTTTTGGGCGCGATGACCGGAATCAGCATCCCAACGGCCATTGCCATCGCTCGCAAGTTCCCCTGGAAGAATTACCAGACATTTGTTGACGTCGGTACAGCGCAGGGCGGGCTGGCCACTCAGGTTGCCCTGGCGCATGACCACGTGACCGGCAAAGGGTTTGATCTGCCCGTCGTCCAGCCGATTTTTGAACACTACATCCATTCTTTCGGCCTGCACCCGCGCCTGAGTTTCCACGCCGGCAACTTTTTTGAGGACCCGCTGCCGGAAGCCGACGTGCTCGTGATGGGACACATCCTGCACGACTGGAACCTGGAAGAAAAAATGATGCTGCTCTCCAAGGCCGCAAACGCCCTGCCCAAAGGCGGCTCGCTGATCGTCTATGAGGCGCTGATTGATGATGACCGCCGGCAGAATACCTTTGGGCTGCTGATGAGCCTGAACATGCTGATCGAAACCCCGGGAGGGTTCGATTATACGGGAGCGGATTGCTCGGGCTGGATGAAGAAAGCGGGCTTCAGCCAAACCCGCGTGGAACACCTGGTGGGTCCGGATTCCATGGTGGTGGGAGTCAGGTAGAAGGCGCTTAGACTTTGGAATGCGCAACGCGGACGGCGGGCATGCCGTCGCTTTCTTCGAAGACTTCGATGTCGTGGAAGATATTGGGGCTTTCTTTCTTCAAGGCGTGGCAGACTTCCACGGCCAGCAGGCGGATTTCCGTGTCGGCATGGGGCGAGCCGCGCAGTTCCAGGAAATGCCTCCAGGCGCGGGCGTTGCCGGTGACAAATATTTTGGTTTCGGTGGCATTGGGCAGAACCGAGCGTGCCGCCTGTCGCGCCCATTTGCGGCGGTCGCGGGGCGGCATATCCGGCTGCTTTTCCTGGACATACTGGCTGGTGGCTTCCGCCAGATCGGCGTATGCCTTGCGGACCAGGTCAATCGTCTGCTGCCATTTCTCGCGCAGTTCCTGGTTTTCCTGGTAGAGCGGCGGCACTACATAGCGCGCGTCGCCTTCATCCACGTAACGCTGCGAGAGCTGCGAATAGCCAAACCCGGCGCGATGGCGCACCAGTTCGTGCGTGAGCGAGCGGCTGACTCCTGTGATCAGCAGGTTCCACACGGCGTGTTCCAGCACGCTGCCATGCTTGGAGGTAAGGATGTTGTCAAGATACTCTTCGTTGGTCTTGCGCCCTTTGCCGAATGACATGTAGCAGGTGCGGCCGGCGATTTCCGCCAGGACCTCCGCGGCGGCCTCCGTGTCGGTTGCGAAGTGGACGCCCTCGTCTTCGAGAAAGCGGTCGAGTTCTTCAGGCACCACAGCCTGGCGTCCCAGGACGTAGACTTTAGGCCGCGTGATGTACGGGTCGAGTGATGGGTTGGTGGCCAACAGCTTTCTCTGCTATCCCCCGCACCGTCCGGCACGGGGCCCTGCCGATTCTGATTTCGGGATCTGCTTGAAACCCAGGAGGATACAGGCCTTGAACGGGCGCGCCGCTATTTCCCGGCCTTGGAACCTTTGGCCTCGGCGGCTTCCGCCTTGCTCTTGCGAAAATTCGCGTATTTCTTCTGGAACCGCTCCACCCTTCCGGCGCTGTCAACCAGCTTCTGCTTGCCGGTGAAAAAGGGATGGCAATTCGAACAAATTTCCACGTGCAGCACGTTGTCCTTGTAGGTTGAGCGCGTCTGGAACGAGCTTCCACAAGCGCAAACAACCTGGACCTCGTGATAATCCGGATGTATATCGGTTTTCATGGAACTCCTTGCAGACTGCTTCAAAACATTCAATTATAACTTCAGCAGATGAAACTTTCAATTGCGAATCTCCCTATGGTTTCGGACGCCATGGCCGGCTTGCATTTCCAGCACAAAGAATAAATAATACACAAGAGGGCCGGCGAACGACCCACGGGGCAATAGGTCCTCAACTGAAAGGGAGATTTATGGAAAAGGCGACGTTCGGCGCGGGGTGCTTCTGGGGCGTGGAAGCCACATTTCACCAGCTCAAGGGTGTCAACGGGACGGCGGTTGGTTTCATGGGCGGAACGCTGAAGAACCCGACTTATGAAGACGTCTGCACGGATAAAACCGGCCATGCCGAGGTGGTGCAGGTGGATTACGACCCTGCGGCGGTTTCTTATGACGAGCTTCTGCGGGTCTTCTGGCAGAATCATAATCCCACCACGCTGAACCGCCAGGGGCCGGACTTCGGCACGCAGTACCGCTCGGTGATTTTCTTCCACAACCCGCAACAGGAAGCCGCGGCGCGCGCATCGAAGGCGGAACTGGAAAAGTCCGGGGCTTACAGCCGGCCGATCGTGACCCAGATTGTTCCGGCGCTGGACTTCTGGCGCGCGGAAGATTATCACCAGCAGTACCTCGAAAAGCGCGGGCTGTCCCACTGCTCAATGCCGTAATGGATTCCCGTGGCGCTCAACCCAGAATGGAAAATGACAAGGCGGGGCTCTGCGCCGCATGCGTCCACTTGCGGCTCGTGCAGAGCAGCCGCGGGTCCGCGTTTTATCTGTGCCGCCGGTCTGAAAGCGATCCGCGATTTGCCCGCTATCCGCGTCTGCCCGTGATCCAATGCGCGGGGTTTGAACGCGATGCGGAATTATCCACGAAATAAGCATTGAAGCTCCGCAAGCTTTTCACGCCACCCACCACAGCCACAATAATCCAAAGCCAAGCGTCAGCAAGGTGACCGGCAGTCCCACCCGGAAATAATCGCGGAAACTGATATGGACCTCCGGCCGGGAGCGCTCGACCACAATAATGTTTGCCACCGAGCCGGTGATGGTGAGGTTGCCCGCCAGCGTGCTGGCCATCGCCAGAACCAGCCATCCCGTGCGCGGATGCGCAAAAGCCGGGACTAGAGATTTCAGCAGCATGACGGCTGGAACGTTGCTTACCAGGTTCGACAGGGCGGCCGCAACCACGGTCAAAACTCCCGGATTCTGTATGTTCCACGTCCGCGTGAAACTCATGAGCAGGTCCGCCAGCCCGGCCTTCTCTGCTCCACCCACAATGACAAAAAGTCCCACAAAAAACACCAGAATGCCCCAGTCGACCTGCCGGTAGGCTTGTTGGGGATCGCGCGTGCGGGTCACTAGCATCATGGCGGCTCCCAGGGCGGCCATCATTGCCGGCGGGACGCCTGCCAGAAAGCCCACAAGGACAGCGAGGATAACAATTCCCGGCTTGACCAGAGGCGAGCGGTCACGGGCAAAAGGCGTAATGGCTGTTGACGGGGCAGGGTCCTTCACCCCGCCGCGCGAGAAGGCGAAGTGGAGCACCAGCCAGTCGAGCAGCAATCCCACAATCGCCACCGGAGCAAGATTCAGCAGAAAGGAGCTGTACCCGATGCCCGAAAGCGACCCGATCAGCATGTTCTGCGGATTGCCGGTGATGCTGGCCACGCTCCCGATATTGGACGCGGTTGCGACCGCAAGCAGATACGGAAGTGGTTTGGTTTCAAGCCTCCTGGTGGCGGACAGCACAAAGGGAACCATCGCCAGGCAGATGATATCGTTGACAAAAAATGCGGAGAGCAGCCCGCAGGTGAAAATAACGGCCGGCAGCAGATGACGCGGCTTGAGCCTCATCAGAACCAGGTCAGTAATCCACTCAAAAAAACCTGCCAGCCGAAGACAACCGACAATGAGCATCATTGAAAAGAGCAGAACGATGGTGCCGAAATCTATGAAATGAAGGACATCCTCCGGCAAAATCACCCGAAAGGCGACCATCAGCACTGCGCCGATGATGGCGGCGCCAGGGCGGTCGATCTTCATGCCTGGAAATTTGCCTATGGCAAAGACCAGATAGCTGCCCAGAAAAACCGCATAGGCCGCAAAAATTTTGATTTCAGGTAGAACGGCGGGGGAGAGGTGAGGCATAAAGTGAAAGCGACGGTAAAATGCGCTCCTTTAGTCTGCTTCGCAGGCCTTGAAGCAACCGCCTGGGACTTCTATTTTCATCGAAAAACCGCCCCAGCGCGAGGACATTGTGCTCGCAATCGCGCCGGCCAACCCATGGCACCGTTTGAAAAGTTTCCCATCCTTCCCGACCGGCGGTGGGCCGCCGCCCTCTACTCGCGGTTTTGCGAGTGGAAACCGGCCATATGGAAATTCCTTGCTTGGGGGCCGGAAGATGCTGTGATAGACTGAAACGTTATTAAAGAGTATCAAAATTCCTTCCTCACAGAGATTGGGCACTGTAAATGAAAGTTCTGCTGATATACCCTGAATTTCCAGATACATTCTGGAGCTTTAAGCATGCCTTGCCGTTCCAGGGCAAACGCTCGGCCTATCCGCCGCTGGGATTGCTGACCGTGGCCGCCATGCTGCCGCCTTCCTGGGAGAAACAGGCCGTGGATTTGAATGTGCGCCCGGTGAAAGACTCGGAGTTGGCGTGGGCGGACGTAGTCTTCCTGAGCGGCATGATGGTGCAGGGCCCGTCGATGAAGAAAGTAATCGACCGGGCCAGAGAGCGCGGCCTGCGCACCGTGGTGGGCGGCCCCATCGCCAGCACCAAAGATCCCAACATTGAGGACGCCGATCACATTGTTGAAGGCGAAGCCGAAGAACTGGTTTCAATCCTGGCGAAGGACCTTGAAGCCGGAAGCGCGCGGGCACACTACAAGGCCCCGGTGCTGCCCGACCTGACGCAGGTCCCTGCCCCGGAACTCAGGCTCCTGAGCCTCCGGAAGTACAGCGCCATGGCCGTGCAGTATTCGCGCGGATGCCCCTTCACCTGCGAGTTTTGTGACATCATCGAGATTTACGGACGCAAGCCTCGCACCAAGGCGCCGGAACAGGTCCTGGCCGAACTCGACCAGATTTACAACATGGGCTGGCGCGGCCGCGTCTTCCTGGTGGATGACAATTTCATCGGCAACAAGAAAAATGTGAAGAAACTGCTGCCGGAACTGGTCCGCTGGAACCGCGATCACGCTTTTCCTTTCTCCTTCCTCACCGAAGCCTCGCTGAACCTGGCCGAAGACAAGGAACTCCTGGGATACATGCGGGACGCGCATTTCAACGGCGTCTTTATGGGCATCGAAACCCCCGTGCCGGAAAGCCTGAAAGAAACCACCAAGTTCCAGAACCTTCGCAAGGACCTGCTGGAGAGCGTCAAGCTGGTCCAGTCGTACGGCATGGAGGTGATGGCGGGCTTTATCGTGGGCTTTGACAATGATCCTCCGGACGTCTTCGAGCGCCAGATCCAGTTCATCAGGGAGGCGGCGATTCCCATCTCCATGGTGGGGCTGCTGAGCGCCCTGCCGAACACCCAGTTGTGGCGGCGCCTGAAAGGCGAAGGGCGGCTGCTGCGCGAAAGCCTGGGCAGTAACACGCTGCTGGACATGAACTTTGTCCCCCGGATGGACACTCAGGAATTGCTTGACGGTTATCGCAGGATCCTGGAAACCATCTACTACCCGCGCGAGTACTTCAACCGCGTCCAGGCCTTCCTTTCGCAGTTGGGCACGCCCACCAGGACTCCGGTGGTTTTTTCTGACTTCCTGGCCGTCGCCCGGTCTTTGTGGAAGCAGGGGCTGCGCAGCGATTACCGCAAAGAATACTGGAGGTTTCTGGCCCAGACAGTACGCCGGCACCGCCAGCACATGGACAAGGCGCTGACGCTGGCCATCATGGGGCACCACTTCTTTGAATTGACGGGATCGGTGCTTTCGGAAAACCAGGTGTAACAGGGCGTGGGGAGCGTTCGGGGATCCGTTCCACCATCGTAGCGGTGAGGGCTTCCGCCCAGCCCACACCCCCAAAATGCCGCCTTCAGGGCTGGCGTTGCCGCAGACTGTACCGCCACCCGCCTGGCAATTTGGTTCAGCCCTTTTTCAGTTCGGCGAGGACCTGCCGGCCGACTTCTTTCAGCGTTTCAAACACCCCCACGCCCTCGACAGCCACCGCCTCAAACACCGGCTCGCCTTTCAGGCGAAGCGCCTCTGTGAGTTTTTCAACCGGGAGGGCACTGGGAAGGTCACGCTTGTTAAGCTGAAGAACATAAGGGATGGTGGCAAAATCGTAGCCATGGTCTTTCAGATTCGTCTGGAGGTTGTCCAGCGCTTCCTCGTTTGCGTCCATGCGCTCTTCCTGCGAATCGGCGACGAAGACCACGCCATCCACTCCCCGCAGGATCAGTTTTCGGCTGGCCTCGTAAAAAACCTGACCTGGGACCGTATAGAGGTGAAATCGGGTTTTGAATCCGCGGACGGTCCCAAGTT
Organism: Terriglobia bacterium; assembly: GCA_035277665.1. GTDB lineage: Bacteria > Acidobacteriota > Terriglobia > UBA7540 > UBA7540 > SCRD01. The sequence goes on from DATEKC010000106.1 coordinate 19,089, forward strand.
CCAGCGGCAAAAAGTCAAAAAAGAGGGTCCGATCGGTTTCAGTAGCGAGCGAGAGCATTTTCCCTCCCGACTTTGCCGCAGTCCTTTCGAAGATCCATTGCAAGTTGGTGGTTTTTCCGCCTAGCCCGGCGCCGTAATAAACAATCTTGCAGTTGATCTCACGCGAAGCGAAATTGATAAAACTCACGTTGGATGGTCCTTGTGTCCTGAATTTCGGCGCCTGCGCGCAGAGAGGCAATAGGGCATGTTGCTGCCTTTTCGCCATCAGCACAGCGTCCGGAACGCTGCGCGGACGTGCGCCTAACTTCTTAACTGGTTACTTATCGGCCAAAAATGGGCAGGACTTGCGGACTTTTCCGCATCCGGCTTCGGCGAGGTCCGCAACGGCGTTCAAAAATGCCGCCGGCTTCCGTGCGGCGGCTCACTTGGACTCCTCCGCAAGGTCTAAACGGAAGGAACCGGGATGTTTCAAAGGCAGGCTCGAAGATCCCGGTTCTTCCTCAAATGCGTGATCGTGCCCCCTCGCGGGGGTGGATAGCAACTTACAAGTAAGTGGCCCTGTTCTGCGCCCATCATGCCAGATTGCAAATGGCTGGCGCAAGAAGAAATTCCTGTTTTTTCGGCAGATGGCGAAACAACGCGAACTCCCTTCGTCTGGCCGCGCTTTGCGTTAGAATGTCACTTCATGATGAGCTGGCTTGAAATGCGCCGCAGGCCGGAGCCTGAAGTGATGAGCGGCGAAGATGAAGTTTCAGCCTACGCTTCCGCTGCCGCCCAGGAGCATCTGGAGGCGCTGGACAACAAGTTTGTGGGCCAAGTGCTTCAACTCCTGCCACGAGGCGGCGCGGGCAATATTTTTTTGCTGGATGTTGGCTGTGGGCCGGGCAATATTGCACTGAAGCTTGCGAGGCGCTCTCCCCAGCTCACGATTGTGGGTCTCGACCGCTCGCGAAACATGGTGAGGGCGGCCAGCCAGGCGGCGGCCGAGGCGGGAGTGGAGGGCCAGGTCTTTTTCCAGCAGGCCAGCGCGGATGAAATTCCCTGCCCTCGCGGTCAATTCGACGTGGTGCTTTCCAATTCCGTGCTGCACCATCTCGCGGACCCGGCCAAAGCACTGATGGAGATGCTGCGGGTTGCAAAGCCGGACGGCGCCATTGTGGTTCGCGACTTGAGGCGGCCCTCGCGTTTGGCATACTCATGGCATGTACGCTGGTATGGACGGCATTATTCTGGCATGATGAAAAGGCTCTTTGAGGATTCGGTCCGCGCTGCCTACACGCCGGAGGAACTTGCCGGTCTGCTGGGACGTTCCGGAATGTCAAAAGCACGCGTATTCGTTCATGACCGAAGCCATTTGGGTTTCGTTTACAGGGGGCACGATTCATGAGAGGCCAAACAGGCAGACGCCGGATGAGGCTGGCGGTTTTCTTCACCCTTTTTATCCTGGGGCCCGCTGTACTGTTCGGGAAGGACAAGAATCTCCAGACCTATCGAATTCCCCAGCCGCCCCAACCGGATTTCACTTCCATTGAATGGATGGTGGGCAGTTGGACGGGCCAGATGGACCGGCACAGCCCCCAGGGGCAGATTCATCTCTCCGTTTCTTACGACCTCGACAAACGCGTGATGATCTTCAGAGAAAAAATTTCCCTTGCGTCAACGGGAGAGATTCCCGCCACAGATGAATCTTCTATCGGGATACTGTCGCGGGCTCCGTCGGGGAATTCGTTTCTGATGCAGGTCTTTTCCAGCACGGGTTTTATCACCCAGTATCGAGTTTCGGTTTCAGGGCCGGAGATTGATTTTGCGCCCGATGGCGGGCCGCAGCCCCTGCCCGGCTGGCTTGCGCGCCGCATCATTCAGCGGGGTGACGTTGATGGGTTCAGCGAGACCGTTCAACTTGCGCCGCCACTGAAGCCCTTTTTTGACTACTATACGGCCGCGTTTACGCGCGACGCTTCCGTGGAAGAATCAAAGGCCGTCCCAACCGGGGAAAAGAAAATGCCCAAATGAGGATTGCAACACACGGCGGCAGCGCTCGTTTGCAGCGCCGCCGTCGCGGCGGGCGAAGCGCTGTTTGCATCCAGTTGTATTGAGGGCCGCAGCAGGAGGTTGAAATGACGGGCCGCACCAGAAGATTTCTGATTATTGCCGCAGTGGTCCTGGGTTTGCTGATCCTGCTGGCCGTGCTGGTAGTTCCCGGTCTCGTGGATGTCAATCGCTACCGTCCCCAGGTGGCCGCGCTCCTGGAAAAGCAAACGGGAAAGCCCGCTCGCATCGGCCGGCTCGAACTCACCATTTTCCCTCACCTCGCCATCCAGGTTAACGACTTTGAACTTGGAAATCCCCAAGGCTTTCCGCAAGGAGATTTCTTCAAAGCCCGGCGGATTTACGCCCTGCTCCAGGCAGGCCCGCTGTGGCACCGGAAAATCGTCATTCAATCATTGCTTGTGGAAGGGCCGGTGATTCACCTGCTAAGCAATGCTGCGGGCCGCTGGAACTATGAGAACCCTCCGGCCTCTGCCAGCGCGAAAGCAGACCCTCCGGCCGGCGGCAGAGGAAGCGCTCCATCCAGCGGCGGATCCGGCTTCTCCCTTGGCTCCATCTCCAAAGTGAATATTGACGGCGGCGAGGTCACCCTCGCCAATCTACTGCCCTCCGGCGTCGCAGGGCCAACCTTTTTTGATGGCAAGGGACTTTCATGCCGCTTCCAGGACGTCAACCTCGATGCTCTGAGTGCACCGGATTCAAGGTCTCCGCGCTCCGGCGCCGGGAGCATCATTCCCGCGGGCAACAATCCTGCGCCGCAGGTGGCCCACGGTTCTTTCCACGCCGATTCGCTGCGTTTTGGCAACATCCAGGCCACCGGCGTTGATTCCCAAATCCACGTATTCCCCAAGCAGGCCAACCTGGACAATTTCAAGTTGAACCTGGCGGGCGGAACGGTGGCGGGCAAAGCGGCGTCTGACTTTTCGGGGACGAACCCGCGGTTCAGCGCGGTGACGTCATTCCACAAGATCGATGTGGCGCAGCTGCTCAATATGATTCCCAGCGCACGCGGCAAAATGACAGGAACCATGGCAGGCAATCTTGATCTGCACGGCGAAGCGGCCCGTTCGAGCGACCCGCTGAGCGGGATGCAGGGCACAGGCACGGTGAGCATCCGCAACGGAAGGCTGCCCACATTGCAACTGAATAAGAACCTGTTGTTCCTGGTCCGGGTGGCGGGAGTGGGAGCAACTTCCGGCGATCCGGCGTCATTCTCCACCGTCTCGACGGACCTGAACCTAGCCAACCAGCAGCTTGCGAGCCGTCACGTTACGATAGTGAGCAACGACCTCAACGTGGATGCCTCCGGCGTGTTGGACCTGGCCAAAAACAACCAGATGAACTATACCGGCACGGCTCTTGCCCCGGCCAGGCAAGGCGGGCTCACAAACCTGGTCGCCAACATTTCGGGCGCTACGTTTTCGAACGGGAAACTCTCATTCCCATTTGCGCTTGGCGGCACGCTCGACAATCCGAAGTTTTCTCTCAAGACGGGCAAGGGCATCCTGGGCGGACTTTCAGCGCCATCGCCGGGCGGCAAGCAGGGCGCGCAGTCAGGTAATACCATCCAAAATCTATTCAACATGTTCCAGAAGAAGAAATAACCACATCGTCTCCAAAGTAGCTGGCGCTTGCACACCAACTTTAGAGCTTCGCCTTTTGGCGGTGCGCACGTGCTCGGCAGCGGGAAGATGAGCGCGCCATGGCCAAACTGTGCGATGATAGTCGCTTTGCCGTGGCCGTTCAGGTCGCTGCGGATGCCCGGACATTCATGACACTACCTGATTCCATCCTCTTATTTTTCGCCGCGCTTGCGGCCGGTATCCAAAATTCGATAGCCGGCGGCGGGACCTTCTTTTCGTTCCCCGCCCTGATTTTTTCCGGCGTGCCGCCCATCCAGGCGAATGCGACCTCCACCATCGCTTTATGGCCCGGGCTCGTGGCCAGCGCCGGCGCATACCGAAAAAAGCTACCTACTAACGCCCGCATCCTGACGTCACTGTGCCTGGTCAGCACCGTCGGAGGATATTTCGGGGCCCATCTGCTGCTTCACACCTCGCAACGCACCTTCATGCGCCTGATACCTTTCCTGTTCCTTGGCGCAACCCTGCTGTTCGCATTCGGGAAGAAGAAAGGCAGCCGCTCACTCCATGCGGAAGAAACGGGCAAGCCCTCATGGACAGCGCTGGCCGGGGTGAGCGCGGTCCAGTTTGCCATCGCAGTTTATGGAGGTTTTTTTGGCGGTGGGATCGGGATCCTCATGCTCGCCTTCCTGACCTTTCTGCCGCTTGGGGATATTCATTCGACCAACGCCCTGAAAACCGTGCTTGCTGCCATGATCAACCTTGTCGCCGTCATTGCGTTCATCGTGGCGCGGATCGTTTACTGGCCGCAGGCCGTGGTGATGCTGGCAGGAGCGACGCTCGGCGGCTACGCGGGTGCGCATTTTGCCCAGAAAGTCAACCCCGCGCACGTGCGGACTTTTATAGTTTGTGTTGGCTTTGCCATGTCGTTTTACTTCCTCTACCTTTATCACTGAGCCCCGCCAGCCGCCCGGCTATTGCTTCGGCATCGCCACCGGCTTGCCCGTGAGAATCGATTCCTTCGCTGCATCAAGGATTTCGTTCACTTCTATGTTGAGGCGGCCGGAAAGAATCCCCGTAATCGGGCGGTCCTGCTGGATCGCCGCCACCAGGT
>DATEKC010000107.1:0-2591 GCA_035277665.1 Terriglobia bacterium
TCGACATCATAGGAGCGAATTGGGATACCAACTCCGATCCCAACCATGCGCCTTTGGAAATGTGGAGAAACCTTCTGATGGATCGGCACAAAGGCCGTAAATGACTGGCGAGGGGCCGAACCATTGGCCATTGGTATCGAGAGCCTGCGCCACGCCCATGAAGCCTCATCACATCAAAATCCAATTGTTGAGCGTCGATAGCCCACCGGGCGAACCTCACGCGCGTGGCGGCCCGCAGTGCTACAATGGCAGCAGCAAATTCCATGCCGACCTCGAACGACCTTTATCACCGCTGGCTTGCTGAAACAAGAAAGCATCCCTTTGCCCGCGCGGGCGACCGGATTGGAGCCGCCGTTTCGGGAGGGCCGGATTCGGTCCTGATGCTGGAATTTCTGGCGCAGATAGCTCGCGATGTGGGATTTCAATTGGCGGTTGTGCATTTCAATCACCACCTGCGCGGTGCAGAGTCAAATGAAGACGAAAGCTTTGTGCGGGGACTTGCCGAAAAGCATGGCGTCCCGTTTTTTCGCGGAGAAGCACGCATAGCGGAGGAAGCCCGCAAGCGCCGCCGGAACATCGAGGCCACGGCGCGCGATTTCCGTTACCGCTTCTTCCTGGCGCTCGTCCGGCAGGGGAAAGTAGACAAAGTGGCAACCGCCCATACGCTGGACGATCAGGCCGAAACCGTCCTCTTGCACATCCTTCGGGGGACAGGAATGCGGGGCCTGGGAGGCATCCACCGCAATCTCCAGAACGAGGTGGTGCGCCCGTTCCTGGATCTGGACCGCGCCGGGATCGAGGCAGAGATCACCAGGCGAAATCTTCCCTTCCGCGTGGATTCCACCAATCTGGATACGCGATTCCGCCGAAATAAAGTACGGAGGGAGCTCCTGCCGTTGCTGGAAAAAGAGTACAACCCGGAAATCAAGCGCCTGCTCAGCGAGCTGGCCAGCAGGGCCCGCGAAGACGAGGCCTGGCTCGACCAGCAGGCGCGGGAGCGAGCCGGCGCCTGGCGGCTGCGCGAGGATGGGGCCGAAAAAATTTCCCGCACGGCCCTGCGGAACATGCCGCCTACGCTGGCCCGGCGGGTGCTGCGGCAGATGCTCCGAGAGGTGGCGGGCAGCCTGGCTGGAGTGACTCACCGCCACATTGAGGCTGTCTATCGTTTTGCCCTGGAGTCACAAAGCGGCAAAAGAGTGCAATTGCAGCGAGGGCTTTCAGCACGGATTGAGTTCGACTGGCTGGTTCTTTTTAGTGGAGAGGGAAACGCGAAGCCGCCGGAATTCGTCTACAATGTTGAGGTTCCAGGCAAGGTCGAGGCGCCTGAAATCGGCCTGATCATGACCTTCAAAATTGTTGGCGCTAAAGACCTAGATCGGGGATATAATAACACGGAGTGGCCAAAGTTAGACCCGCGAGAAATGCCGGCACGTTTGACCCTTCGGAACTGGCGCCCAGGAGACCGATATTGCCCATCGGGATTTCAGAAACCCGTCAAAGTAAAGGAGCTTTTCCGTCGGCATCGTGTTCCAGTGAGCGAAAGGGCGTACTGGCCCGTGCTTGATAGCGATAAAGGGATTGTGTGCGTCCGCGGATTGCCGGCGGCCGTGTGGGCAGCTGCGCAAGAAGGTTGGGGCAAGGTTCTGATGATCCACGAAACCCGCATGGTTTGAATCACGAAGTCCCGCGGGATTCGTAATTATGGCAGGTCGCGCCGGTTATCAGAGCCCGGGGCACCGGAAAAGGCAAACGGTGCATCTAAATGTAACAGGGGCAAGCAACTAGAGCCATTCCCGGAAGTGGAACGGGAGGTCAATCGTGAATTCGGCAGTTAAAAACATAATTTTCTGGGTGGTAATGGTCGTCACCGCTCTGCTCATCTGGGCGGTTGTACGGTCAAGCACTGGCGAACGCGTCAGCAATTATACATTTACCCAGTTCGTCAACCAGGTGGATGGCGGTAACGTCCAGGAAGTGACCATTGCGGGCACCGACGTGACGGGCGTTCTGAAGAAAGACAACACCAAGTTCAAGACCACCATCCCTTCCAACTATCCCGACCTCTACAAAGACCTCCTGAGCAAGGACGTCAAAGTCACGGTAAAGAGCGAGTCCGGAAGTTCCTGGATGACCTGGCTGGCCAACGGGCTGCCGCTGATATTGCTGATCGGCCTGTGGATTTTCTTCATGCGGCAGATGCAGAGCGGCGGCAACAAGGCCCTCTCGTTCGGGAAAAGCCGTGCGCGGCTGCTCTCAACCCAGCACAAGAAAATCACCTTCAAAGACGTGGCCGGAGTGCAGGAAGCCAAGGAAGAGCTGACGGAAATCATCGATTTCCTCCGGGAACCCCAGAAGTTCCAGAAACTGGGTGGGCGCATCCCCAAGGGCGTCCTGCTGGTGGGCCCGCCAGGAACCGGAAAGACCCTGCTGGCCCGCGCCATCGCCGGCGAAGCGAACGTGCCCTTCTTTTCCATCTCCGGATCAGATTTTGTGGAGATGTTTGTGGGCGTAGGCGCGTCGCGCGTGAGAGACCTTTTTGAGCAGGGCAAGAAGAACGCTCCGTGCATCATCTTCATCGACGAAATTGACGC
>DATEKC010000108.1:0-31526 GCA_035277665.1 Terriglobia bacterium
TATCAAACTCCGGCGGAGTTCGCGGCGCAAGCGGCGGCGCGAGGGGCGTCTCCCCCCACGCCCCTCGCTCTCCCAAAACCAGAGCTACCACAAAGCTCAGAACTCATATTATGATTTGGACCAAGAACGGGGAGCAGGTCAACAAAGAATGAGTTTATCGGACGGACCGCCGAGTATTATGTCTATCACACGGGCGTTGGCATGAACATGCTAATCATGACGGTGATGAGCTTCATCGTCGGCCTCTCGATCTCCGGGCAAACGTTTTACACATTCATTCTGGAAAACCTCGACAGATTTGGCGCGCTGAAAGCCATCGGCAGCAAGAGACGGGATCTAATTGGAATGATTTTCTTCCAGGCCGTCTTTACGTCGTTGACGGGCTACAGGCTGGGTATTGGTTCTTGCACAGCGTTAATCGCATTCGCGAAATACAAGATCCCTGAGTACTTCGGGATGATCACGTACCTCAATATTATTCTCCCCTTCGTGATGATTCTGATCATCACAATCGTTTCCAGCTATTTTGGAGTTCGCAGGGTACTCCAGATTGAACCCTTCGGAATTTTCCGGGGATGACATGCTTGACCCGGCAATCAAAGCAAAGGGGCTTGTGAAATGGTTCGGTGAGGCGGCAAAGACGGTTGCGCTGAATGGAGTTACGCTTGAGGCCTATTTCGGCCAGATGCTTTATGTGATCGGCCCATCCGGGTGCGGAAAAACAACATTGTTGAGCGTTCTTTCTGGAATTCTTCGACCAAATTCGGGGAAAGTGCTTGTCGAAGGTACAGACATCTGGAATTTCGACACCGACAATCTTGCTGAATTCAGGCTAAACAGGATCGGATTCGTGTTCCAGGACTTTCATCTTTTCCCTCGGCTTACCACCGCGGAGAATGTGGCAATTCCCCTGATACTGAAGAAGAGGCCCTGGGAAGAGGCCATGAGTGAAGCTGTGAAGTATCTGCACTTCGTGGGGTTGGAGAACCGGGCGGACCTACATCCGTTGACGCTCAGCGTGGGAGAGCAGCAGCGGGTGGCGATTGCGCGCGCCATGGTCAGCCAGCCCGACATCCTGATTATGGATGAGCCTACCGCATCTCTGGATGGTGACACAGGGCGCACGATTGTGAATTTTGTGCACACCCATCTTCTCAATGAAAATCGCTGCATCGTGATCGTCACGCACGACAACAGAATCTACGAATTTGCCGACCGAATCCTGTACATGGAGAACGGCAGGTTAATCGGCATGGAAGCAGACGAACATGAGGCGTAAGCTTCTGTTTGCACTCTCGGCTTTGGGCCTGCTGGCGGGTTTCGTTGCAGCGTACATGTTCAGCCTGCAAAGGCCAGCCCTGCCACCCGTGTTCACACCCGCGACCAGTCCTTACGCGAAGGGCATCTACGCGGACGGCATTGTGGAAAGCGCACAATCCAACGGCAAGAACATCAATGTCTATCCCGAAGTCGCCGGAACTGTTCAGAAGATCCTGGTGGCAGAAGGCCAGACTATCCGAAAAGGCATGCCCATTCTTTTCATTGAGAACTCCGTTCAACGTGCAATCGTCAGCCAGCGGCTGTCGGAAGCTCAGGCCACCCATACGCTTCTTCAACAGTTGAAGGCAGAGCCGCGAAAAGAAACACTCGATGTTGCCGACGCTCAGTTGAAATCGGCACAGGCCAGACTCAAGGCCGCGGAAGACATGCTTGAAAAACAGAAGGCAGCCTATGAAATCAATCCGAAATCAGTCAGTAAAGATGCTTTTGACAACGCTATGAATTCCGCCGCCATGGCCCAAGCCAATCTTCAAGTGGCAGAAAGGCAATATTACCTGACCAAGGCTGGAGCCTGGTCTTATGACATCCGAAACCAGGAACGTCAGTACAACGCCTTGAACCACTCATATCTTTCTTCACGGGCGTTACTTTCCAAATACACCCTGCGGGCCCCTACCGATAGCATCATTCTATCGATTAACACAGCCGTCGGCAGCTATATTTCTCCACAGGGAGCATACGACACGTATACCCAGGGATTTGTTCCGGTTTTGGTTCTGGGAACTCCCCAGTCTTCCCTCCACGTCCGGTGCTATGTTGACGAAATACTGGTGCCGCGACTTCCGCCCCCTTCCCGGATGAAGGCGCAGATGTCAAGACGGGGTTCAAATATGCGAGTCCGGCTCGACTATGTAAGAATACAGCCGTACGTGTCCCCCAAAATTGAACTCTCCAACCAAAGAATGGAGCGGGTGGATGTCAGGGTGCTGACGATCATATTCAAAGTTCACAAGCCCCAGAACAGCAATCTCTATCCAGGTGAGTTGGTCGATGTGCACATTGGCGAGTAGAGAAGACGCTGCGCAATGGATAACCGCCCGGGAGTCTGCCTCCCGGCATCGCCGAGACAGCGGCCCGATGGCGCCAAGGATGGAAGTTGGCAAGACCCTACGAGTGCGCTTCACATGTCCGGCCGCAGCAGTGCTCGCATTTCTTGCACTGCCTCTGGCCGGATGCCATGTCGCCGCGCCATATGTGAAACCGAAAATCGAGATCCCGCCTTCATATAAGGAACTTCGATCTCCGGGTTCTCAGGCTTTGCCTTTGTGGAAACAATCTGAACCGAAAGACGACGCCGTCCGGGCCAGTTGGTGGGAAGTATTCAATGATACTGAACTGAATGAGCTGCAAGAGAAGGCCAACATCTCAAACCAGAATATCTCAGCCGCGGCAGCAAGTTATCTTGCGGCGCGAGCATCGATCCGCGAAGCGCGCTCACATTACTACCCAACCCTCACCGTGGACAGTTCAATCATAAACTCGCGCCCCTCACCGGGACAGTTCGGGGGGCTGCGAGCAACAGGCTTATCCAACGCCACTCTGAGTGTTACCTCTTACACAAATTACTCACTTCTCGCATTGGCATCATGGGAGCCGGATCTCTGGAACCGCGTGCGCCTTTCTACGAAGAAAAGCTACATTGCAGCCCAGGTGAGTGCAGCGGACCTTGAGAACGTCCGCCTAGCCACGCACGCCGAGCTCGCTGTGACGTATTACGAGTTGCGTGGGCAGGATGCTCTGAAGGAATTGCTCGACTCCACCGTAGCCAGCTACCGTGAGGCTCTTGAACTGGTTCAGGCACAAAATCGGGCGGGGGTTTCAAACGAGGAGGCTGTCGCTTCGGCTGAAACCCAGCTTCGCGCCGCTGAGGCGCAGCGGACAAAGATCGGCGTGCTACGCGCTCAATACGAGCACGCCATCGCGCTTCTGATCGGGAAACCCTCCTCGGAATTTGCGCTGTCGTCCCGGCCTCTAAAAGCAAACCCTCCACAGACTCCCGTGGGGATTCCTTCGGATTTGCTTGAACGCCGCCCCGACGTGGCCGCAGCCGAACGCACTCTGGCCCAGGCGAACGCGCAGATCGGGCTAGCGAGAACAGCCTTTTTCCCCAGCCTGTTCCTAGGTGTTTCAGGCGGCTTCGGCAATCCTTCGATCTCGGACTGGTTTACCTGGCCGGCCCGCTTTTGGTCTGTTGGTCCTGCGATGGCGCATACGTTTATTGACGGAGGGGCACGAAGGGCAATCGTCGACCAGGCTGGGGCCGCATATGAGCAAGCAGTTGCAAACTATCAACAGACCGTGCTCACGGCTTTCCGGCAGGTGGAGGATGGCCTCTCGGCTTTGAGAATTCTTTCCCTAGCAGTCGATCAGCAGGATGCTGCAGTTCGAGCTGCCGAGCGAAACTTCGAAGCAGCAATGATCCGCTATAAGGCGGGGATCGATCCCTACCTCAATGTCATCAACGCTCAGATCTTGCTGCTGAATATCCAGCAGGATGCGGTCGCGTTTCGCGCGGAACGGATGGTGGCTAGCGTCCAATTGATCAAAGCGTTGGGCGGAAGCTGGAGTCGTTCCGAGCTCCCCTCCCCACAGGAACTGAGGGTTAAATCCTCTCGTAAATCAAACAACGTCGAGTAACGTCGTTCTGACCCGCCGCCGTAATGTGCATAAGTAATGGTTCAAAACCCGGCCTCAATCCGCTTCTGACATGAAAAATAAAATGCAGCGTCGATCGAGCCGGTGTGACTCATGCATCGCAAAACACTCCTCTGATTGTGCGGAGCACGGCCCATCTGGATTCAAGGATTCGTTGGATAATGGATCCGACGACTATAGGCCAGCGAGCTTCCAAGAAAGCGCGTCGGTCTCATTGGGGATATTACCCGCCCACAGGCAATTGATCTCATGGTCGGCCAATCCATCATGTTTTCGTAACTACCGAAGTGATCTCAATGCGCGCGAGCTTTTCGGTTGAATTCCTCGATCGACGATTCAAGAAACCTATTGAAGACAGACGGCGCCTCCAACATCACGAAATGGCCTACTCCGGGCACCACCTTAGTATTCGAGTAAGGCGGATACCGCTGATTAATCTCTTCCGCGGTAGGTTGTGAGTCCGAGTTGATAAATACAATAGGGGCCTCGATTTTCTGGAAAGCCCGTGCCAAGCAATTGTCAATATTGCCCCAAAACGCAAGCTCCCCGTCAACCTCGGTCGCCGCTCCGAGACCCACCTCAGGCGGGCGGGAGGACATATGTGCCACGACCCATTCTACGAGCTTTGGATCCGATTTTGGGGTGAAGATGGTTCGCACCCAGTTACTCACCGCTTCAGGGAAGTTCACTCGAAAAGGAGCAATGAATTCGTCCATCTCCCTTTGAGTGTGCGTTTCTCCCAGATTGAAAAATTGGTCAACCGCCACCAGGCCAATGACGTGACACCGAATCTTAGGTGCAGCCTTCAAAATGACTGTTCCTCCCATCGAATGGCCGATGAGAACAACCTGCTTCAGGTTAAGCTTCGCAGCGACTGCGGCAACATCCTCTCCGAACGCATCCATCGTCCAAGCTTTTCGGCTGAGGCCGGACTCGCCGTGGCCCGCAAGGTCAATGGCCACCGCCCGATGTCCTTTCGCAAAGTAAGGTAGTTGCTCGCGCCAATAGGTCCGGTCACAGCACCATCCATGAACAAAAATCAGTGTCGGTTCTCCCTGGCCCATAGACTCGTACCGTATTTGAACACCATCGACGGAGACCGCCGTTCCGACTTCGGGCGCCGGCTCATCAGTCTCGACGAAATACTTGCTGGTCGCTGATTTGAAGTTGCCTGCCACCGCAATCCCTCCCCATCCGAGACAATCGATTTCTTTGCAAACACCTTCCTGTAATAGAGGGTCAGTAATTACAACGCTTTAACAAAATCCGCCAAGGCGGTATTAAACTTCTGCGGCTGTTCGTAGAAGAGAATGTGCCCGGCGTCGTCGAACGGGACGAAAGTTCCCTTCGGCACCTGGCTGGAGATGGCTTTGCCCATTGCCATGCCATCACGAAAAACGCCCGAGTCGGCAGCAAAGACAATGACCGGCACATTAATTGCCGCCAGTGATTTGGCGTAATCGCTCATCAGGAAATCGGAATACACCGCTTCCACAATCCATGTTGGTGTCTTCATCATTTCCGCTACCACCCAATCCGTGTCCGCATCGGACGGGTTTCGCTTAAACATTCTATTGGTGAAGTCGACGGCAAATCTTCTGGGGCTGGCTGTGAGATGCGCAAACGTTGCATTCATAGCGTCATAGTTATAATTTCTCAGCACGTGGCTGTTCCAGGCCAGCGGACTGAACGGAAAAGGGGCGGTATCCACGAGACCAAGGGCTTTCAGCCGGCTGTCCTCGTAGTACTGTTCGTAATATGAAAGCCCCACTGGCCCGCCCAGGGACCACCCTACGAGAACGGTTTCTTTGAGGCCCAGGCGCTCGATAACCTCTCGCACGTCGCTCGCGTACCGTCTTATCGTGTGACCCGTCAGCGTCTTGCAAGAGTTACCGTGGCCCCGGAGGTCTATGGTGACCACCCTGAATTCGTTGGCCAGGGCGGGGACGTTTTTCTGCCAGAACCTGGACGAGCACAACCACCCGTGGACGAGCAGGATGGGCTGGCCCTCTCCGTGATCTTCGTAGTAAACCTTGGCCCCATCACTGGTTTCCAAGCAGCCGGCTGCCTCCCTGGATGGCGCATGATGCCCGGCAATCAACGGGCACGCCGCCATCGTGGATTGATCCGACAGCTTTGAGCCCAGCGTTGTGGCGGCTGCCGCAGTACATGCGCCCCGCAGCAACTCGCGTCGGCTGAAGTTTTTCACGCTCCAGTCTCCTTTTCCCCAAGCTGGCAAAGATCATAACGCTGCGGAATTTGTATCGGCAGTGACCGCCATCACCAGCCCGAGTTCTACGTCTGAACGACAGTGAAATTCGCTACCGCGACCAGGGACTAGAGAGAGACTCGCTCACGGGCGCGGCGTACACCGAAGACGCGTAACGCACCGGTTATCACCCATTCGGAAGCCATGGGCGGTGGCGCACAAATTTGCAGGTTCGTCAAAAGGCGCTTTTGATTCCTTGAAAGCGGCGGCGACAACGGGATAACACAGACCGGCCGGCTATTGGCTCATTGGAGTGTTTCCGAATGTGCCTTCAATATTCGCGACTGGGTCCCTTGGCGGGGTGGTAGTCACAAGGCTTTCCAGATTCCACGGGTCGGCCCGCCAGCACAACGGGAGGTGATATAGATCACCGCGCATTTTGAGAGTCTTGGAAAAATACAATCATGGGTGCCATAAGTCGGGGTTCGAAACACAGAGAGAGTCCCGCAAGTGCTTTTGCCATTGAGTAATCGGTTAAGTACCTGTTAGTGCTGAATCGGCGGCAGGACAACTTGTGAATGGTGCCCCGGGACATGCCCAGGAGTGACTTGAGAGAAACCTCTTAACGCCTTACGCCGCACTGAAACGCGATTCGGGCTTTGCGCCAAAACGAAACGGAGGAGGATGAAATGGCCACCTACTTGATGTTGTTCAGTTTTACCCAACAGGGGATCGAGAAAATTAAGCAGCTCTCCGTTCGTGGTGAGGCTGCTAAGAAGATGATTAGCCAAATGGGAGGAGAAGTTCAAGCTTATTACATGGTCATGGGGGGTGAATTTGACACCCTGTTCATTCTGAAAGCCCCAAATGAGGAGAAGGTCGCAGAGATGGCGCTTGCCATTGCCAAGCTGGGCAATGTGCGTACGAGAACCCATCGGCTCTTCAACGAAGAGGAACTCGGCAAGATCACCTCGGCTCTGCCGTGAAATTTGAGGTCAGCGAAATCGCACCGGAAGAACTTGTTCTGGAGAACGGGAAACTTCGTCTGTGAGATGTCGCAATGCTAAGAGTGTTCTGTTCGCCAAGCCCTTACACACAGGGAAAGAACGCAACGCAGTTCCTCGGAGAGGAGATGTCCGCGCTGGGATTAGAAGGACCAGTATTGATTGTTGTCGGCAAGTCGGCCGTTGCCCCCCTCTGAAACCTGGGCACAAGCACTCCCTGATGCCAGGTTTCCCTTTCAGGTCGTCCCTTTCGCAGTAGAATGCTCTGTCGCTGAGATTGAGCGTGTGGAGGAGGAGACGCGTCTGCGGCAAGCCAAAAGCAGGAGGGACAACTGACATTCTGCGAAATGATTGGACAGTTGCGACCCTCGCCACCTCAGGGCATAAAGACCATCGGCTAGGTAACGGGCCGTGATTCTGGAACTCCGATATCCTCGTTCCAGAGCTGGGGCTCGGCTACTATAAATTCTTCCATCAGTTGAATGCAGGCTGGCTCCTGCAGGACTTCCACTGTTACGCCGCGCGATCGCAGGAGTTCCTCTTCGCCCAGGAACGTTCTATTCTCACCCACGATCACTTTCGGAATGCCGTATAGCAGAATCGCTCCACTACACATCGAGCACGGAGACAATGTGGTGTACAGTACCGATTCGCGGTATACGGAAGCCGACCGCCTGCCGGCATTCTCCAGCGCATCCATTTCGCCGTGCAGGATGGCACTGCCTTGCTGGACACGCCGGTTATGGCCGCGGCTAATGGTCCGGCCACAGTGAACAATCACCGATCCGATCGGGATTCCGCCTTCTCGCCGCCCTTGCCGGGCTTCTTCGATTGCTACCTCCAAAAACGGATCCATTGAGGGACTCCTTTCCTGCAACCATTCTGTGATCCGGACAAGCTGCGGAGCAAACTCGAACATCAGGCTCTTGCCCGCAAACGCTGCAACTTCAGCAGTTTCCGTGGTGCTGCCACCGGACGCCGGTAACCAGTTCTGCCAGCAGTGTCCAAAACCACAGGCAACATGGCGCCATTCCAAACAGGAATTGCCAAACTCATGAATGACATTGTAGGTACCCAGGGTCACGTCAGTCTGTGATATGGATCATAGGCATATAAGCCTGGCTGGTTTAAGTTTAATCGTAGGTATAACCCTGTCCAAAAAAAGGAGGGTAATCCCATGTTTGTGAGAATTCTCCGGATGAAGCTGAAGCCGGATGGCGCCGAGGGCATTGAGCGGACCGTCGACGATGAGGTCGTCCCTGTCGTAAAGAAATTTGCAGGATTCGCTGGTCAAGTTACGATGGTGTCAAGCGATCGCAAAGAGGCAATCGGAATAAGTCTTTGGGACCGCAAAGAAAGTGCCGAAACATATAAAAAAGAACAGTCTGCTGCCGTTCTGAAAGCACTGGGAAAGCACGTCGAGGGAAAACCAGAGCTTCAAACATATGAGGTGACGAATACAACATTCGAGAAACTTTTGGGTCGAAAAGCAGCTTGACTCCGCGTTGCCGGGTTCGGCAGCAAACTAGCAGCGAGCCTGCCATGTTGAGTGAACCATTAAAGAACGGAACAATCAATTGACTTGCCGGTTCAGAGAGAAACGGGACATTGGGCTCCCGCTCAGCATGGCGGGACCTATCTTACTTTTCGCCGTGGGTTCGTGGCGCATTCAAGGGTTGCGACCGTTGAACAGGTTTTTGCGAACACTGCCTCTTTGGAGTCTGGGAATTTAGATTCTGAAATCTGTTTCTTTCCAAGTGCCTTAAAAACTGACGGATTGGAGAAAAACAGTGCTCTACGATCTGGATGTCCGAATCGCATCTCCATCACTATTCTGCCAGCCAGTTTGGCCTATGTTTTCGGGTCTGAAGATTACAACTTTCAAGAAATTTCAAGTGAGGACGATCAAAGGACGACCCGCTGGGCGTGCGAACCCGGAATTGTCCCTCTCTTGTCTTAGGTCCGGTAGTAAGGATTAAGCTTGCGGAATGTCCCGGGAGGCAGCGTGAGAATCCCGCTAAGAAACAAGATCTATGGGCTTGCGCTCGTGGCAGCGATCCTGCCTGTCCTGGTGCTGCTCCTGCTCTTGATGCACTTCCGAAGCAGCGTTTCGCATGAAGCTGCCCGGGAAATGGCGTCCCTGGCCGAGGCGAACGTGGACCAGGCGACCAAGGATGCTTACGGCCTTTGCGAAACGACCAATAACCTCTTGCAGGGTCGAGTGGGCCATAACCTCTCTGTAGCTCGCCGAATTCTGGCCCAGGAGGGCGGCGTTTCCACGAGCACCGAGATGGTGCATTGGCTGGCCGTGAATCAATTAAGTCAGAGCACAACTCCAATCGCCCTGCCTCGGATGTTAATCGCGGGTGCGCCGGCCACCCAGAACCGAAGCTTCAAGGTCACCGCTCCATTTCTGGACGAAATCACACGTTTGGTGGGCAGCAAGACCACCATCTTCCAGCGGATGAATGAGACAGGCGACATGTTGCGCGTGGCGACCAGCGTGCCGGCGAGTGACGGCAATCGCGGAATCGGCACCTACATCCCCGCCGTGGCGCCCGACGGGACCCCTTCGCCCGTAGTCACGGCTGTCCTGCGTGGAGAGGTATACCGCGGGACGGCCTTTGTTGTGAACGATCGGTATGTGGCGGCGTACGACCCGCTGCGCGACAGGGGAGGAAAAATCATCGGAATGCTCTTCGTAGGAGAAAAGATCTCCGAGGTAGGATCTGTCCGCAGCACTTTGCTGAATACCGTCATCGGCCGCACGGGATACATCGTCGTTATCGGCGCCAAGGGCAATCAGCGTGGACGGTACATTATTTCCAAAGGGGGCATGCGTGATGGGGAGGATCTTTGGGAACAGCGGGATTCCAACGGGACACTGTTCGTCCAGGAAATGGTTCAGCAAGCGCTTGCGTCCGGCAAAGGGGAGTTGTTCCACCGTTCATACGTCTGGCAGAACCCGGGCGAACCGAAAGCAAGGTTGAAGCACTCGGCATTGATTTATTTTGGGCCTTGGGATTGGCTGATCGTCGCGGGAGCTTATGAAGACGAGTACATGGGCGCAATTGAGGGAGTGAAATTGTCCGCAACCCATCTCCTTTGGAGTGTAATTTTCGCGGGCTTTCTCTCACTCCTTGTTGCGCTCGGCATCGCCTTTGTAATGGGCAGACGCCTGACCAAACCTGTTGAGATGGTAACAAGACTTGCTGGAAAGGTCGCCAAAGGTGACTTGCACAGCGCACGGGAGCAATTTTTCAATCTCCCGGCTGCGACAAACGGGCACTCCCTCCGCTGGTTTGATTTCCCGGATGAGAGCGTGGACTTGATGTCATCTTTTCAGGAAATGACTCAGACTCTTGGCAGCCTGATCGGGCAGGTTCAGCGTGCTGGCATCCAGGTGACGTCTTCAACGACCGAGATCACCGCATCTGCCAAGCAGTTGGAACCCGCGGTGACGGAGCAGGCGGCCGCGACCCGTGAGGTCTCAGCTACGAGCTCGCAGATCTCCGCGACCTCACGGGATCTGCTGCGGACAATGTCCGATGCGGGCGAGGCCGCCCTGGATGTTGCCGCACAGGCGGAAAGCGGCCAATCCAAACTGAATGAAATGGAGTCTGCAATACGGGAACTTGTCAAAGCAACGGGATCGATCTCCTCCCGGCTGGGAATTATCAGTGATCGGGCTAGCAAGATATCGACCGTCGTGACCACAATCAACAAGATTTCCGACCAGACCGCCCTGCTATCTCTCAACGCTGCAATCGAGGCAGAGAAAGCAGGAGAATTCGGCAAGGGATTCTCCGTGGTTGCCCGTGAAATCAGTCGCCTGGCGGACCAGACGGCCGTTGCCACCCAAGACATTGATTCGGTTGTGAAGGAGATGCAATCATCTGTCTCGAGTGGCGTGATGGAGATGGACAAGTTCTCAGAGGAAGTTCGCCAGCGCGTCGCGGAAGTCAATGGCATTGCTGCAGCTTTGGGAAAAATGATTGAAAACGTGCAAGCACTTGGCCCAGAGTTTGAAACAGCAAAGCAGGGCATGCAAGGCCAGACACAAGCCGCTGAACAGATCAATGAGGCTATGAAGCAATTGGCGCAGACCGCCGACCTGACGAAATCGCTGCTGGGCGAGTTCCAGAAGATCACCGCCCAACTGAACAGTGCTGTGCAAGAACTACAGGGAGGAGTGTCCCGGTTCCGAACTGCAGCCTAGGAGGGGGACCCCTTGGAGCCCATTAATCGGTGGCTGGCACGATTTAAAATCTCCCACAAGCTGATCCTCAGCGGTGTGCTCTTTGCATTACCAATCGCTGTCCTCCTGTATTACGTAACTAGCAAATACAATCGAGGAATCCGTACTTGTGAGAGAGAAGTTGCGGGGACAACAACGCTGGAGGTGTGTCCAGGGTTGCTGCGAGACCTCCGAGCACTCGAGGCACAGGAGATTCTGGCCGACCGGAACGATGTGCCTCAACAACTTGACACCGCAAAGATCCGGAAACGCATTAAAAGTGGTATCGGAATCCTGCAGCGTGCACGAGGCACGTCGACAAGAGAACTGGTGACGCAACTGAGCAGCCTCTGGATACAACTCCAGGAGCCCGGTCAGGCGATGCCGGCCCGGGACAGGGCTGCGGTCTACCACCAGATGGTAGAAACAACATCGCACCTAGTTCCCGTGATTCTAGACGACTCTTCCCTGATTCTGGATTCTGAACTTCGCACTTACTACCTGATGAATGTTACCGGCCCGCTGCTCCTACAGTCACAGGCAGCCGTGGGCGAGGCAGGAGCGGTAGCCGTGAAGGCGAAGGCAGAAGGCCGATCTCTCGACCCGCGCGACCTTGTGCAACTTCATGCCCAGAGTGGGGCCCTGCTCAACACCATCATCCCCCGTATGCGATATTCACTGGAGACGGCCATTCGGGAAGACAGACTTCGACACGGAGAAGGTTCCCCTTTTCAGAAGAGCGTCCCACACTTGTTTGAGGGCTACGTGGAACGGGTGTCAGACCTTTCCATGCCCATCAACCAACCGGTACAAGAATCCAATGCCGCTTTGAAACCAGACCTGATCGTAGCCAAAGCTGCGGCCGCCGAGGATGCCGGTGTTAGCCTGGGGTCGAGTTCTGTCAATGCGTTAAGGGCACTTCTGATAGGTCGCATATCCGAAGGTAAGCGTTCCAGGTCCATTGCCTGGCTCATGAGTTTGTTATGCATTGTTCTGGCGGGTGCAGTGATGGTGTCTGTCGCATTGAACATTACGCGACCGCTTAACTTTGTTGAAGGCCTGACCAGGGACATCGCCACCGGAAGAATGAGCGAAGCATTTAATCGCCAGCGCAGTGGGGAATTCAGGAAGTTCCTTCCGGAAAATGCTGAGGGTGGTCCAGTCCGAACGAAGGACGAGATCTGCAAACTGATCAAGTCGGTTTCCGTCATGACGGAGAATCTCAACGTTCTTCTGGTGAAAGTAGCTCAGGCCGGCGACCAGGTAGCGGGGAGCGCCGGTCGGATGTCAGTTGCCATTCACCAGGTAGAAGCCGCCGTTTCTGAACAGGCTGCTTCGACCAACCAGGTGAGCGTCACGAGCAAAGAAATCAGTGTCACCGGAAAGGACCTTGCCCAGAGGATGGCGGGTGTAACGCGCATGGCTGAGGAAGCCTCTGAGACGGCCCGTTTGGGTGTTAGCAGCCTGGAGGGAATTAGGAGCGCCTTCGACGAACTGATCCGCGCGAGCACCGCGATGACTCAAACTTTCGACTCCATCAACGATAAAACCGGAAACATCGGCAAGATTATCACTGCTATCACCAAAGTGGCAAACCGCACCAACCTGCTTTCGCTCAATGCCGCCATCGAGGCGGAAAGAGAGGGAGATAAGGCTGGGGGATTTTCAGTGGTAGCGGTGGAAATGCGGAGGCTTGCCGACCAGACTGCGGTAGCCGCACTGGATATCGAAAAGCAGATCCGGGATGTACAACACGCGGTCAGGGTAGGCGTCTCCAGTGTCGAGTCGTATTCCGGACAAACGCAGGCCAAATCCGCCGCTGTCAACGAACTGAGTTCTGGGCTTCGGCAGGTAATCGATGGCACTACCAGGCTGGCTCCAGAGTTTGAGGCTGTCAACAAGGGTGTGCACATGCAATCACAGAGTGCAGGCCAGATTGCGGACGCCATGCAACAGTTGCGGGAAGCAGCAGGCCAGATAAAGGATTCGCTTGCAGAGTTCCGGCAAGTGGCCGAGAGCCTGCAAGGTGCTGTCCGCGATTTGCAGGAGGAGGTTGGTCGCTTCAGAACAGCGGCGGCCTGAACAAGATGCTGCTCCTTACTTTCCAGGCAGGCGGTCAACCTTATGGGATCGAGGCCCGGAACGTCATCCAGGTGGCACCTTATCCTGCGTGCACTCCGCTGCCACACGCTCCCCCCTACATTGCAGGACTCGCCACCTGGCACGGGCAGACTCTGCCTGTGATCGACCTCTCTGCGCTGCTTGGGGGCACTGCTGCGCGCCCGCTGCTCAGCGCGCGGCTCCTGATTGTTGACCATCCATGCTCCAATGGCGGCTCGCAGCCTCTCGGCTTGTTAGTGGAAAAGGCTGTTGAAACGATCCGACAGGACGAGATCCGTTGCGAACCACAAAAGGTGACGATTCCTGAGGCGCCTTACCTTAACGGAACAGCAGAACATGACGGGCGGCTGATTCAACGGCTTGCATTTGAAGAACTTTTGCCTCCTTCGGTGCGGCAACTTCTCTTCCCTTACCTGGAGGCAGCATGAACCTTGTGGCAACTGCTGCGGAATTACTTTCCAGACGTCTTGGCCTGTTACCGGACTTGCTTGGCACCGACGTCGTCGGGCGTGCCCTTGGCGTGGTATTCGCAAAAGCGCGGCCCAAGGATCCCGAGCTTATGGCAGCCCGGCTTCTGGAAAATGGGAGCGAAGAATGGCAGATGCTGGTGGATGAAGTCGTTGTTCCCGAAACATGGTTTTTCCGCAATTGCGAATCATTCCAGTTTCTTGCCTCTTACGTTACTGAGAAGTGGAGGCAGGCGCATCCTACTCGGGCATTCCAGGCTTTCTGCATTCCCTGTGCTTCGGGTGAAGAACCGTATTCCGTCGCCATGACCCTGCTGGACGCGGGGTTGGAGGCCCACCGCATCCGGATCGATGCGGCTGATATCAGTGAACGGCTGCTGGCACGAGCCCGACTAGGGCTCTATGCGAATACGTCGTTCCGTGAAAAACCTCAGCCATCCCGGCAGAAATACTTCGTTAGTTGTGAAGAGGGCTGGCGGGTTCGAGAGGAAGTAACACGTTTAATACGCTTTGAAAAGGCGAACCTCCTCGACACCTCCCTTTTTCGTCAACGTGCCCCCTACGACGCAATTTTCTGCCGAAATGCACTGATCTATCTCAACCAGCGCGCCCGTCACGAAGTCGTCAGAGAAATGAGCGAACTTCTTCTCGAAGAAGGGTTGCTGTTCACGGGGCCCTCCGAACTGACGCATTTTTACGAGGCCGGATATGTGCCGATGGATTACCCGCAAAGTTTTGTGTGTCACAAGAAGAAACCAATGGGCGCTCTGACGCGGATAAGTTCACCAGCTGCAACCGTGACCGCAAGCACGGCCCGGCATGCAGCCACAACACGGGGACCGCTGGCTCCGAACGCCAACCACCCCCGGGAGGTCTGCCCGTCTCCATTGCCTCTTTCAAGTATCGAACAGGCGGAACGACTGGCGGATCGTGGTGATGTTGACGGGGCCGCCAGCTTGTGTGAACGCATTCTGGAGGGCGGGGTCAAAGACCCCAGAGTTTATTCGCTGCTCGGCGTGATCAATGAGTCCAGAGGAGCACTCCAATCGGCGGAGGAGTTCTTTCGCAAAGCTCTCTACCTTGCTCCGGGCCATTACGAATCATTACTGCATATGAGCCTGCTCTGTGAACGGCGCGGGGATGTTGAGAACGCCCGCCTCTACCGCGCGCGTGCCGGCAGAGCGCTCTCGCGGCAAGAAGGGACACCGGTTCTTAGAGCCTCATGACGAACACAAAGGCAGACAACGATTACTCGTGCTGGCGTGAAATTGGGACGGCCGGCGACGGCTCCTGCGATCTGCTGAGCGAATACGTGCACTGCCGCAACTGCCCGCAATACTCGGCCATAGGGCGCACGTTGTTCGATCGGGAAATGTCGACCGACTACCGGCAAGAAGTCTCAGAAGAACTGGCTGCCGCCGCTGCGGTGACCGAGGAGACGGAGTCACTACTAATACTCCGGGCTGGTTCCGAATGGTTTGCGCTCCGAACCCAACGCTTCGAGGGGATTTCGAGGTACCAGAAACCCTACGTCGTTCCATTTCGGTCCGGGTCATCGCTGGCAGGTTTGGTGAACGTCAACGGCGAGTTACTTCTTTGTATTTCATTGGAAGCGGCCTTGGGGTTGCCGCCCGGATCGGGGACAGAAACAGCAGGCCGGCCGCGCCTTTGCGTGGTGGGAAACGGGAATGAGAGGTTCGCCTTTGGCGTGGACGAGATTCTGGGTGTGCGCCACGTTCCCAGCAGCAAGATGCAGCATGTTCCGGTAACGCTCGCAAAGTCTCCGTCCGCACAGGTCATCTCCTGCTTTGAGGTCGATGGGCGCAACGTTGGCTTGATCGACGAGCAGAGACTGTTCAACTCATTGGATAGGAGTCTGCAGTGGTGAGTGGACGGGGCGACACGGTGTCGATGCTCGACCTGTTCCGTTCGGAACTGGAGAGACACTCGTTCGCTCTCGAACAAGGGCTGGTGAGTGTCGAGGCGTGCGAGGAGCATCTTCAGCAGCTGATGCGTGCTGCACATTCTGTGAGGGGCGCTGCCCGCATTGTCCAACTTGATTGCGCCGCGCGGCTGGCGCAGGCAATGGAGGAAGTCCTGCGGGCAGGGCAGAAAACCGAGTATCGATTGAGTCGCGATGTAGTCGATTCCTTGAATACAGCAAACGAGGTCTTTCGTCAACTGGTACAGAACAACGTGGAGGAAATACCGGCAAAGCTTGAAAGCCGCCGCGACGATATCGAACGAATCATACACCAGTTGGTCTTGCTTACCCCTCAACAGACAGAGTCTCATGCGCCGGCGGAACCTGTGGCTGGGCCGCCGCCATCGGCGGCCGTCGATATATCCCTGCTCGAATTGTTTCGAACTGAACTGGAAACCCACTCCCGCGTGCTTGAGGAAGGCCTGGTAGAAACAGAAGCCCGGCAAGATCCTGAACTGACCAAGTCATTGATGCGTGCCGCACACTCACTCAAGGGGGCCGCGCGAATTATTCGCCTGGATTCCGCCGTGAAGCTGGCCCACGCGATGGAGGACATGCTCAGCTCAGCCCAACGCGGCGAGCGGCAACTGTCACATGTGGATTTCGACCTGCTACTACAGGGCACTGACGTGTTCACCCGCCTGGCCGGACACGAACCTGTTGACATTCCTGCTGCGCTTGAGGAAGCCGCTCCCAGCATTAGAGAACTGACCGTAAAGTTCAGGTTGCCTTCGAGTTCCGCCCAAACCGAGCCCGCTCTTCCTCAGTCCGTTGTTGTTCCAGCGTCTCCACCGGCGGCCGGAGCATCCCCAAAGGCTCATGTCGTTAAGACAGAGGCGACCTCAGTGCGCGTGTCTGTAGAGAACCTGAACCGGCTGAGCGGACTTGCGGGCGAATGCCTGGTGGAAGTTAAGACGCTCCACCCTCTCACACAAACTGTGCAACGCATCAAACAGCGGCAGACGATGCTTGGGAAAGTGATTGAACAGGCGCTGGAAGCATTGCGGAAAGAGTCTGAAGTCGAAGCACGGGGCCAGCTGGAAGAAGCTCTCAGGGAATCCGGGTGGATCCACAGTACGATTCCCCTTTTCCAGACAGAACTTGAGCGCTTCTCTGGAAAGTTGGAACACCTGGCCAACCGCATGTACGACGACGCAGTCGCGAGCCGAATGCGACCTTTTTCTGATGGGCTGCACGGTTTCGCGCGTATGGTGCGCGACATGGCGAAATCGCTCGGCAAGCATGTTCGCTTCACGGCCGAAGGCGAGACGACACCGGTCGATCGAGACATCCTCGAAAAGCTTGAGGCCCCGTTGACTCACCTGCTTCGGAATGCGTTGGATCATGGGCTGGAGATACCGGAGGTGCGGGCACAGGCCGGCAAGCCACCAGAAGGAAGGCTGACTCTCACGGCCCGCCACGTCGCGGGGATGCTGGAAATCTCCGTTACGGACGACGGGGGTGGGATCGACCTGGAACGGCTTCGGCAGAAGATTGTGGCCAAGGGGCACGCAACCTCCGAGATGGTGGAAAAGTTGAGTGAAGGAGAGTTGCTGGACTTCCTGTTTCTACCTGGCTTTTCCACCTCACAGCGAGTGACGGAGATCTCCGGGCGAGGAGTCGGGCTGGACGTGGTGCAATCGATGGCGCGCCGGGTGGGCGGGAACGTACGAATTGAGTCAAGGCTGGGGCAAGGCGCGCGGGTCACGCTCCAGTTGCCTCTCACGCTCTCTGTCTTGAGGACTATGATGTTCGAGGTCAAGGGACAACCTTATGCCCTGCCGCTTACGCGCATTGACCGTGTGCTGAGCATTCCTCCCACAGACGTCAAGGTGGTTGAAGATCGGCAGTATTGCCGGTTCGACGAACAGAATATTGGCCTGGTTGATGCCACTCAGGTGTTGGACCTGGCAGGTTCTGATCGGCCTGCCGGCAGTCTGCGCTTGGTAGTACTCAGTGATCGACTCAACCGCTACGGCCTGGTCGTGGACCGACTGATTGGCGAGCACGACCTCGTAGTGCTCCCACTTCCCGCCCGGTTGGGAAAGGTGCCAAACGTGAGCGCTGGTGCCATTCTGGAAAATGGATCGCCGGTAGTGATCCTAGATAGCGAAGACCTTGTGCGTTCCATCGACAATCTATTGACAGGCGGAAGCCTGGTGAAACTTGGCGCGCAGGCAAAGGCTCTGAAGGCGAAGCGGAAATGCGTCCTGGTAGTTGACGATTCGCTCACCGTGCGCGAGGTGGAGCGGCGACTGCTTGAAAATCGGGGGTACGAAGTAACTGTCGCAGTGGATGGTATCGATGGCTGGAACGCCCTGCAAACCAGCCACTTTGACCTTGTAGTGACGGACGTCGACATGCCGCGGATGGACGGCATCGAACTTGTTAAGCGCATCAAAGGCTCCGCGCCTACGGCCTCCGTCCCGGTGATGATCGTTTCATACAAAGATCAGGATGAATACCGAACTCGAGGTTTGGAGGCCGGCGCCAGTTATTACCTGACCAAGGGCAGTTTCCACGACGAAACCCTGGTGAGCGCGGCCCGTGACTTGATAGGAGAGGCGGAAAAGTGATGCGTATTGGCATCGTCAACGATCTAGCGCTGGCAGTAGAGGTGCTTCGGCGCTTGGTGCACAGTGTCCCGGATTGCGAAGTGGCATGGACTGCTGGGACCGGCATTGAGGCAGTGGAGAAGTGTGCCCGCGATTGCCCGGACCTGATTCTGATGGACCTCATCATGCCATTGATGGACGGCGCGCAAGCCACCCGCATCATCATGAAAGAATCACCTTGCGCCATCCTGGTCGTCACTGCAACTGTGGTCGGCAATGCGGACAAAGTTTTTGCGGCCTTGAGTGCGGGGGCACTGGATGCCGTGGCTACTCCCGTTTTCGGTCCCGGTGGGGGGATAAACGGCGGGGAGGAACTCCTGCGGAAAATTGCAGTGATAGGAAAACTCATCGCTTTAGCCGGACGGGAAACTCCTGCGGCCGCTCCGTCGAAACCTCATATCGCGCCTGTACGTCCGCCTCGACTGGTGGCATTGGGGGCCTCGACCGGTGGCCCTAATGCTTTGGCGATTATCCTGCGCGGCCTGCCAAAGAACCTGGAAGCAGTTGTGGTTGTAGTTCAACACCTCGATGTGCAATTTGCCCCGGCGCTTGTTGAATGGTTGGGCAATCAGACTGATCTTCCAGTATCGCTCATCCGGGAGAATCTCGCGCCCGAGGCAGGCAGAGTTTTCGTGGCAGGGACCAATGATCATTTGGTAATCGACGCCGACCTCACTTTTCATTACACCGCTGAGCCCTTGGACTATCCTTACCGGCCCTCGGTGGACGAGTTTTTCCTGAGCCTGGGACGCCACTGGCCCCAGCCCGGCGTAGCCTGCCTGCTGACGGGAATGGGGCGGGACGGCGCGCAGGGGCTACTGGCACTTCGCCGAGCGCGTTGGAGAACGATGGCGCAGGATGAAAAAAGCAGTATCGTTTACGGCATGCCCCGCGCGGCGGTGGAAGCTGGCGCTGTGGCGCAACTGCTCCCCGTTGAGGATATTTCAGCCGCCATATTGAACCAAGTCAGAAAGGCGGAGTAGCAAAATGTCTGGAGATGCCTGTCAAACCTTTCCCCCCTCATTGACCGACTACCCAATCCGCGTACTCTTGGTCGATGATCAAGCCATCATAGGAGCGACCGTTCGGCGGATGCTGGCTCCGGAGTCTGACATCACCTTGCAATTCTGCCAGGATCCTACGTGTGCGATCTCTAATGCTGTTGAATGGTCGCCTACTGTGATCCTTCAGGACCTCGTAATGCCAGACATCGATGGTTTGGACCTTGTCCGCTTCTTCCGCGCGCACCCTCAATTGAAGGACATCCCTCTGATCGTACTCTCAAGCAGGGAGGAGGCTGTGACCAAGGCCGAGGCGTTTGCTATTGGCGCGAATGACTACCTGGTGAAGTTACCGGACCGCGTCGAACTGGTTGCGCGCATCCGGTACCACTCGAAGGGCTATATAAACCTGTTGCAGCGGAACGATGCGTACCAGGCCTTGCTTGTAAGCCAGCAAGAACTGGCCAATGAACTCGCACGGGCGGCCGAATACGTCATTTCACTGCTCCCTGCGCCAATCGCCGGCGGCAACGTAACGACGGCCTGGAAGTATTTCCCCTCTGCTACGCTCGGCGGCGATTCGTTTGGCTATCATTGGATCGATGAGAATCACTTTGCGTTCTACCTCCTCGACGTTTGCGGGCATGGCGTGGGCCCCGCTCTCTTGTCGGTCTCAGCGCTGAACGTCCTACGTGCTCAATCCCTGCCTGACGTCGACTTCCGTGACCCGGCAGCCGTGCTCAGCGGAATGAACACGAATTTTCAGATGGAGAAACAGAACGAGCTTTACTTCACGTTGTGGTATGGAGTCTACAATCGACAAACGAGAAAATTGAGACATGCAAGCGCCGGGCACCCTCCAGCGTTGCTTTTCGGAGGCTCTTCCCTGCCTGCCGAACAATTGATATGCCAAAACATGTTCATTGGGGCTTTCCCCAAGGTGGAATTTGAGAGAGCTGAAACCCAGGTGCCGAAAAATTCACGGCTCTACCTCTTCTCCGACGGTGTGTATGAGGTCGAAAGACCCGATGGGACCATGTGGTCATTAGAAGAATTACAGGACTTCCTCAGCCGGCCTCCAGCGGAACATGGCAAGGAGATCGAGACGCTTTACAAGACCCTTCAGGAACTGCACTCAGGCGACACACTAGACGACGACTTCTCTCTCTTGCGTCTTGACTTTCCCTAAGTGGAGAACACCACGAAGAAGCTGGTAAAGATGTCGCACCTCTACCGAGAGGCTGAACTGTGCGTTAGTCTTTGAGAGCCTTGAGGGCCTCTTCCCGGGAAGGATACACCCCGATATGAGAGATGCACCCCGATACTTGCAGGATCTGATAGATCAATTCGGCCACATCTGCGACGACTATCTTTCCATTCAGGTCGGTCATCCTCTTGGCCACCGTCAGGAGGATCCGCAAACCGGAGCTGTTGACGTAGTCCACGCCGGATAAATCAAGGAGCAGATGACGCGCCCCGTTGTCGATGAGGTCGATCATCTTTTTGAAAAGGTCTTCAGAAGCTTCGGTATTTATCTTTCCGCCGATCCCCAGGACAATGACACCATCGACTTTCTCCTCGTTATAAGTCATCTTTGCACCTCCTTCGACACGAAAGCCCGAAGCGAATGGTGCTCCTACGCACGGCCGATCTTCTTTTTCATGACCAACAAGTTTCTCCCGTCGAGCCGCCGGTACTCAAGTCCATCCATGACTTGCCGAACCAGGTGGATTCCCAATCCGCCCACCGGGCGCTCGTCCAGGGGCTGGTAGAAATCGGGCACTGGGACTTCCAAAGGGTTAAAAGGCGTGGCGTCGTCCTCAATCTCCACTGTCACTTCGTCGTTCAATAGAGACAAGCAAAGGGTGAACTGGTGTTCGCCAGAGTCCTTCCAACCGTAACGAATGACATTGCTGATGATTTCATCCAGCGCCAGGTTGACATGAAATTCCACGGCAGATGAGATTTTGTTTCCCCGGCACCAGGCTGACACTGCCTCTGACATTCTATTCAGTTCGCTGAGATGGTTCCTCAGTACCAGGGACAAACGGCTTTCCATCACTGCTCCGAAACTGTTCCGGATTCGACCGCGGCAAGGATCTCAAGTGCCATCGACGACCAGGTCCACGCCGACGGACGAGCGACCTTCCTTACAATTCAGATGTAAGTGCGCTCCAACATCTCAGCAGCGGTCTCGTCCAATTGATCTGCGCGCCGTACTTCCTCGAAGCGCGCCAGCAGATCGTCCACGCGGGTACGCTGCTTCTCTGCGCCCTTGAATTCCCTGATAATCCTGCCGCGATGCATCATGATCAACTGGTCTCCTAGGTTGGCGGCCTGGTGCATTGAGTGGGTCACCATCAGAGTGGTCAGCCGGTCCCGCGTGACGACTGCGTCCGTAAGGGCAATTACCTGGTCGGCGCTCTTCGGGTCCAAGGCGGCTGTATGCTCGTCCAGCAACAGCAATCGGGGCTTCAACCAGGTTGCCATCAACAGGGTCAGAGCCTGCCGCTGCCCACCGGAAAGGCTGCCGATGATATTGTCCAGCCGGTCTTCAAGGCCCATATTCAATTGCCGCACGCGAGCGCGAAGTTCGTCCTTTGCCTTCTTGTTCAGTGCCCAGCCTATTCCGCGTTGCAGGCCGCGCCTTGATGCCAGCACCAGGTTTTCTGCGATTGTCAGGTTCGGTGAAGTTCCACTGAATGGATTCTGAAATACGCGGCCCATCAGCCGCGCCCGACGATGTTCAGGCCATGCAGTGGTATCAGCGCCGTCCAAAACAATTGTGCCGGTATCAACCAGAAAAGTCCCGGCTACGGCATTGAGCAGGGTCGATTTTCCGGATCCATTGGTTCCAATGACGGCGACGAATGCGCCTTCCTCGAGCGTCAGGTCGACGCCTGCGATCGCGCGCACTTCGTTGGGGGTCCCTGGGTTAAAAACTTTGGTAACGTTTCGCATTTCAAGCATGGGACAGTCTGGCCCTCCGTGACCTGAATTTGCGCATCAGACTGGGCAGGATCAAAGCTGAGAAAACAAAAACAGCAGTGATCAGTTTAAGATCGTTGGGGTTCAGTCCCAGGCGCAAGGCAATGGCCACCAGCAGGCGGAACAACACCGAACCCATCACTGCACCGCAGATAATAAAACCAAGTTGGCGCGTTCCCACCAACGCTTCCCCAATAATGACGCTCGCAAGTCCCCAGACCACCATCCCGATACCCATCTGCACATCAGCGAAGCCCTGGTATTGCGCCAGAAAAGCTCCGGAAAGCGCCACTAGACCATTTGAGACCGCAAGCCCCAGCACGATCATGTTGCCATCGTTTACACCCAGTGCCCGGATCATCTGACTGTTATCTCCAGTGGCGCGCATTGCCGTTCCCAGATCGGTCTGGAAAAACGCGTATAGGAGCGCTCCGGTCAGCGCGATTGCAACGAAAGTCAGAACCAGTACGGAAGCGTCGAGGCTCGAGACATCCCAACCCATCACATTCAGGCTGGCACGACCGCCAAGCACCGTCGTCCCGATCCCCTGAGCGTAGGTGGCGAGCGTCTTTTCTCCCAGCAAAGGAACATTGCTGCGCCCCATGATGTGCAGATTAACTGAATAGAGTCCCGTCATCACCAGAATGCCCGAAAGCAATCCGTTGATCTTGAACTTGGTGGCCAGTGTGCCTGTCACGGCGCCGGCTATGAAGCCCGCTGCAAAACCTGCAGCACTGGCTGCCACCGGATTCACGCCTTTGACGATCATTGCCGCGGCAACCGCTGCCCCAAGCGTGCTCGACCCGTCGGCCGTGATATCCGGAAAGCTGAAGATTCGAAAACTGATAAACACGCCCAAGGCCAGCAGTGAAAGGATAAATCCAATTGTCAGTGCACCAATCAGGAGGCTCATCTATGACCTCTCTTCAATGGTTTCAGCAAGCGGAGCAAGCCAGCACGCTCCGCGAACAAACTGGCTCTGGCCTGCCCCCGCGAATACACGATCGTCACTCAGGAGATGTAGGACGCCCAGCAGCGTCTGATTTTCGAATAGCGAT
Source organism: Terriglobia bacterium (assembly GCA_035277665.1). GTDB lineage: Bacteria > Acidobacteriota > Terriglobia > UBA7540 > UBA7540 > SCRD01. The sequence continues at coordinate 23,681 of DATEKC010000108.1, forward strand.
TTGACGGTTCTTGTCAGCTCGATCTTGCCTTTCTGCACTGGGCGGTAAGAAAACGCCGCAGCGTGAAAGTGCCCCACAATTGGGGTGGCAGAGGTCAAAGGATGCAGCAAAGGGGTGAGAGTCCCTTCAACTCCACGCGCTGCCACACCTGCCACGAGCGCCAGGCTACGCGTATACGCAGGCTCCCCAGTAAAGCTGAGCCACTCGCGAATCCCGGGAAATTCGAAAGGCGCGTTTTTTGCGGCCTCGCCGGTAGGCGGACGGCGCAGCGAAGCCCCTATCAATCCTGCAGACTCAGCCACGATGACCAGCCCAGACTGCTCGGCCTCGCTAATTTCCAGCAGCGAATCGACCAGTTGCGTAAGTTTTACTGCCCCGGCTTCGTCCTTTGCCTCGAAGCGTACCAACTTTGAGAATTGGCCGTCGCATGCCAGGCCATAACAAACCTGTACGTCCGGCAAAGAGGAGCCTGCGGCCACCAGATAGTCGGGTACGTTCGTGCCGTCCGTGGGCAGATAAGCAACGGTCTCGCCGACCGCAATGAATTCACCGAAACGGCCCCGGCACTCCTCAAAACTGTCACCCAGGGCGCCCAGGCCAATGCCGAAGGTGGATTCAGGAAACTGCACCGTACTGCAACTGTCCCGGCGGAAACGGCAACCCCTCAGCAGATACGGGTCACCCAATAACCGGAGTTTCAGCGTGGCTTCCGGTGTACAGGGAAATACGTCGAAGGCTGTACCGTGCGCTTCCAGATGAATAGCCATTGCAGGGGCTGCCGCCGTCGCAGGGAGAGAAGGGGCGGCAACCGCGGTCGTATCTCTCATGCCAGTAAGCAACACACCTGTGAGTCTTGAAATTTCCAGGACTTTCTTGACAGGCTCGGAAGCCTCTGAGACCACCAGGGAGCCTTGGATTTCCCTCAGCTGCCTGTAGTACTTCACCAGGACCCTAATGCCTGCCGAACTGAGGAAGACGACCTCCGAAAGGTCCAACATCAGGTGATGTGAGCCACGGTGAATCTCTTCGTCCAACGCCCCTGCCAAGTGGTCCGCCCAATAACCATCCAGCCGCCCTTTGACCTTTAGCTCTTTTACTTCTCCTGATTTCTCTACTGTGATTTCCATAATAGGATCCTCGCGTCCGGCCAGTATCCTCTCAATTACCTGTCGATCACCCTGTCAGCGTTTCGAACGATTGATTGGGGAACCGTGAGCCCGATGGCCCGTGCGGTCACCAGGTTGAGAATGATCTTGTTCTTGATGAGTGGCTGAATTGGGATGGAGGCCAGATCCTCTCCACGCATTACCCGGACTGCAAGCTGCGCAGTCTCAATGCCACCATCGTAGTAGTCACGCGCAACGACAGCAACGGCTCCCTGTTCTGCCGCGGAACTCATGAATGCAAACGCCGGTAGCCTGGCCTCGCGTGCCGCGCGAGCAATGCTGGTGAAGCCGGTGGCAGTGAGATTGCCCGCAACCTGGCATACCGCGTCAATTTTCATGCTGCATAAAGCCAGGGCGGCATCCGGCAAATCCGAACTCGTATTGGCCGGTACCGATACCACTTCGATTCCCATTTTTCGCGCTTCCAACACCAATTGGTCCCGGTGGTAAACCGTGTTTACCTCCGAAGGCACCACGATCGTTCCAATCCGTCGGGCGTGAGGGAGGCACTCGTGAAGCATCGCAAGCACTTCCTGATCAGCGCCACCCGTAGCTACTCCCGTTACGTTGGGACGATGCTCTGTAAAGCTGCGGCCTGCGCCGGCGGAGATGGGATCAGCGAGATAAGTGAAGACGATCGGCAACTGCTGCGGGGACTTGCGAATGGTCGCCTGCAATGTCGGCGTCGAGAGTGTCACCAGTAGATCGGCTCTGGCTGTCAACGCGGCATCCACCAGGCCATTCAGTGTTGTCATGTCCCCTTGCGCGTTGCGAATCGTCATCTCATAGTCGCGTCCTTCCACCAGACCGGATTGCCGTAGGCCTTCCAATATCCCTCTCTCCGATTCTTCCGAATCCTCCACGTTCACATACTCCAGAAGATTCACCACCCATTTCTTGTTTACTCCGGTAACGCCGCCGCTACTCTCGCGCCTGCCCCAATCAGAAACCAGCAAAACCGCTGAGGCGAGCAGAATCAGCGCCAGTCCTAGAGACAACCGCTTGGTAACGAGCCACATGCGAAATCTCCAAAAGCTCGCACTTTCTCACGACTCCTGTCACTTGGCCACCGCAGTCCGCTGGATCCGGGTCTTCTCAGGCGGCAGTGAGTTGGGGCTGACTCCCGCGAGCACCTTGGCAGCGAGGTGGCCGCTTTGCTTGCCCCACTCGACATAATCATCGCCGATAGCTCCAGCCGCTCCGCGCTCCACGAACCTGGGTTCGGTCGCGTATACCGGCACCCCGTTCTTCTTTGCTGCCCCGAGGATTCCTGGGAAGCCGGTTGTGGTCAGATTATCTGCAGAGATCACAATGATCCCGGCGTGACGCTGGCATAAGGACTCCGTTGCTTGCGGCAGGTCTGATACAACCGCGGCGGCGGCCTCAACCAGCGTCAATTTCCGTTCCCGGCATGCCTTGCGAAGCTTCTTCACAGAAATTTCGGAATTCGGTTGGGAGGGGTCCCACACTGTTCCTACGGTAGCGAAAGGTGCTTCTCGTTTGAGCGCAAGGTCCAAAACACGATCCAGGGGCGGATCATCGTAAACGCCTGTGATGTTCGGCGGCCGCTGATTGCCCTGGAAGATTCCCAGCACTTTGGGGTCGCTTGCCACAGTGAACACGATCGGGATTTCATGGATCGCGCGGGCCGCAGTTAAAAGTACCGGTGTTCCAGAAGTCACCACTAGATCTGCGCCTTCCGACTTGATAGCAGACATGATCAGCGGCAGCTGTGTCACATCACCCTGAGCGTTGAACCGACGCAATACAAAATCGGTACCCTGCCCCAGGTGGGCTTCTTCCAGGCCCTTAATGAAGCCCTCACAGCTTTCGTCAATCACCGGGTTATCGACAATCTGCACCATCGCCACCCTTGCTGGGCGGCCCAGTTTGGCACGGAGATTGTAGAAGCTTACGCTCTCCTTCAGGATGTCCGCAGGGACGGTCAGGCCCAGCGCCTTCAGCGATACAAAGTTGACCTCAATGCGTTTCTTCGTGATGTTCTGCATCGGCATGGTGGCGGGTTTCTCGCCCAGCAGAATGCGGGACACCATGAGGCCGGCTTCGTACCCGGGTTGATAAAAGCCAATCTGAACAGCAAGCGTTGCGCCTTTATCAACGGCCTCAATATCGTTCGTCAGCACCGGGAGTTTCGCTTTGGAGGCTACGTTCGCAATGGCGTCGAAAGCGATCGTGGCTGTGTTGTCCCCCGCGATCCAAATGGCGTCGACATTCTTCTGGGCGGCAACCTGGGCTGCCAGGTAGACTTCGCTGGTACCTGTTACCGGCACTTCCTCCAGGCGGGTACCTTGCTTCCTGCAAAGCCCCCTGGCCACCTCGACCACCTTGCGCGAATTTGCCTCCGAGCTGTTGTAGATGATGCCAAGAGACTTCAAGCGCGGTAGGAATCGCTTGTAGACAGCCAGCGATTCCTCCAGAGGCGGAAAAGAGCCAATACCAGTAACGTGCGACAAGTGGTCTATCATGCTTTTACCGGCGCCGGCCGCTATGGGATCGTAAACATATGCGAAAACCACTGGTTTCCTTTTCACGGTGGCGGATGCGGCGGTGAGACAGGGTGTCGTGAGTGTCACAATCGCGTCTACATCGGAATTGTCAAAGTTCTGCAGGAGCTGTGTGATATTTGATATCTCCGCTTGCGCGTGAGCCTGGCGAAATTCCAGATTCTTGCCCTCGACAAACCCTCGATCGCGCAATGCGTCCTGCACTGCCCTGATAACCAAGTCCGCACCGGGTTCAGGTGCAAAATAGACAAGCCCAACTTTGTAGGTTCGTCCGGGCTCAGGAGCTTTGAGCCGCGCTGCACTTGTCGCCTGAGCTGTGTCAGGGGCGCTTGCCCTTGCCATCACCCCGGGTGGAATCCTCCACGGGTCTTTGAGCCCCTGGAGCACAGAGGTATCAACAACCAGTTTTTCGGGAACAATGTTCTCGATACGAACGCTGGCGGGATCCCCGCCCTTCAAGACCTCCGCTGCGAGCTTTCCCGCAAGTGTGCCCACCTCGAAATAGTCGGCTCCCAATGCAAACAGTTCGCCTCGTTTCACCGAGGCAGGAGTGTTGCTGAAAACCGGGATTCTTCCCTCCCTGGCTGCGGCCGCTACAGAGTCGGTAGCCGTTTCCACAGTATTGTCCCCGCCGATCCACAGCGCCTGTGCTCCGCGACCCACGAGCGATCTGGCAGCTTCCAGAACGCCCGCAGAGTTTTCGACGTTGGCTTCCAGAAGCTCGACACCCATCTCTTTGCACGCCTTCCGCGCTTTCAGAACGCACGCTTCAGAGCAGGCTTCGGAAGCGTTCCACACTACCCCCACACGAGTCAGCCCGGGATATATTTCCTTTGCGATATGAAACGTGTGCTCAACGGGCTGGAAAGTGCCGATGCCAACGAGATGTCGCGGATGGTCAAGCGGGTTGGCGCCACTGATGCCGACTCCTGCTCCGAACGGGTCCGTCACGGCCGCGAAAACATGGGTAGTGTTTCCATCCTTGTTTGCGCTTGCCATGGTCTGCAGTGCAGGCGTGCTGGAGGTCAGAACGAGGTCGAAATGTCCGGTAACGAGAGCCTTGGCTATGGTATTAGCGGTTACAAAATCGCCCTCGGCGTTGAAACGCTGGATCGAGATCGTCTGGCCGTCTACAAAACCGCTCTTCGCCAGCGCATCGATCATTCCGGCCACGTTTTCGTCAAGGATAGAATTGGAAGCAAACTGGAAAATCGCCACACGCCGGACCTTCTCAGTTACACCGCTCCCTTGGCCGCGGCGATTCCAGTCGGAGACGAGCAGCACAGTGGATGCCCCAATGATCAATACGATCCCTAACGCAAGTTTTCGAATGGCTGGCAGCATGTCTTTTCAGAACCATCGCGAAGCTGTACGCGTTCAGCCGACCTCACGGTCCTCGATCAATTCGCAAAATTGAAGGAGGATGTGATTGGCCCGTTCACCACGCACAGCCTGTATTTTGCAGGAAATAAATAGCGGGATTATTTCTTGCAGCGCCAAACGGAGAGAGATTATGGGTTCGAGCATGGTTCCGTCTCCCATAGCACCAATGCTCCTGGACTATTATTCCAATATTGTCTGTTCATATCTCCGCTGGCTGTGATGTGTGCCACAGGACGGTGTGACCCAAATCTCCTGCCGAAAGGTCCGTCAAAAAAACACGTTAAGCCTGCGTAGCCAAGCTTAAGAAATCGTTCGATAACTGGGAAGCGGTTCCAAGGGCCTCTGGATAACTATGTGCGAATCTAAAGCCTTATGCGCATATAACGTTCCGACTGACCACCCAGGGATTATGCACTTGGACGATTATTCCGCTCGCGCAATTCGCAGTGTTAACCTTGTACATCCACCGATCAAATTCGATGCCCAGTGTCTGTTAAGTAACCCTAGGTGGAGTCAAACGTTCCAAGGTAACTGTGAGCTTCCAATGGCGAAGGTTTTCTTCGCGGAACGGATGATGAGAGCCCGACCATCCTGTGATATTCGGGCCGGGCACTCGGGCCAGAAAGTTCGCACTTCCTTAAGCCAATTGGCCAGCTTCCTTCGAAACAAACGCTTTTCCGAGTATTCGATCGATCCAAGCTGGTCTACAAGCCCGCCCTGTGCGAATAAAGGAGTCCGAACCGGACGGCCATCGAGTGACCAGGTTTTCCATGCCAGCCACAGGTAAAGGTCAAGCACTCCGGGTGCGTTGGCCAGTGCCGCGACAACCTCCTGCTCCACAGGAATCCTGTGCTGATCGATCTCTTCGTAAAAGGCTTGGCTCAGCACGATAGAATTCTCACCCCTGTCGGAACCTACTACCTCTCCTTTACCCTTGTGAAACCAGAGACACATGCGGTCGAAGAAATGGAATCTGGCCCAATCAAGGACGAGCTTGCCATTGGGTTCGTCACTTGTTCCGAAGAAGATGGTAGCCGCAAAGATCCTCTGGAACCCTTCCATCATGCGGCGGTACCGTTTGCCGTCCTTGAAGAGATGGAAGAAGTCAAGCATCTCGGCGGCACAAGCAAAGCGGACAACCCGGCTGCGCTGGCGCAAAGCCAAGGTGACAATCCAAATTGCGATGAGCCTGTCTTGGCCGTAAGGAAGCCCATACTGTGGGTGGCCGCTAACCTGGAGGAAGAATTTGCCGTTGCGGCGGATGTGCGAAGTGGAATTTCGAGGAGGGCGTCGCAAGGGGAGGCTGCACAGGATGAAAGGGCGGGTATGAAAACCGAGTTGTTGTCTGCCGCTTGGCCCGCCCGGGTTTTGGTACCAGTGGAAGAGAGAGTTTACATCACAGCTCCTGGCTGTAAAACTGGTCTTGGTGCTCCCAGAGGGCTATAATCCGCCGGTACCGGCGGCCTATAGCCAAGCGCCGAGTGGGGTCGTCGCGTGTTGTACTCCACTCGCCACTGCTCGATCACCACCTGCGCCTCCTTCAGTGAATAAAAGATTTCTCCATTCAAGCATTCATCCCGCAGCTTGCCGTTGAAGTTCTCGCAGTAGCCCTTTTCCCAAAGGCTTCGTGGTTCGATGTACAACGTTCCGGTGCCCAAACTGGCCAACCACTTCCGCAACTCCCGGGCCATGGACTCCGGGTCGTTGCCCGAGCGAAGGTTCTTAGGGATGCCCCGTACCAGCATGACGTCCGCAAGCGTCTCGACCACCTCCTGGCTTTCCAGCCTGCGGGCCACGCGGATCGCCAGACATTCCCGAGTGTATTCGTCAGTCAGAGTTAACAAACGGAGCGTCCGGCCATCGTGGGTCATCGCGTTCACAAAATCCTAGCTCCAAACATGCCTCGGCCGCTCCGACCGCAGCCTCACACACGACCCGTCGTTCAACCACAAGCGCCTTCGTGGCTTCTGCCTTTGCGGTACTTTCAGCCCTTCCCGCCTCCAGATCCGCTCCACCCGGTCCTTGCCCACTCGCCATCCCGCCTGTTGGAGTAATGCCGTGATCCGCCGATATCCATACCGCCCGTACTGGCCGGCCAGCGTGATGATGGCCCGGGTCAGCACATCTTCGTCGCTCTGCAAAATCGGAGCATAACGTTGTGTCCCCCTTCATTGCCCCAGCAGCCGGCAGGCATGCCGCTCCGAGAGTCTGTATTCCTGCTGCGCACGCTCTACCGCACAACGCCGCCGCTCGGGGCTTAGAAGTTTCCCTGCGCCACGTCGCGCAGAACCTGCTTCTCCAAAGAAAGTTCAGCCACCAACCGCTTCAACCGGCTGTTCTCTTTTTCCAGGTCCTTCAGCCGCTTCGCCTGGTCCAACTTCAGCCCGCCAAATCCTTTCCGCCACCGATAGTAGGTCTGTTTACAGATCCCTTCCTCGCGGGTTGCTTGTGCCGCTTTCTTGCCGTTCGCGATCTCCACTTCAATTTTCCGAAGCAGATTCACAACTTGCTCCGGCTTATACCTCTTCCTTGACAAGACCGGTCCTCCTCAAGTGAATTCTCTCTCAGTTCACCCGGTACCAAAAACGCCGGGCACGTCATTCACTCCATGCGCCAAGTTTGGCGCCAATGGCTTGCGGGTCACGGTTAGTAACTCCGAGCGCTTGCAGGCGAGAGAACTCGCCCTTGAGCCGAACGTCAAAGCCGGACCATTTCCGGTCCTGTTGCGGCGACCAGCCGACCTCAGAAAGCGCGAGCAGCCGCGGATACGTC
>DATEKC010000109.1:0-8210 GCA_035277665.1 Terriglobia bacterium
GAGATGTTCAGGTTCCACCCGATTGTATAAGCCCATAGCCTTGCGGCAAGGGCCAAAAAAACCAGAATAACCGAGACCATGTCCAGCTTGCCCGTGGACGCCAACGTAACGAAGCTGGTACCAAGCATCAGCAGGAGGGAGACGGCAAAAAAGCGGTCGATGGGAGTGACAGCCCGATGTCTGGCAGAACTACTGGAACGGGTTGTGGTTTTGCCCGCCATGGGTCGGAGGCTCCTTCACCCATTGATGTCGTCAGGAAGCACTCCTTCCATTATTGGGGCAGCGCGTTGTGTCAGAAATTGGGATCCAAAGCGGCGGACCTTTGGGCCGATTCCAGACGTGACTTCCAATCTGTGGGCAGCTCCATGTTGCCCTTCAAGAGTTGAACTGCTCCCCGGATGCTCAGGTTGTCCGAGACGCGTTCATAGCAGCAGCGGACCTGCTTCACGCGGATGTGGATGTGCTTGAAAACAAATTCGGTTCCGTCAAAATGAACGGCAAGCAGCTTTTGATGCCACGTACCATCAGGCCCGCGCGACTGTTCCATCAGGAAAGTCCCGCCCTGGGTGAGCCGCGCCAGAAAACCCCACCCAATCTTGACGTCTTTGATGAGCTTTCCGTCGATCTTCACCATCCGCTGAGTTGCAGGGTCAACCCAAAGTTCTCCCGCCATACCCTGGAGGATAAGAGATTGGCGCGAGGTGGGTTGGAAGTTGGGGGCCGGACGAAACTTCAACATGATCATTCCCTGTTGGTCTTTTCCGGCATAGGAATAGACAAAGGCATCGGGGATATCTTTAATCACGTTGTCACGCCGCCGCCTGTTGACTTGCTGGTCCCTCAACCGTGACAGCTGGAGTTTGGAGTCCTCGGGCAACTCGGCCAACAGTTCCTGATTTTTCTTAAGTTGGTCCGAAGAGGGCTTGTGGTGGTCCACTTCTATCAGACGATCAACATCGCCATGGGGCGTTGCAACTTCTTCACTTGTGGCGGACCCATCCGGTAAGATGTTTCTTTCGATATAGCGGTAATAATGTTTGGGATGCTCAGAGGCCTGCATTTCGTTCCAGGCGAGGTTTTTCACGATCTGATGGATACTCGCCGCCTGCAGGGGGCCACTCTCTTTTGAGCCAGCAGTGGAGGGCGACGCATAAGCGCAGAGGATCCCAAGGGGAACAGAGAGGTACAAGAACCCCACCAGTTGACTTCTTCTCATGGCGACCTTCTGCTAATCTGCCGGTTTGGCTCGCCCTGCAACCCGGGCAGTACATCCTGCAACCTTTTGCATTGCCAGGGCGAGCATTTAAACATTTCCTTAGAAAATGTTCATCTTCATGGTAACAGTTTGGGATTGAAGCTGCGAACGGTTCATTATCTTATACCTATTTCGCGTGGCGGTTTCGGCGCTGATGTAAAGTGCAATATTCATTCATAAATAGAGGGCTGTTCCGCTAAAGTAATTCGTGTTGCCGCCAGGATGCTTGAATACCCGTTTGCCAGACCATACATATTGAGGAGGCGAGATGAAGCGAGTTGGATTTATTCTGAAAGTGAAGCCCGAATTGATCGAAGAGTACAAGGAGCACCACAAGAAAGTTTGGCCCGAAATGCTGGATGCCCTCCGGCGCACGGGCTGGCACAACTATTCGCTTTTCATGCGCAGCGATGGCACGTTGTTCGGGTACTTTGAGACGCCCACCGGTCTGGCTTCAGCGGTGGACGGGATGTCAAAAGAGGAGGTCAACGCGCGCTGGCAGAAAATGATGTCGCCTTACTTTGAGTCGCTGGAAGGTTCGGCTCCGGATGAAATGATGCGGGAGCTTGAAGAGGTTTTTCACCTCGATTGATGCCATAAGGCCGGCGTGGGCGCGATCAGCCTCCGGCCCTTCTTGTGGAATGTTAGCGGCCTTGGAGCCTGTTATTTGATGTGCTGGATCCGCAAAGGAGTCGGAGCCCGTTCACTCACCAGGTCCGGATGCTCTTTCCGGAATTTTTCGGTTGTCGCGCATGACCAGCAGACCGGCTCACATCTTTGGAAGAGCTCCGGCAACTGTTCCGCCGCGAATTCATTCCACACCACAATCCGCTTTTCAGGCGTCAGTAATGCCGGTTTGTGGTCCACCCACCACTCCTTGACCTCTGCCATTGATTTTCCGCAGAAAACACAGCTCTTCTCTTCGAACCAGTTGATGACGATATTGCGAACCAGGCAATCGGACGGTGACCTCTCGATCTCTCCGAGGCATTCCTGGCCGCAATCCTTGCGTTGAGGCCAGCGGCTACATCCGCTGAGTTGCATCCTGGGCTTTTGCGTCAATGAGGTGCGTGCTGCCTCTTTGGCATCGAGTTCCACAGCGGCAGTCGTGTGGGTTTCCGGGCATGTCACCAGCCGCTCGCCCCGAAACCGGAAGTAGGTGAGGGCGCTGCCGTAAAGCCGATAGAACAAATAAATTGCTACAACGGCAACCGTAACTGTCAGAATCCAATAAAGTATATTGCCCATGGATATTTTCCTTTCGACTCTGCTTATAGCAAAGAGTCCCGCGCGAATCTGTGACTGACATCACAGCCTTCTGTGCTTTCAGGTTCCAGGCGAGGCGGTTGCCGCCAGGGAGGGAAAGAAGCAGCAGCCCTCCAACCTTGATTACTTGATCGTTACTAGTTGTTTCGACACATCTTGCAATTGTTCAGGTCCATCTGTAGATTCTTATGTAATGAAAGCCTTGGTCACAGGGTCGGGGGGCCTGGTGGGGTCGGCCTGTGCGCGTCTCTTGAACGAAGCAGGATGGGAAGTTGTCGGCATTGATAACGATATGCGGCAGGAGTTTTTTGGGCCGCAGGGATCCGTCGCGCCGACAGTTAAGTTCCTACAGCACTCTTTTGTTGAATATCGCCACTGTGCCATGGACATTCGGGACCGTGAGGCCATCCGGGCTCTGGTGCGGCGGGAATGCCCGGACTTTATCATCCACGCCGCTGCGCAACCGTCGCACGACCGGGCTGCGTCAATTCCGTATGAAGATTTTGATGTGAATGCGGTCGGGACATTGAATCTGCTTGTCGCGGCGAGGGACTACTGCCGGGACACGCCGTTTTGTTTTCTCAGCACCAACAAGGTTTACGGCGACCGTCCCAATTTGCTGCCGCTGGTCGAGGTTGCCAAGCGATACGATTATTCCGACGGGCGGAAGGGAATCGACGAGACCATGTCGATTGACGCCTGCCTGCACTCCGTTTTTGGCGCATCCAAGGTGGCGGCAGACATCATGTGTCAGGAGTTCGGCCGTTATTTCCAAATGCCGGTGGGCGTGTTCCGCGCGGGCTGCATGACAGGACCTCAGCATGCAGCCGTCCAGTTGCATGGCTACCTGGCGTATATTGTTGATTGCGCTGTTGCCGATCGTCAGTACACAATTTTGGGCTACAAAGGTAAGCAGGTCCGCGACCAGATCCATTGCGATGACGTGGCCCGCCTGCTTTTGGAGTTTTTCAGGTCTCCCGTGTGCGGCGAAGTTTACAACCTGGGCGGCGGAAGACAGAACAGCATCTCCATCCTTGAGACGATCGATCTGCTGGCTGGAATGGGCCTGAGGCTTCGTTATCACTATGAACCTAAGAACCGGGTGGGGGACCACGTTTGCTACATTACTGATCTGGGCAAGGTTCGCTCCCATTTCCCGGCCTGGGAAATCAGCTACAGTCTGGACGAGATGGTTGCCGAAATTGCTGAAGTCCGTCTGAGACAGAAACCTCGTCGCACGGAAATACTTGTGGCGGATTAGGAAGCTTAATTCGGCAATGGCTGGAATGGAATCGAAGCGAATTATCGGGGCCTGAAAGGGAGGGGGAGCAAGTGGCGACTGACGCCCGGACTTGGGCGTGTGAAAAGGACTTTGATACGCCCGCAGGGGACGAACTCTCCGGCAGAGTTGGCCCGCATCTCGTGTGGGAAAGCTCCAACGCACTCCACCTGAACTGGCAAAAAGCGGAACGGTCCCGCGAGGAGGACTGGCAGGATGCTTCCGCACGGCTGCCGGCCAGACTTCGCCGTCGTGCTTTGCTGGTGGCAAAGTTGTTGCCCGTCCTTCCGGGCAGGGCAGTGCTGGAACTCGGCGCCGGGAGCGGCATTTGGACTGAACACCTGTTTTCCGTTTTCGCAGGGCAAAATCCGCTGACCGCCGCAGTCTTTAATAAGGACTTGGCAAGCAGAGCCCGGTCGAGAAATCTTTCCGACACGAAGATTGTCTGTGTGGAGGATATTCAATCCGCTTTTTCTCCCGATAGCTTTGATTTCGTGGTGGCAACGGAGGTTTTGGCGGATGAACTATGTTTCGCGGCGCTTGAAGTTGCCTTCCATTACCTGAAACCTGGTGGTCAGTTTCTATTCTTTCCGCGTAACCATGCGAACCCGCTGGCTTTTGTCAGCAAGGTTCGAGACCATCTAATCAGAAGGAAGAGCGGCAGCGGGCTTCAGCAGAATCACACGCTGAAGTCGTGGGCCGGCGCAGCCTTTGAGCGCGGATTCAACAGGGTTGAAGCGGAATCTTCTGAAGTTATTCCTCCGCTCAGCAGCGGGGCGGGGCAGGCCGTTGGATTGATCCTGGAGCGCACGCCGATTGCCCGCAGCTTTTCAAACATTGTCAGTCTGCGGGGCGAGCGGCCGCGCACTGCAAGCAATCAGGGCGCTCCGCAGGTGAGCCTGGCGACGCATTCGCAGCTTTTCGGCAGAGTCTCAGTGGTGGTGCCCTGCCATAACGAGGAGGCGAACATCCGCCGCCTCGTCAAAGCGCTCCAGGGGATGTATGGCGATTACATTCACGAGTTCATCCTGGTCGACGATAACAGCACTGACCGTACCGCTGAGGTGGCAACGGCCGTGGCTGCCTCTGAGCCACGGGTCAAGCTGATCCGGCGGAAACCTCCTGCCGGGGTGGGCCGCGCACTGAGAGAAGGTTATGCCGCCGCCACGGGGAAATATATCCTGACGATTGATTGTGATTTCATCAACATCGCATCAGAATTCAAAGGCTTGTTCGATGCCGTTGCAGAAGGGTACGATGGCGCGATCGGCAGCCGGTTTTCATCGGAATCTGCGCTGGTGGGCTATCCGCTCCTGAAGGTCGTCTGCAATCGCGGATACCACCTGCTCCTGAACCTCCTGCTGGGCATGCGGGTGCGTGATGTTTCAAACAATCTGAAGCTCTATCGTGCCGAAATCCTGAAGAACCTTGCCATTGAAGAGGACGACTTTGCGGCCAACGTGGAAACGGGCCTGAGTCCGCTTCTGCAGGGTTATCGCGTTCGGGAAGTCCCCACTTCCTGGATCAATCGCACGGCGGATATGGGCAAGTCTTCTTTCAGCCTTCTGAAGGCCGGCCCCGATTACTTGCGTGTGCTTCTCCGCACTACCTGGCGATACTGGCGAAGCCGGCTCCGCATCCTGCGCTGACTTCCCAATCCCCCTCACGAATTTCATGAATAGGTCCGGATTCATCATGTGCCTGTTCACAAACGAACATCCAGTGTGTAAGACTGTGCAGGGCTGGGTCGGACGCGGTTCGCTCACATCTGTTTTGGGAACAGCGATGAATAGCAAATTCCAGAAATCGTTGCGCTGCCGGGTTGTGAGCATACTCGACGGGCTTGGATGCAGGACGGGATGGCTCCTGCTGTTGTTGGCTGGAGTTTACTTCGTTGGGTTTGGGCTGATTGCCTCAAAAGGCGTCGTTACGAATGACGAACTCTTCACCCTCTATATCGCGCGGCTTCCTCACTTTCGCGATGTCTGGGCTGCCCTGGCCACGGGGGCGGAGCAGACCCCTCCTTTGTTTTATGCCTTGTCGCGGGCCGATATTTACGCGTTCGGCGCCTCCGGCCTGGCCCTTCGCCTGCCGGAGATGCTGGCATTTGCGTTGATGTGTGTCTGTCTTTTTCACATTGTGGCCCGGCGGACCTCAACCATTTATGGTTTTCTTGCATTGCTGTTCCCGTTTATGACCACGGCCTTCAACTACCCCTTCGAGGCGCGGGCTTACGCTCTGGTCCTGGCTTTCTCTGCCTTTGGAATGCTGTGCTGGATTTGGGCCGCGGAAGCGCGCTGCCGCGCGCTGGCGCTTGCTGGTTTGGCAGTCAGCCTGGCCGCTGCGATATCCTGCCACTATTACGCTGTCCTCAGCCTGTTTCCTATTGGCCTGGGTGAAGTCGTGCGTTCCTTCCGCCGCAAGCGGATCGATGCAGGAGTCTGGATAGCCCTCGTGCTGTCCATGTCGCCCTTGCTGGCGTTTCTGCCTCTTATTGAAAGCGCGCGAAAATTCTCCCCGAACTTCTGGGCCAAGCCGCACTGGTCATCCATGGGTTACTTCTATGAGCATTTCCTCCTGTCGCCCAGCGCGGTCCCGCTGCTTGCCATTTTTCTTGCCATCGCGACATATCGCGCGTTTCAGCGGCTTGAGGCGGAGCCAGGCAAAATGCAAGCGCAGGCTCCCATCCCAATGCATGAGGCGGCTGCTGCCGCAGGTTTTCTGCTGATTCCGGTCGTGGCCGTTGTTATGGCCAAGACTGTAGTCGGAGCTTTTTCAGACCGTTATGCGCTGCCCGCGGTGATTGGCCTCAGTATTATTGTGGGCTGGGGACTTTGCACCTCGCTCGCCGGGCGGCGCGCACCGGCCGTTGTGCTTGGATTTCTTCTCCTGGCATTTCTGGCGGTCAAGGAAGCGCAGACATACCGGCGGGTGACGGCAATGAGGTCGCTACAGGTCTCGACGTACGAATTCCTTGAAAATAACGCGTACGGTGATGCTCCCATCGTGATTTCCGCCCCGATGGATTTCACGGAACTGAGTTATGAAGCCCCCCGACCCTTGTCAGAACGCCTCACCTATCTGGCTGACCCGAGCCTGGCCCTCCGCTACACAGGAACAGACGACCCGGAGAGAGGTCTGGTGGAGATGAAATCCTGGGCAGGGTTGAACGTGCAGCCGTTTCAGGCCTTTGTTGCATCCGGGCAAAAGTGCTACGTTTATGTCGTCGACTACCCCGACCAATATGCCTGGGTGATTCATGGCTTTGAGGCAGCGCACTGGCGGATCAGGCTGGAAAAATGGCAGGACGGCATGGTCCTTTTTTCGGCCACGCCTGGCGGGGCCGCGGGGGGCATCGCCACACGCCACAAGCCGGATGAAGAAGTCCCATAAGCCTGATGCCTGACCAAGTGAAATTTAAAGCCATTCTTGAAATTTACAGGGCTTATGCACACATATCCTTGACGACCGGCTGGCGGTTATCTAAGATGACTCGAAGGCGCCATCTCTCAGGGTGGTTATGAGGGCAATGCTGAAAAAACGCAAGCCGCGCAGCAGCCGCCAGGTGCGGAATTCATCCGACGAAATGCTGATTCCCGACAAGCTATACTTTCGCATTGGTGAAGTCAGCGAACTAGCTGAGACCAAACCTTACGTCTTGCGCTATTGGGAGACTGAGTTTCCCACCCTGAAGCCCGTCAAAAGTGCCACGGGCCACCGCCTTTACCGGCGGTCGGACGTTGAAATGATTCTTGAGATCAAGCGGTTGCTCTATGTCGAAGGATTCACCATTGAAGGTGCGCGCAAGTATCTCGCCGGAAAATCAGAAAGCATAGTTGAAACCAAACCCGCCGCTTCCTCCGCACTCAGTGATGCTCAGGTCAATGCCATCAAGCGCGAACTCCGCGGAATCTTGACAATAGTTTCCCGATGATGCTAGCGTTGAATTCGTGCCATTCAGCCCATATTTGAGCGTGAAGGCGCGGATTGCCGGGACGTAGCGCAGCCTGGTAGCGCACTTGCTTGGGGTGCAAGGGGTCGCCGGTTCAAATCCGGCCGTCCCGACCAGAACTTTTTAGAAACGTAATGGCTGGTGAGTGGTGAGGCTGAGGGCGTGGCTGCCAACCTTGGCACTTCTCACTCGCCGCAATGCATCGAGAATTCGGGGCGTGGCGTAGCCTGGTAGCGCGCTTGGTTCGGGACCAAGAGGTCCCCAGTTCAAATCTGGGCGCCCCGACCACTCCTTTTAAGCCGCTGAACTGCCAATTCAAAATTTGGGGCAAATCAGGGTGGCTTGTGGCTTGTCTTTGCTGTGTTTCAGTGAGGTTTAAGTTTGGCCACCAGCTCCCGGATCATGGGCGGTTCGAGAGGCTTGGAAATAAACTCATTAACTCCATACTCGTTCGCTCG
>DATEKC010000110.1:0-2938 GCA_035277665.1 Terriglobia bacterium
ACGTTTCCAAACTTTGAGGATCCTGGTCGCTCTGGACCAGCGCGCGTAATGGCAAACCGTCATTCTTGTGGAAACGCCGCGCCAATGTCAAGGAAGGCACGGGGCCGAATCAGCGGGATTTTTAACCGGACTCGGGGTGCCGGAGGCGGGGCTACATCAATGTAGCCGCTTCTCGGGTTCGTTTCGGGTTCGTTTTTCGACGGGTGCTAATCTAAAGGACTTCTCGGCTTCGTTTTCGGGTTCGTTTCGGCTAACATATGCAGTCTTTCCCTTTGTTTTCAACAACTTCTCGGCTTCGTTTCTGCAAATAAAATTTTTTTGTCCCACGTCTTTTAGTGGCCAAAATCGTCTGCCTGTGTTTTCAGTTACTTACAGGCATTAAATAGTCCATGCAGACTGCCTATTCCTTCTGGCTGGCGCCCCGTCCGGCGCGACATCTTGAAGACTAGCACAGTAGCGTAGGTTTGTCAAACAAAATCGCTCTTTGGTCGCCTTATGATCTCCGCATTTTGGGGCGAAGCGCTTTCACCAACCAGATACAGGGAAATCCATTTCCAATCCAAAATCGTTTTCAGTGCCATCCTGCATCAGGGCCGCCTGATGTCATCTCCCTGAATAAAGCAAATGAAGCAGCCGCGCGCCTGCTACCGGGCGTAGTAAAGCGCGTTTGAGGCGCGGTTGATGGTTGTGATAGAATCGCTGTTTCAATTTCTTACTGAACTCATTCAAGAGAAGCGATGCTCCGGAATTCTACCGAACAGGACCCCATGACATCATCCCCTGTTATTGATTTGCGGCTGGCGCACAGCCCGGACTCCGATGACGCCTTCATGTTTTATGCTCTGGCGACCAGGAAAATTCCCACCGGGGACCTTGCTTTCACGCACGTACTCGAAGACATCGAAACCCTGAACCGGAAAGCGCGCGAGGAAGCCTACGACATCACGGCCGTTTCATTTCATGCCTATGCGGAGCTTGCCGGCCGCTATATCCTGATGTCTTCCGGGGCAAGTTTCGGGGACGGCTACGGGCCCATCGTCGTCACACGGTCCCACCTGCAGGAAGACAGTCTCAAAGGGAAGCGAATTGCCGTTCCGGGAAAGAAGACAACGGCCTACCTGGCGCTTTGCCTCTACGAGAGCGATTTCGTGCCCGTCGAAACGCGTTTTGACGAGATTCTGGAAACGGTGGTCAAAGGCGAAGCAGACGCCGGCGTTGTCATCCACGAGGGCCAGTTGACGTATGGAAGCTACGGACTCACCAAAATGGTCGACCTGGGCGTCTGGTGGAAGAATGAAACAGGATTGCCCCTGCCCCTGGGCGGGAACGTGATCCGCCGCGGGCTGGACCCGAAAATCATCCGCCGGGCTGATGAACTGCTTCATGAGAGCATCGCCTACGGCCTGGAACACCGCGAGGAGGCCCTGGAATACGCTTTGAATTTTGCCCGCGGACTTGAACCCGCCACGGCTGAGCACTTTGTTTCCATGTACGTCAACCAATGGACGCTCGATTACGGCGACGAGGGCCGCCGGGCCGTGCAGACTCTGCTCGATCGCGGCTTCGAAGCGGGCGTCATTCCTCAGGCCGTCAAAGCGGAATTTGTGGAGCGGCAATCGGCATTCCAATGATAAGGCATGGTTCGTGGGTCGCATGACCGGGACTTTGAGAGTTTGATGGGCGCCTGGCCGGGTTGATTTCCCTGCTCTGAGATGGCAAGAAAACCAAAAACCGCACGCATTCCCTTCACCAGTCTGCAAAAGAAAATCCTGCTGACGCTGGCCAGCGTAGTGGGCCTGCGGATGCTGGGCCTCTTCCTGGTGCTGCCGGTCTTCACGCTATACGGGCTCAAGTTTACCCATTCGCGCTTTCTGGTGGGATTTGCCTTTGGCTGTTATGGCCTCACCATGGCCATTCTTCAGATTCCGCTCGGCCGCCTGTCCGACCGCATCGGCCGGCGGAAAGTTTTGATGCTGGGCATGGCGCTCTTCAGCGTGGGGTCGTTTATCTGCGCGGTTCCGCACTGGTTTCCATCCTCGATGCAGATTGGCGTGCTGATCGCCGGGCGCCTCGTGCAGGGCGGCGGCGCCATCATCGCCGTAGCCTTTGCGGCTGTTGCGGACCACATCCAGGCCGAGCGCCGTTCCACCGCCATGGCTATCCTCGGCATTCCTATCGGAGCAGCCTTCGTCATCGGCGTGATCGCCGGGCCCATCGTGGCGGGCATCTTTGGCACCGCCTCGCTCTTCTGGATCACCGGCGTGCTGGGACTCGGCACCGACATGCTGATGCTGAATTACCTGCCGGAAACGCCTCCCTCGGGCGCCGCTCCCGCGCCGCTGGGCGACATCCTGCGGATCAAATCTCTCCTGGCCCTGGACGCGGGCGGCTTTCTGATGAACTTCTTTATGAGCACCTTCTTCTTCTACTTCCCGCTCATCGTCACCAACCGCTACCACCTGAAGATGACGCAGTATTACGAACTTCTGCTGCCCATGATTTTCATCAGCGCATTTTCGATGTTTGCCTTCAGCCGGGGCGCGGACCACGGCATGGCCGCTCCGCTTTCGGCCGTCGCTTTTATCGCCTTTTTGCCCAGCGCCATTCTTCTGTTCCGTCCCGGTATTCTGGGAATAAGCCCGACCGACCTGGCGGCCATTGTGGCCGGCGGGACGCTTTTCTATATCGGTTTTACCGGGCTCGAACCCATGCTTCCCAGCCTGGTCAGCCATTTCGGACCGGAAACGGCCCAGGGCAGCGCGCTCGGGGTCTATAACAGCATGCAGTTTCTGGGCAGCTTTGTGGGCGGTTCCGTCGCCGGAGTTTTTGCCCACGTTGCCAGTGACACCGGCATGATGGCCACGCTGATGGTGGCGGCGGTTATCGGGTTCGTCCTGATGCTCACCCTCCGCGTGCCGAAAAAAAATACCGCCAAAAG
>DATEKC010000111.1:0-4435 GCA_035277665.1 Terriglobia bacterium
CGGAATGCCTTCCTTTTCCATGGCCCATTCGTGCTGGCCGATCACGCTGTAAAGCCCCCAGTGAATAAACATGCCGAACCTGGCCGCGTGCCACCACTTCATGCGGCGCTCTCGATCTGCTATTGCTGAAGCAGGCTCGCCGGGACCTTCGCTCTGTCCTTTTTCGGACGCAGGGCCTCCTCCCGAAGAACACGCAGCCGCAGCGCCCACTACGGCCGCCGTACTTCCGGCTCCCATGAGCTTCAGGTAATCCCGCCTCGTCATCCCATCTTCGCGCATAGAGTTCCTCCCTCTGTTTTCGGCTCGCAATAAATTGAGGTATCCATTATCGTGCCATCCAGGGCGACAAACGCAAAAGTCCTGATCCACAATTTGCGCCAGCGATATTACCGCAAAAACTTCACGCAAGGTACCCGGAAAGTGCAACGAATTGTCCATTCGGAGAGCGTTTGCTTCCCCTGTTTGCCGGAACGGCACTCAGCCTTTCTTTCCGGCCGAACAGAAGTTAAGCTCTTCAACCATGGATCATCACCGGCCCAAAAAAGTCCGGCTCGACCGGCTTCTGGTGGAGCGCGGCCTTGCCGAGTCCCGGCAGAAGGCCCAGGCGCTGATCCTCGCCGGCCAGGTGATGGTGGACGAGCAGAAGGTTGAAAAATGCGGCACGCCCGTCAGCTTAGGCGCCGAGCTGCGGCTCCTGGGTGAAACGCTGCGTTACGTCAGCCGGGCGGGAGTGAAGCTGGAAGCTGCTCTCGACTACTTCGGCGTGGACCCCACTGGCAAGACCTGCCTGGACATTGGCGCGTCCACCGGCGGCTTTACCCACTGCCTGCTCCAGTATGGAGCCGCACGGGTCTTTGCCGTGGATGCCGGAACTAATCAGCTCGACTGGAAATTGCGGCACGACCCGCGTGTGGCGTCGATGGAAAAAACCAATGCCCGCTACCTTGGCTTCGACCAGATCGGCGCCCTGGTGGCGCTGGTTACCATGGACGTGTCGTTCATTTCCTCGACGCTGATTCTGGGCGTCCTTCCTCCCCTGCTTGAAGAGCGAGCCGATCTGCTGGTGCTGGTGAAGCCGCAATTTGAAGTGGGCCCGGACCAGGTGGGCAAGGGCGGCGTGGTGCGTGATACGAAGTTGCACGAGGAGGCCGTTGCAAAGGTGGCGCGGAAAGCAACCGATCTGGGCTTCATCGGGATCGCCCGTGTTGAAAGTGTGTTGCCGGGAGCTGCCGGAAACCGGGAATTTTTCCTGCATGCTATTTGGCCGAAAAATGTCTAGAATAATTTATCAACCATGGCCCACAGCAGCGGGTCGATTAATCCGCATGAATCCAGTGCTCTTATGACGATCAAGAAGATCGGAATTGTTTCAAAACCGAGAAAGGCGGAGATTCGAGAGATTGTTCCTCAACTGGTGGAGTGGCTTCGCGAGCGCGGCATTGAAGTTTTGATTGATAAGGAAACAGGCGCGATCCTGGAGAGTTCGGAAAAATGCCTTACGCGGAATGAGCTACCCGGAAAGGTTGATCTGCTGGTGGTGCTGGGTGGCGACGGGACGCTTCTTGCCGCGGCCCGCGCTCTCTACCGGCGTGAAGTTCCTATTTTTGCCGTGAACCTGGGCGACCTGGGCTTTCTGACGGTGATCACCCGCGATGAGCTTTACCCGGCGCTGGAAGGTGTGTTGTCCGGAAATTACCGGTCTGAGCGGCGCGTCCAGATTGAAGGTGAGCTGGTCCGCGCGGATGAAGTCCTCTCCAGTTTTCGGGCGCTGAACGACGTGGTCCTCAACAAGGGAGCCATTGCGCGCATACAGGACTTTGAGGTTTATGCTGACGGCGAGTTCATTTCGAACTATAAGTCTGACGGGCTGATCGTTGCCACGCCGACGGGTTCCACGGCCTATTCGCTGGCGGCCGGCGGGCCGGTTGTTTCACCTTTCGTGGAAGCTTTTGTTATCACTCCCATCTGCGCACACACCCTTACCAACCGCCCACTGGTGGTCCGCGATTCCGCCACCATCGAGATTGTGGTGAAGAGCCAGCGCGAAGCTGCTTATCTTACAGTTGACGGCCAAGTGGGTATCGCTACGCACAGCGAAGACATCATCCGGGTCCGCAAATCCGATTCCTGCATAGAACTGATCCAGCCTCCGCAAAGAAACTATTACGAAATCCTTCGCCAGAAACTCAAGTGGGGAGAGCGGTAGCACTGCCTTACGGCCCGGCGCCTTGACCCGTTCTTGCTAGCTCCTCTAATTCGGTTGGGTTTAAAACCTTCTCGGGCTTCGTGCCGAGAAGGTTGGGCGGAAAAGTGCTCTTGTCCACTACGCGGCCACCCTGCTTTGCCACCTTCTCTGCGAAAAAATCCACATGTAGGTAGCCGCAGATGACAATCACGCGCCCGTGTTTCGCGCTTGCTTCGATCCTTTTCAGCCAGAGGTGTTCTCGTACATTGTCTGCGTGACTAAGTCGAACATCTTCCCTCTGAAGACACTGGTTACGCAGGTCCATCTCTCTATCGATTTCGAGCAGCGCCCACTCTGAGGGAGACGGATCAACCTGGAGGTAGGGGATGTCCCTACTCCTTGCCACCTGCCGCGCAGCGGTAGAGTCAATGTCGTAAGGATTCTCCTCTGCGATCAGTACAACGCCGTGATTGGCGGCAGCGGCCTCCACAGCCTTTTCAAACTCGCCGGACTCCTGGACCAAATGCGAGGTCCCGAGAATCACATAATCAGTCACTTTATCCCGCCCTGTCGGTCTCGGAGTTCAGGGCGCGCGCCAGATGACACGGTGCTTTGAACCAAGCATTACAATGGAGGCGGCAGATGTCCGGCTGGTTTCGCCTGAGGTCGGAAACTTAAGGTCGGCCACCCCGACCTGCGTCTCATAACCAGCGGCATCAGCGACATCGAGCCCCGCCATACCCGCTCTGGAAAAGAGGCCAATTCGAGTATTCCCGTGCTCCTTGACTTGTACGCCCGCAGATCCGCCGTCGATCACGATGGCAGCGTTAACGTCATTGTGGGCTGGCCATTCCTTGCCCTGATCAAGGTGAGTTTTCGTGAGCCATAAGCCCGTCGCCCGACCAACCCCCAGGTTTGCAGCAGAAACGCTCTTGCCCTCATAGTCCAGCATCACGAGATTGCCTGTACTCTGTTCTCTGGCGAAACCTTGCACGAAATCGGCCGGCGGGTCTTGTTCAGTAAGCTCGACCCCAGGCCTCCCGGAATCGTCATAAAGCTTTAGCCAGTCTCCCGCAAAAACTTCCATCCCCTTCGGGCCCGTTTTGCCTTGCCTCAGTTCGACCCGTATTCGTCCGCTGGCATCGTAGAAGGTAAGTCCGTCACCGTCCAACACAGCCCGGCTGCCGGTCACCGGGTTGCGCACGGCGATCCGCTGCACATCGCCGGATTCGGCCTGTGCTGGTGCACGCGCCACAGACAGCAAAATCACGCCGACCATCCCCAAGAGCATTGCGAGTCCGGCGCGCTTCAGACGCCTGTTCTCCCGCTCCAGGCGTTCCAGTCGTCCGATCAGTTCTTTGTCAGCCATGATTTGTTCCTCCGCATGATTTGTGGATCCGCCACAAGCCGTGGGACAAGCGTCAACCGACAGTGCTATTTATTGGCCCATCGCCTCCCTTATTGGCAAACCAGATTCTGTAAACTTTGTCGAAAGCGTCCTTCGCTTCCTCTTCAGTCGGGTATTCTCCGGCTTCTGTTTGAATTCCACCAGGGTAGTCGTAGAAGGTCCACTTGCCGTTTTCTTTCTTGAAGGGTGCCTGTGGGGCAAGCCGCTGCTCATATGCCATCCTCTTAACCTCTGTCCTTTGATTCACGACTCGAGCCAACTGACCTCCGTTGTTGTAATAAATACCCCAGGGCTAGCTGGCTAATGTCGTAGCCACAAGTCGGGTAATTCATTGTGGAGTTCATCGTAGGACGAACAAAAGGCGAAAGTCAATGCATCACCTAACCCTCAATCTTTTCCGCTGTGCGGTATCTGTGCGCTGCGCTTGCGCGTCTGAGCAATGTCGTATGCGGCCTGCATCCGCATGAGCGTGTCCATCTTTACGCCGAACGCTTTCTCGATGCGCAGCGCCATTTCGCCCGAGAGGGCGGCGTTGCTATTCAGTAGGCTGGACAGGGCAGGCCGGGAAACCCCAAGCGCCACTGCCGCCGCCGTCACCGACGGGCCGGCAGGCTTGATGATCTCGGTCCGGATGAAATCTCCGGGATGGGGTGGGTTTTTCATCGGCATAGCGTGGACTCCTTCGGGCTGCTCATCAGAGCACTTCTCCCGCCATCAGGTCCTCCAGCCTTTCACGAGCGCGAATCAATTCGACTTCGCTGCCGGAGACCATCACCTCGGGTGGGCGGGGGCGTGAATTGTAATTTGAAGAGAGGACGTAGCCGTAGGCGCCGGCGGTCATC
>DATEKC010000112.1:0-19636 GCA_035277665.1 Terriglobia bacterium
GCCCAGGGAATTGAAACCGGCACGCAGCACCCGCCTGTGCCACGGACGGAGAAGCACGAGCTGATAGGGACTGAATTCAAGCCCCACACCCGCTCCTTCCTCAATGCTTGTTGCTTTGCCCCGGTTGTCACACAGACTCCCCTGGGGAGAGAGTGCCGAGGTACGACGGCAGGTGAGGGGTGTTTTGCGAAAGGGCACGACTCTCAGTCGTCCCTCGTGCCGTCAGGATGCCACCACAAATTTCTTAGTGGGCTTCAGCCCCTGAGGGATCGTTTTTCGCGAAAGGGCACGACTTCAGTCGTGCCGTCAGACGCCACGAATTTATTCATGGGCTTCAGCCCCTGAAGGTGTCGAGGCATCGGATCCATCCCCCTCCCCCACCCTGCGGACCCGTAGGGATACTCCTCCGGAACCGTCACCAGCCCTGCGCGCACGGGGTTCTGACGAATATATGCACAGCGTGCGCGATAGCCTGCGGCATCCACGATAAACTCATCGCTGAAGCCGCGCTGCCAGATCTCTCCTTGAAATCCGAGTTCCTGCTTGCCGCGATAGGAGAATCCTCCTTTGATCAATTGGGCTGCCCGTTCAACGGTCACTCCTGGGAACACGGAAATCAGCGAATGGAAATGATCCGGCATCAGAACAAATTCATGGAGCAGATACCGTTCCTCCGCGCGATAACCCGAAAGAACCTCCAGGAAGAGCGCTGCCGCCCGCTCCGATTGGAAGAGGCGCCGCCGTCCCCACGTGGAAGATGATATGAAAAAGGTTCTCATTGTCGTGGAGCTTGCCTGGCGCCAATGCAAGGGTCGTTTCGGTTTTGACATGCAAAGAACCAGCGGCTAAAGCCGCCTTTAATGGGACACGTTTACGGCACGACTAAAGTCGTGCCCTTTCGCGAAAGCGTCGTCTGCGTCGGCTTGCTTGAGCTCGTGCTCTTTCGCAAACGGCGGCGTAAAGCCGCCGCTACAAAAGCCTGTCGTGCGCCGTCACGATGGGGAGGCCATTTGGCGTTTCGCCGTCGAGACTTCAGGCCTGCAATGGGCTAAACTATATCTCGTCCGGCAGAGTCGCTCTTTGCGGTCAGGCTACTTGATATGGAGAGCGAGAGGTGCGTTGTGCGACAAGTCAAGGTGATTGTGGAGAAGCATCCCGATGGCTACGTTGCCTATCCGCTGGGGCTGAAAGGCATCGTGGTCGGGGAGGGCGATTCCTATGAAGAAGCCCTCGCGGATGCGACTTCAGGTATCCGCTTCCACGTCGAGACCTTTGGCGGCGAGGTCCTGGACATCGATCCGCCCGTTCTGGACGCCTTCGTGGCTGAGGCCCAGGTCGAGCGCTGATGCCGAAGTTTCCTGTTGACGCGCCCAGACGGAAAGTCATCGGCGCGCTTGAACGGCTCGGCTTCCGGATTGTGCGAGAAAAAGAGCACGTCTCGATGATTCGAGAGAATGCGGAGGCTCCCGGACCCCGCTGACCATGCCGAACCATCCACGCATCAAAGCTTCAACGCTGCGCACAATTTGCAGCCAGGCCGGCATTCCCCGGGACGATTTCCTCGCTGCCTACGAAGACCAGTAGCTCCCGTTTGAAAATCATCGCTCAGGGTCCGAAGTCTGCGGGAGTTGGGCAGGCATCGGACCGCACGACTGAGCTTGCGCCTTATCGCAAACCCTCGCCCGGCGAAAAGAGTCGCTGCCCTTTTATGAAAGACAAACCAGCCGCAGAATCATTCCGCGAGGCGGGACACCTCAGGCATACGTCATTCATAATTCAGAATTAATTGTTTTCAATCGCCAATCACCAACCACAAATCGCTCGATCACCCTACGCCGCGCGCAAGGCGGCGGCGAGGATTCCGCGCTCTTCGGGAGTGGCGGAAGCCAGCCAGCAGGTTCCTGCAAAAACCAGCAGCGTGACGCCGGTGGAAACAGCCCATTCGAGCCAGGTTGCCGAAAAATTGCGAAGCAAAAACCCCGCCGCCGCTGAAGCTGCGGCAGGAAAGGCCAGCGGCCGAAGGTTCGCCTTCGAGAGGCCGGCGAAGGCAAAGCCGTTCATTCGCGCGCCCGCCGCGAGCAGGTAGACGCCGGAAATCAGCGCCTGCGGCACCAGCGTTCCCAGCGCCACGCCCAGCACTCCCCAGCGGCGCACCCACCATAATGAGAGCCCCAGGTTCGCCGCGCCTTCCAGCAGGCTGAGCCAGGAAAATGTCCGGTGGCGCGTGGTGGCAATGATGAATGCATAAGCCGGCTGCTGCAGGACATTCACCACCAGCACGGCGACCAGCGCCATGAAGGTTGGCCCGTCAACCACCACGGCGCGGCCCGCCCACAGGCGGATGAAATCGCGGCCGAAGAACGCCAACTCGACGGCGAAAATGCCCGCTGCGGAAAACGCCAGCCGCGTGGAGAGAAAATAAAGACGGCGGAGCGGCGCCGGCCGGCCCTCCGCGCTGAGCGCCGTAATGGTGGGCCCGCTGGTGGAAAACGGCAGGGCAATCGCCCCCCGCAGCAGCGAGGTGAGCCGCGACGCAATGGCAAAGGCTGTGACGAACCCTACCCCCAGGGCGCCGGCAATCACCAGGTTGTCAATCCCCCACATCAGCACGCCCGAAACCGAAACCACGAAAAAGTGGAAGCCCGGAGGCAGCATCCGGCGCGCCAGGGCGAAGGAAAAGTGCCGCGCGGAAAAGCGCAGGCGCTTGAACTGGCGCGTGAGCGCGGCAAAGAAAACCACGCCTGCCGCCACTTGCAGAAATGCGTAGACGGCCGCCACGCCTACGATTCCCGCTCCCGCCCACAGCGCCAGGACGGTCAAAATGAGGTTCGCGAGGCTGAGCGCCGCAAGCCCGTACTGCTCAAGGTCGACGCGCTCGAACGCGCGGAAGGCCAGTCGAAACACCTGCAGGGGCTGGCTGAGAGCGAATCCGGCCAGAGCAATCAACAGCGCCGGCACAACCGGGGCCGCGTGGCCGGGCCGCGTCTTCAGCAGCGCCTGCACGATGCCCAGGCGGAGGCCGATCTCTACCAGCAGGCAGGCGGAGATGGCCGCGACGCAGAGGAAGATGAAGCTGCTGCTCAGGACGCGGTTGGCCGTGGGCCAGTCATCGTGCGCGCGGGCTTCCGTCAGCAGGTTCTGGCTGACCGTGGGGAAGCCGAGGCTCACCAGGGAAAGAGGCATCAGCACGCTGAGCAGCGTGAGCCAGAGGCCGTACTGCTCCTGGCCAAGATAATGGAGATAGATGGGCACGGCCGCCACCGAGCAGGCAGAGGTCAGCGCAAAACGGACGTAGGAAGCTCCAATGCTCGCGAAAAGGCGCCGGAGACGCGTCATGGGGCGCTCCGATTCAGGGCCGGAAGGCGAAAGGAAAGGGGCTCCGAAAGGGAGGCAGCGGGCGGGCTCTCCGCCGATGATAGACACTTTTGTAGGCTACATTTAACCTCTCCCGGGCCCCGAATGGGACGTTTGGGATTTTGGGAAGGAATTTTTATAAATTTATAAATTATTGTGAATAAACAATTTATTTGTTTCTGTACCTTGCCTTCAATAAAAAGATGTCCACTTATGACACACCGTGTAAAGTTTTCCGGCAGCATTGCTCCTGTCAAATCCTAGCCCCTTCCTCCGCCGCCCCACGGCTGGTGGTGGCCGGCACTACGCGCTTTCCCTCGTGCCGGCGCGGTTTGGCGGGCGGTCATGCGGCCGCGCGCCCGCCGGGTTTTGCCCTCCGCGGCCCTGGCGGTAGTAGCGGACGTAATCGCAATAATACGATCCGTACTGGCCGTCGTACTTGAGGTCAAGCTTATTGAGCACGCAGCCCAGGATGTTCGCGCCTGCGCCTTCCAGGATGCGGTGCGCACGCGCCAGCGACGCCCTTGAAGTCACGCGGCTTTCCGCCACCAGGATCACGCCGTCCACAACGGAAGAAAGAACAGATGCGTCCGTCACCATCAGGACCGGGGGCGTATCCACCACGATGTGATCAAAGCGGCCGCGCAACGTTGCCAGCAGCTCCTGCATGGCCTGTGAAGCCAACAGGTCCGAAGGGTTGGGTGATTGTGGACCGGCGGGAAGGACCCAGAAGCCCGCCGGGTCAGACAACTGAAGCAGCGATTGCTCGACCGGCCCTGCACCGGTGAGAACACTGCTGAGCCCCGGATGCCCGTTGGTGTTGACCACCCGCTTGTGGCTATGCTGCCGCATGTCAGCATCGACAAAGAGGACCCGTTTGCCGATCTGCGCGAGCCCGATGGCCAGATTGAAGGCCGTGGAGGTCTTGCCTTCGAAAGGATGGGTGCTGGTGAGCAGGACGGCCTGGGGCGGGCGCGGAGCGGACGAAAACAGCACGGCGGTCCGCAAAGCCTTGTAAGACTCCGCCAGAACGGAGGTGGGCTGCTTCAATACCGCCCACTCCACTTTGCCGTTGCCTTCGGCCGCTGGAGTTTCATGGCCGTACCATACTTTCGAAAGGCCGCTAGACCGGACCGACGGGATAACTCCCAGCACGGGCTCGGCGATGCTGCGCTCAACGTCGTCCGTGGATTTGATCGAGGTATCCATCACATCCTGCACGAAAGCAAGGCTGGTGCCGAGGATCAGCCCCACCAGCAGACCGATGGCGATGTTCCGGGCCTTCCTGGGGCGCACGGGCGTTGAAGGCGCCATGCCATGGTCAACCAGGCGAACGTTGTTGGCGCGCAAACCGGCTGAGACGGTGGCATCTTTCACCTTGGTCAGGAGGTCGTCATAGAGTTTCTGGCTGGTGTCGAAATCGTGTTTTAGCAGGCCGTGCTGAATCATCAGTTGATTCAGGCGGTCCACCGCCGCCTTTTCCCGGGCCACGGAACCGGCCAGGAGGTTGACCCGGCCCAGGGCAGCCTGATAATTGTGCGCAATGCGTTCCACCGTCCGTGTTTGCTCCTGCTGGATGAGGGATTGAATCTCGCTGATCTGGTCTTGCAGCCTTTCCACCAGCGGAAACTTCGCTCCGTATTGCCGCAGAGCATCAACGTATTGTGTCTTCAAGTCGGCGCGCTTTGCTTCCATGCCCTCCAAAAGGTCGTCCTGGGCCAGCAAGCCTACGTTTTGGGGATTCGCCTTCACCAACTGGTAGAGTGATTCCTTTTCCGCGAGGTCGTCCTGGGCGTGGGTCTGGTCCTGGCTCAGGTCGGCCAGGCGCTGGTCTTCAATGTTCTCTTTGCCGCTGATGTCGACAATGGAATGTTCCTTTTCGTAGGCCACCAGGACTTCCTGGGACTTTTCAACCTGGGCCTTCAGCTCGTCCAACTGTTCACGCATCCAGCCGGAGGCCTGGCGCGTGGCATCGTATTTGGCGAGGAAGTTGTACTCCTGGTAATTGCTGACCAGCGCATTCGCTACCCCGGCGGCCAGCCGAGGGCCGGTGCTCTCAAAGCTGACTTTGATCATGCGGCTTCCCGGCACCAGGTCCACTTGCAGAGAGTTTTCAAACCGGCTGATCAAGGCCTCTTTCTGTTCCTGTGAATCGTCTTCGGAGGGCCGCTGCCCGCCGGATGCCGATGGGTTGAAAGCGGGGTTGCGATCGAGTTTGAGCTGCTGGATCGTCTGCCAGGCCAGGCTGCCGCTGTTCAGAACGTCAACCTGGGTCTCGAGGAAAGTGGAGTCTGTGGGAACGGATTGGTAAACATTGTTGACCGACTGTACGCCGGGTGTTTCCGAATCCACCTCCACCTCGACCGTGGCGCGATAGACGGGCTTCTCCCTGAAAGAATAAATGGCGGTCAGGGTCGTGACCAGCAATGCCACAGTGAGGATGGTCCAACGCCGCTTGGAAAGAATCTTGCCATAGGTGCAAAGGTCAGCGTAAGCGTCCGTTCGTCCGGGCTGCAGATCGACGACGGCCGAGGACCGCCGCTTCACCGTTTGGGGAAGGGTGGAGCGGGACGGGCTCCATGTATCATCTTCTGACATGTTGTTAACCTGCGGATGTGGGCGGGGTAGCGCAGGGTTGTTCTGTAACCCGCGGCCTTTTATTCCGATCAAAAAACAAGGTAGCGGATTTTTATTCCGTTAAAAGAACCGCAGAGTGATCCCGCACGGCGGGATTACTTTGATGCGCTCCCCAACTCAGGAAATTAATAGCGCCCCCAGATCGCCACGCCGGTGGCAATCTGGACGGCGGCCTCGGCGCCGCGGTGGAGCGCCCTCTTGGAAGCGCTGTCGGGGATGAACAGAATGTCATTGGCTTCGAGGCGGGGGTCGGAAGCGTGGCCGGAGAGGATGCGCTTGAGGTCGACAGGAATTTCCTTGCGGCCGCCCGGAAACTGGCTTCCCCGGCGGATGATCATGGCTTTCTTCTGGAGCGCCGTCGACTTCAGACCTTCGCCCAGAGCCACGGCCTGGAGAACCGTCATTTCACCGCGGCCGTTGCTCATGGGAAACCCGCCGGCGCGATGAACGGCGCCGACAACGTAGACCACGCCCGCGCGCTGCACCGTTACCTTGTCTCCCGGGTAGATGACGGTGTTCAGGCTGGGGTCGCCTGTAGCCAGCAGCTTTTGCAGGTTGACCTTGATGGTGCCATCGGCCGGCAGAGCGCTGGAATCCCCTGTGAGCCAGGAAGAAGCCGACGCCTGGTCATGACGGGTAATGATGGCCGTGCCGCCCGCATCGGGCGCCAGGCCGCCTGCCTGCGAAAGCACGTCGAGCAAAGTTGTGGGACCCAGGACGGGGTAGATCTGCGGGGTCCGGACAGCGCCTGCAACCGCAACGGCGTGGGCCTGCGAGGATTTTACGCTCACCACCACGTGCGGCTGGCTCACCAACTCTGCGGCACGCAGCCGGTCTGAGATGGCGGCTGACAACCGGGTGAGCGTCAGCCCTTCAGCCTTGATGGGCGAGGCCAGGAGAGGAATCGTGATGGTACCGTCAGGGGCCACGCGGTAGTCCCGGCTGAGTTGGGGAACATCAACCACATCGACGTTCAGCACGTCATAGGCATCAATCACATACTCCGTGGCAGTGGCGGCACGCTGAGGAAGGGATTGCTGCCGGGATGCGGCGTCGGCGTCGGGCACCCTGCCAGAGGAAACTGAGGCCTGGCCGCGAAGGTCTAACGGGAAGCACAGGGACAGAATCAGCGGCAATAACCAGGCTGTTGCAGGCGATGTACGACGTTGCGATTTTGGTCCCCGGAAGACGGGCTCTCCCATGGTCCCGAGCCAGAAGGCTGCGGTCGTAGCCGGCAGCGGTCGAGTGAAAACTTTCTGCGGATTACTTCGCGTGCGCATAAGCAAGACGCGTGTCGCCCGCCTGATGAGGAGTGGCGGACTCGCCTGGGGCATGGATCCTCTCCACGCTGGCGACATCCACCTCCACAGCGGCGGATTTCCCCAGCAGTTCAACTGTGAGTACAAGCCGGCTGAAATTCTTTTTTCTGACCAGAATGCCTTCGATTCCCTCGAGAGGTCCGGTTGTGACCCTGACCCGGTCACCACTGTGAATAAAGGGGTGTGGCTCGATCTTGACGCATCTTTCAACGGCCTGGC
Source organism: Terriglobia bacterium (assembly GCA_035277665.1). Taxonomy (GTDB): domain Bacteria; phylum Acidobacteriota; class Terriglobia; order UBA7540; family UBA7540; genus SCRD01. The sequence continues at coordinate 7,530 of DATEKC010000112.1, forward strand.
GGATGCCCTCAATCTCCTGCGGAGGAATTATTGCGGGAACTCCGGCAAAGCAGACAAACCCCAAAATGCCGGGCGTGGTCACGATGCCCAGTTGGCGATGCAGCCCGCCCTGAATGAAGACATAGCAGGAAAACAGAGGAAGCGTAACGATTTGGGTCCGGTCTTTCCATTGCCGCGGAGCCGCATAAACCGGCAGGAAAACCGTGAAACCTTTGGCTGTGAGGGTGCGAACGATGGACTTCTCGTGATGGTGACGCGTGTAAAGAGCATACCAGGCGTGATTAGGCTGGCGCTGAATTTTTTCTATCTGGCTGGGATCAGGAGGCATAGAGCTCCGCCCTGTCACTTACAGGGGAATTCATCCTGGTAAGTGGTTGCAGTGGATGATCGGCTGAAAGCTAATTAATAGAAATCGCCGCGGCAGGCCCTGAAGACACTACCAGCAATTTCCCTTGGCTTCGGCCAGTTGCGGACCAGCAGGGAATTTAGAAACGTTACCCTCAGGCAGGTTACTCTTCCGAAAACTGGGAAGAATTGCCCCTGCAGAGCTTCTTGCGAAACTCCCAGCTCGTTTGCACCAAGACGAGCTGCAATGATTAGTTGTCCAGATTCGGCTGGTAAATGTGAAAGGTTAAGCAGAGGACCCAGGCCGTTGGTCTTTTTCAACCCACAGTGCGGTCTTTTAAACCCGCTCTGCGCGCTTCTTCACTCATTTTTTCAAACCGGCCCCAGGCAGATGCGCGCCACGTCCCCCCTCCAACCCCATGACATTCTCAGAACAACTCATCCAAATGTTCAAATCCCAAAAGGGCACTAGAACTTCGTCAACTCCCTTAGAGTGATGTCCGCTTAGATTGCCTTTAGCAATTTGTACACTAACGAATTTTTACACCGAATACAATCCCCCAAAAGGGTGATTGTGATCACGTTTCAGAGTGATTTTCGAGTGAGAACGAGATTGGACAATCCACCGCGATCCGCATGGTGAGCGGAGACCCATCCAGCGAGGGGCACGAGGTTTCTACTCGGATGGACATTCCTGTTTCCAAGGAATAGGCGCCGGAATGGAGACTCACTTCTGCTGACAGACGCTGGGGCGGGCCTTAGTGCAAAGATGGCTCGGCAGGATTCCTGTCCGGGGCGTTCTCCAGGGAACGAATGAACTCAAAATAGCGGAAGATCGCGTCCCGGCGGCCTTTGATTTTCAGCTTTCCATAGATTGACTTGGCGTGCGACTTTACGGTTTCATCACTGATGCTGAGCCGGGTAGCAATCTCCTTATTGCGAAAACCGTTGGCCATCAAACCCAACACCTGCCACTCCCTGGGCGTCAGCTCTTCTGCAATCGTGCCACCCTGCTCGCGCATCTCCACAAGCCCCTTCATAACCGATTGCTGGGGCATCCATCGCTCGCCCCGAGCCACGCAATCGAGGGCATTCTGTAAAACTATGGGGCTTTGTTTGGTTGAAAGGCAACCCCAGATTCCAAGCTCAAAGGCACGGGCATAGGATGCGCCGTCAAGTTCATCCATCAGGACTACTACTCTGGCGACAATCCCGAGCCCTTTGAAATCGGACAATGACTCGAGCCCCTGTCCGTCCAGATCCACAATCAGCGTCTCGGCGCGTGAGCGTTTTATTTCATCACGGCATTCGTGGAGGTTACGGCCTTCCATAACTACAAGCGCAACCCCGGAGCTGGCGAGAAAGGTCGAAAGGGCCCTTCTAATCAGAACTCGTGGGCTTATAATTCCTACCTTCATTCGGCTTTCTCCTTTCGGAGTTCGTAGATCGTAAGGTAGGAGAGCTCGCCAAACCTGGGCCGCTGTGGGGCAAACACGAGGAACCCGATCGTACTCGTTCAGGTAGTATTAAAGAAGACTTAATTAAAAGCGGTCGCATGGAGTCTCCCCTCTCCAGGCCACTATGTACCGATGCTGTACGGTTACTCCTCTAATAGCTGGCCCGACTATAGCTGATTTTCGCGCCGCCGTCAAAGGCTTTTTCCGCTCGCTATTTTTCAGCCGCCGGGAAAACTCAGCGAGGATGTAAACCGCATAAATTCGAAAGCAATTCGGCGCCATACGGAAATTCTTTTGGGGCCGAACGAAACTCATTTGTAAAAAGCCGCCATCGCGACTCTCGCTGCCGGCGACCAGAGCAGGAGGTGTGTTCTCTTGCGCTCGACGGTCTGCGCCGGCCCCGGCGTCCACTTTCCGCTTTCGTCAGCCGACCGAACGCGAATTCCTGCCATCTACAAAATTCTCTGCTCACGTTCACCGGGCCTTTGCGCTGTATGGTAGACTGACGGCGCTGGAACTGGAACGGGTTGTTTCTATGGCCGAAACTCCTGACCCCAAACTAAAGCTTCGGGAAATCTGCCGCATTGCCGCGCGTGTCTTTTATGAAAAAGGATACGATGGCGCCTCCATGCAGGACATCGCGGAAGCCGTCAAGCTCACCAAGGCGGGGCTCTATCACCACGTCGGCAGCAAAGACCGGCTGCTGTTCGAGATCATGAACTACGGCATGGACATCCTCGACGAGAGCGTTCTTGAAAAAGTGAAATCGATCGAGGACCCGAAGGAGAGACTTCGCCAGACGATCATCGGGCACATCGATCTGGTGGTCCGCGCCCGCGACATGGAAATCACGGTCATCCTGCACGAGAACCGCTCGTTGAAAGGCCCGCTTCGCAAGAAAATCAACGCCCGCAAGAAAGCCTACATCCATTATCTGGAAGACCTGATTTCCCAGGTGCAGGACCAGTCCGGTCACGAGCGCCTCATCTCACCCTCGCTGGCCGCTTTCAACCTTCTCGGCATCATCAACTGGCTCTACCAGTGGTACCATCCCGACGGCCCCATCTCGCAGGAAGAATTGACCCAGGGTTGCGTCGATTTCTTTTTCCGCGGCCTGCTTTGCATCACTCCACCCACTCCCTCCCGCCCTGGGGACAAGAACCCGTTTGTGTAGCAGAGATTCGAAGCAGCCCGCTGTAAACCGACCGAATCGTCCGTGCGTCACGAGTAGTGCAGAGAAAGCGCGAAATCTCCCGCAAGTTGCCACATTTTACTTGCCAGTGCTTGCGCAATTCGTGCATGCGAATCCCGCCTGGACAATCGAAGAAATGCTTGGTAAAGTCGGTCTGGATTAGGGAAGCCCCGACGCCAATCGCGGCCCCCCTGAATCATTGGGCGCAATCCGAAAACGAAGCGAAGGTGCGCCCATTGCAAGCCTTACTCCACTTCAAATGCTTAACCTCTTGCTCCAAGTAGCTGTGGTCCTCCTTCCTGCCTTATGGGGGATTGGGATGGAGCTGTTTCCTCCTAAATCACGGAAAAGCAAGCTCTGGAGGCCATTGGTGATAGGCTTCGGGATAGCACTTAGCTTCCTAGTGTGGTTCCAGATTTTTTATTCAAACAAACAATCCATAAAAGACAGAGAGATGGCAATAAGGGAAACTTCTCAGCAGGTCGCCGCACAGACTTCCAAAGATGTAACAAGGTCTGTTACGAGTGTCTACACAAAGATAGTGGCCTCTCAAAATGCTCAAATTCAGAAGCTCCAAGGTCAACTTTCGGCCCAAAGCAAGAAAGTAGATGTGATAAGTAAAAGTAACATAGTGACTGGCAAAGAGCCTATTGCAGTTAGGGTCACGAATCCGTCGCCAACCAATCCCCCCTATCCTCCGACCCCTCTTCCAGATTTGAGCTGGACTCAAAAACCTGGAGAGCCGGAAAAAGGCAAAGCTACAGTTGTGGTAAGTTTCAGGGTCAGCGATAATCTAGTATTTCCCGCTTTTCTGGCCGTTTGCGACGGCCCCTGCAAGACTCTTAGGGGTGCCTGTACCCCGATGAGTCAGGCTTCCTTCTTGGGAGCGAGTGTACCGAATGTAGCAGGGATAATATTTAACATGCCGCGACCCCTTCCAGATGATTCAAGCTGCAGCATTAGTCTAGTGTCGGCGAGCGCAAAGCCTATAACCGTCACACTATTCAGGATACTGAAAAAATCGGAGCTACCCATCACCTTGAGATAGTTACGGCAAACTGAGTCACCGACGGCTGTCGCCTTCCGTTGTCCACCGTGCCCTGCCGTGATAGCATCACTAATTCGTCGAATGGAGCCAGGAGAGCGGCAGCCGGCATGAAAAAAGAGATGATTGCATTCCAGGGCGAGCGGGGGGCGTTCAGCGAAGAGGCCGCCTACAAACTGCTGGGCCGCAACATCAATGTGCTGCCCTGCCCCACTTTTGAGGCCATGTTCGCGAGCGTGGCGAAGGGCAAAGCAGCGCGCTGCCTGGCGCCCATTGAAAACACCCTGGCCGGCTCGGTGTATGAAAACTACGATCTGCTGCTGAAGAACGATCTGCACATCGTGGCGGAAGTCAAACTCCACATCGTTCACAACCTGATCGCTTTCCCGGGGACCACCTTGCGAAACCTGCGGAGCGTCTATTCGCATCCCGTGGCGCTGGCGCAGTGCAACAGCTTCTTTCGAGAGCATCCCAAAATAGAGAAAGTTACGTTCTACGACACGGCGGGGAGCGTCAAGATGCTGGCCGCCGAGCATCCCGCGGGCTCCGCCGCTATTGCCAGCCGCGTGGCTGCGACGTTTTATGGCGCGCGTATTCTGAAAACCCATCTTGAAGACCATCCCGAGAACTTCACGCGGTTTCTTCTGCTCGCCCGCAAGCCGAGTGTTCCGCGGCAGGCCAACAAGGTTTCCATCGTCTTTTCCACCCGCAATGTTCCGGGCGCGCTCTACAAGTGCCTCAGCGTTTTTGCCCTCCGCGATATCGACCTTACGAAGATGGAGTCCAGGCCACTGAGCGGCCGCCCCTGGGAGTATTTTTTCTATCTGGATTTCGCCGGCAACATTAAAGAAGACCGCTGCAGAAAGGCGCTGGAACATCTGGAAGAAGTCACGAATTTCCTTCGCGTGCTTGGCTGCTATGAGGGCGCCCGGCGGTAGCGCCCCCAGGTAACTCTTCCGCTTAAACAGAACCGCCCAAATCACGCGATGATCGGCGCTGAAGGCATCGATCTTTCACTAGTGGCTCAGTTTGGTTCCTAATTGGTGGCACGGACATCCTGGCCGTGTCTTTCGACAGCATCACGGGCGAGGACTGTGCCACAATTGAAATTGAGTCACCCCCGCCCTTTCAATTGCGTGGCAGGCGAATATTCACCTGCAGTATAATCGCCACACGGACCGTCACAGAGTCTCGCACACTTGCCGCAGAAGGAGAGAATTCATGCGCCAAACGTCCTGTTTCCGCTCAATGTTCGCGTGCCTTGCGCTGGCCTGCGCGCTGGCCTTAACGGCCTGCCAGGATCGCTCATCAACCGCTCCATCAGGCGCTTCAAAGATTACGACCACAGCGAAGAGGGGCGGGCCGGTCACGATCACGACACCTTCGGCGGAATTCAAAGTTCTTCCCTCCGGCTACATCCAGGCTTACCTGCTGAAACAAGGGAAAAGCCTGACTCTGGACGATCCCGGCGACGGGGCCGAACCCGCCAACTCAGTGACGGTGGCGGGAAAAGAAATGACCGGTTTTGCTCTCGACTTTAATCACGTGAGGGTTTCCGAAGCCCGCGGCAAGATAGGCGGACCAGGCAAGAGGATTGAGATTACGGGCCGCAGCCAGGACAAAAGCGCGGCCATCGAGGAATCGCTGGTGCTTGAAGCTTACGATGATTTTCCCCGCCTCCTGATAGCTTCCACTTCCTACAAGAATGTCGGAGACAAGCCTCTCCGCCTGGATAAAGTTGTTGCCAATCGCCATCGGCTGGACGCCTCACTGGTGGATTCTTCCGTGCCGCCTTACCAGATGTGGTCCTACCAGGGATCCAGTGAAAAGTGGGGCAAAGACGACGTGGCAGAAATCTCTCAGCACTTCTCCCGGCAGAACCTGATGGGCGCCATGCAGCGCGGCGGCGAGGGCGGTGGAATTCCGGTCGTGGCGTTTTGGACGCGCCAGGTGGGAGAAGCCATCGGCCATATTGAGACGATTCCATGGGTGCTCTCCATGCCGGTTGGCATCACGCCCAACAACCACGTGGACGCTTCCATAGTGCTTGAGCCGGATACCACGTTGCAGCCCGGTGAGGCGTATTCCACTCCGCGGGGATTTGTTGCGGTTTATTCCGGCGATTATTACGAACCGCTGCGCCTCTATTCCGAGGTGCTGCAGCGCGAAGGCTGGGACCTGCCCAAACCCAATGACGCGGATTATCAGATCAGCTGGTGCGGCTGGGGCTATGAATCCGAGGTGACACCTAAACAGATGCTGAGAACTATTCCCAAGCTCAACGAAATGCACATTCGCTGGGCGACGTTGGACGATCGCTGGTTCGACACCTACGGCGACTGGAACCCGCGTCAGGACACCTTCCCCGGCGATTCCATCCGGAAAATGGTGGGCGCGTTTCATCAACAGGGGATCCTGGTGCAGATCTGGTGGCTGCCCATCGCCGTTGAGGACGGCAGCGGCAGTTATGAATCGCACCATTACAAAATGGCCCAGGTGGTAAAGGAACATCCCGACTGGCTGATCCTCGACAAGAACGGCAAGCCGGCCAAAATGGTCCGCGGCCTGGGAGCGCTTTGCCCTGCGGTGCCGGCGGTGCAGGAATATTACAAGAATCTGACTGAAAAGTTTATTCGTGACTGGGGATTCGACGGCCACAAGCTGGATAACGTCTATAGCATTCCCGAATGTTACAACCCGAAACACCATCATAAGACCCCCAAAGATTCCATCCGGGCGATGGCACAAATCTACAAGCAAATTTTTGAGACTACGCGCGCCCTCAAGCCCGACAGCGTCACGCAAAGTTGCCCCTGCGGAACTCCGCCCAATTTCGCCTGGCTGCCTTACATGGACCAGGCAGTGACGGCAGACCCCGTGGGTTCGGTCCAGGTGCGTCGGCGCATCAAGATGTACAAGGCGCTGCTCGGCCCGCAGGCGGCTGTTTACGGCGATCACGTCGAGCTGACCGATATCGTCTTCACGCCCAAAGAGGAAATCGATAAGGGCATGGACTTTGCTTCCACTGTGGGACCCGGCGGCGTGGTGGGGACCAAATTCGTCTGGCCCAATCCCGGCCCGCATTTTAAGGAAGTCTACCTGACACCCGAAAAGGAAGCGATCTGGAAGAAGTGGACATCCATCTACAACCAGAAGATGCTTTCAAAGGGCAAATTCCTGAACTTCTATACCATCGGGTACGACGTCCCGGAAGGCTATGCCATCAGCAAAGACGGCAAAATGTATTATGCCTTCTACGCTCCCGATCCTTCCGCGCCCTGGCAGGGAAAGATTGAATTGCGCGGTCTCGATAAAGCCGGCCGGTACAAAGTGGTCGATTACGAACACAACAAGGACCTTGGGGCCGTGACCGGCCAGGATCCAACTCTTTCCACCCGTTTCAAAACTCATCTACTGTTGGAAGTCAGCAAGCTGTAGCTACGAGGAATTCGACTGGTTGCGGCATCTTTCGCCCGGAAGCGAACGGCCCGCGTGGTTCACCGGTCAGGCCAACCCGCTTGCCCGGCGTGCCATCGAAGAATAGACTGTTTTTCGGGAAACCGCAGAATCCGAACCTGGAAAGTCAAGGCGAATACAAATGGCTTTATTCCATACGAAGATGCAGCGGCAATGTTGCGGGCCGGGGCTGAATCTGCGGCTCAAGGCGGTGTGGGTTGTCATCGCTCTTGCAGCTCTCTCCGCGGCGGGCAGCCTGAAAGCGCAATCCGCGACAGGCCAGATCAGCGACATCACCGGCGATTATGAATTTTTGCAACCTTATAACACCCTCGCCATTCTGCAGGAAGACCAGATGGTGAAGGGATACATCGACGTGCTGCAGGGAGAATCAGAATCTGACGCCGTTCTCAGTTATCCCATTACGATTGGCGAGCGCAAGGGCGACCACCTGGATTTCCGCACGCGGACCATCCACGCCATGTACTACCGTTTTTCAGGGACCGTCCAGTCCGGCAAAGGAAAAAGCAAAGACGATCCCGATTTCATCGAGCTGGTTGGGGAACTGCAAACCATCCAACATAACTCCGTGACTAACCAGGATAAGGTTGACAAACAGCAGGTGGTTTTCAAGTCCAAGGGAAAACGGCAATGAGCGCCCTCCGTAGAGGCGCCCTTTGTGGCAGCATCTATGATTGGGTCATCAAAGCAGTTTCGGCTTTTCCCGATTTTTTCAGCAGGCGTTCGCGGCGGTGCGAAAGCCGTTGCCGGCGGAAATGAGGCCCGGAAATTTGCTGAAGATGTTGAAAAGCCGCTTCCGCATATTCCAGCGCCTTGCCGGCGTCGCGCTCGCGATGCTCGTAATGGATGGCGAGTTCCTCATACGCCTCCCCCGCATACCTTGACTCCATATTGATGATCTTCATCCAGAGTTCAACGGCATCCTGATACCGCCGCTCTCTTTTGTGCAGGGCGGCAAGCTGCCACAGGGCCTGCGGCTCGACCGATTCCGGCAGGCCGCTTGCAATCGCCTGCAGGCAGGTTGTTCGCGCGAGTTCCGAAGCACCGGCGCGCTCCAGAACGCGGCTCAAGCTGAACAGGTCGCGGCCGTCACAACCCGCGCCGTCTCCCGCCCGGGCAACGGCCTGGCCCGCTTCCACCGCAACCCCGGCCAGCGTCACGATGTCCAGCGCGTTATGGAAAAAGACCGGCTGCAGGGCCTTCGCGCTCCTGGTGCGAAGGTAATCAAAATAGATTTGCGGGATTTCAGATCCCGGAACGTCGCCGTTGCGCGCAATGCCCAGGAGTTCGCGCTCCAGGTTTTTGAGCTGGCAGCTTTCAAGCCGCAGCTTCCACAGGCGGCGCGCCGGATGCAACAGGTCAAGATGGGCCATTCGCGTAAAAGGTGATTTCATGCGCGCCAGGGTGTAGCGCGTTTCAAGCAGCGGTATGTCGAAGGTCTTGCCGTTATACGTCATCAGCAGCTCGTAAGGCTCAAGCGCCTCGGCCAGCGCGGCGAGTGCGGCTTTCTCCTCCGTAAAGTCGCGCAGGAAAAACTGGCGCACCCGGAAGCCCGGCCCGTCCGCGGCGCCGATCCCGATCAGAAACGCGCACGTGCCAGTGCCGCCGGCAAGCCCCGTGGTCTCCGTATCCAGGTAAACCACCGAAGATGAGTCGGGGACTCCTGCACCGTTCAGAAACAGTTCCAGTGGCGTCAGGTCCGCATGGGCCACATCGCCGACGCAGAACTTCCCATACGGCCTGCCGAAGGGAAGAAGCTGGCTGGCATGAAAATATTCGCCCCGTTTATTGCTGCAAACCTCGCCGTCGATGTAGTGCTCGACGCCGTGCGGCGGCTGCTGCGCAGCAACCCTCTTCGGCCGCTTCTCGAGCCGCTGCAGGTATTCGAGCTGCCGCTCAAGCGAATCCTCGCGGATGGTTTTGCTGGCTGCCTTCTTAAGCTCCCGAAGTTTTTCTTCAAGATTCATGGCTGCTCAAGATACGGAAAAGGTCACCCGTCATACTGATCTCGCGAAGCAGGAGAAGCATCTCCGTATTTGCGTGAAATTAAATGCAGAGATCCTTCGCTCCGCTCAGGATGACGCGCCCAGAACGGCGCTCAAAATCGCCAGCGCCACTTCCTTGCCCTTCTCGCCCACTTCGCCCACCGGCCCCACGCACGACGGACATCCCGACTCGCACGGGCAATGCAAAATCAGCCGGCGGGTGTTTTCAAGCAGGCTCGGGCTCAGCCGAAACAGCGATTCGCTGAACCCGATCCCGCCGGGATATTTGTCGTAAAGGTAGATGTTAGGTTCAAAGATTTTTGTGTAAACGGCCGGGCGGCCATGGGCCGAAGGCGGGGCTTCAGCTTCTTCCGCGATGGCCAGGTTTTCGCCTAGGGCCACGCCCAGGTCGCGCGCGTCGCACATCATCAGCAGCGTGCCAATCGCCTGCAGCGCGTGAGCCAGCCCCTGCACGCCGTTCAGCCGGTCATCGCGCGTGTAAGGCATGGCCTCCAGCAGCGGCTGCGGCAGCGTCAGCCAGAACGCCGTAGTATGAATCTCCTGTTCGGGCAGCATCAATTCTCCGGAGCCCACATTCTGCATGGTGTGGAACTTGATCTTTTTGAATCCCACCACCTGCGTGTTTACCTGAACCTCGCCGTGATTTCTGAAGGCGGGCCCGGCTGGCGCCGAGTCAAAATTCTCCAGGATCCTGATCCGGGTATAGGAAATGGCGTCGGTATAGTATTCCGAATCGCACTGGCGCACGTAGGCCTTGCGCTCTTCGTAATCCAGCCTCTCCACGTGATACTGCTGGCCCTCCTGCAAGTAGATGGCCTTCTCGTGCACGGTGGTCAGCGCGCTGGTAAAGTCCACTTCTCCGATAATGCGCGGCTCGCCGGTGATGTCGACAATCACGAAATTATCTGACGAGACGGACCGGAGGCTGATGGCATCGGCGGGATAGCTTTCTGAAATCCAGTGCCAGCCCTCGCTGGTCTTGTGAAGGAATCCGAGTTCCTCGAGGTGTTTGCAGAGCAGCTTGAGATCGAGGCCGCCGAACTTCTCGTCTTCTTTCAGCGGAAGCTCAAAGGCCGCGCACTTCAAATGGTTCAGCAGGATCTGAAGGTTGTCCGGGTTCACATAGCCGTGCTCGGGCGAATGTTCAAAGAAATAGTCGGGGTTCTGAACAATAAACTGGTCGAGCGGCGCGCTGGTAGCCACCAGCAGCGCGGCGGAACTTCCTTCGCGGCGGCCGGCCCGCCCCGCCCGCTGCCACGTGGAAGCAATCGTTCCCGGATAGCCCGCCATCACCGCGACGTCGAGGCTGCCAATGTCGATTCCCAGCTCGAGGGCGTTTGTGGCAATCACGCCCAGCAAGCGTCCTTCGCGCAAGTCGCGCTCGATTTCGCGCCGTTCGAGCGGCAGATATCCGCCCCTGTATCCGCGCACCACTTCCGGCCCCACCGGACGCGGGGCGAAATCTTCTTTCAAATAGGTCACCAGAATTTCCGTCGCCAGGCGCGAATTGGCGAAGACAATGGTTTCGAGGCCCTGCATCATAAAGACTTTCGCCAACCGGCGTGTCTCATTCAAGTAAGACCTGCGAATGCCGAGCTGCTGGTTCACTACCGGCGGGTTATAAAGCACAAAAAACTTTTCCGCTGCGGGCGCTCCGTTCTCATCCACGAGCATGACGTCCTGCTCGATGATGCGGGCGGCCAGCTCGGCAGGATTTGCGATGGTGGCCGAGGTGCAGATAAATTGCGGATGGCTTCCGTAAAATTCCGCGATGCGCTTGAGCCGCCGCATGACGTTCGCCAGGTGGCTGCCGAAGACGCCGCGGTAGTAGTGCAGCTCGTCGATGACGACGTAGCGAAGGTTCTCAAACAATCGCTCCCACTTGGTGTGGTGCGGCAGAATGCCCGTGTGGAGCATGTCCGGGTTGGTGACCACCAGGTTGGCCCGGGCCCGGATGGCCTTGCGCGCGTCCTGGGGAGTGTCGCCGTCGTAGGTGAAGGTGCGAAGATCGTCGCCCAACTTTTCCGTCCAGCGGTTCAGTTCCACTAACTGGTCCTGTGAGAGGGCCTTGGTAGGAAAAAGATAAAGCGCCCGAGCATCCGGATTCTCAACCAGCGCACTCAGGATGGGCAGGTTGTAACAAAGCGTCTTGCCGGAGGCAGTGGGAGTGACTACGACGACGTTTTTGCCCTCATGGGCCAGCGTGGCGGCAACGGCCTGGTGCGAGTAAAGGTTTCCAACGCCCTTCGACCTGAGAGCTTCCTTCACGCGCTCGGGAAGAAAACCAGGGAACGGCGCCACCTGCGCCTGCCGCGCCGGGTAACGCCGCAAGGCCGTGACGCCTCCTTCGCGCCGGGAACCCTTAAAGCTGCTCACGATTTCATGGACGGCGGCCTCGATGCGGGCGGTGCCGCGAAACCCACCCTGCAGCTCGTGGGCCTGGGGAATCAGATTGGTTTGTGACGGGAGTTTCATGTCACCTCGCTGCGCCAAAGCGTCGGCAAACGCCTTCGCCTTTTATTCGCTCATGCTATCATACACCCGCGCCTGCCCCAACAGTAAAGTCTGCTGAACGCGGCATTGAC
>DATEKC010000113.1:0-14692 GCA_035277665.1 Terriglobia bacterium
CACAAATTCTCAGCGTCACCTTGCTCGAAAAAATGCCGATTTTACAGGCTCTTTCGCACATAAACGGTTTGGATCAATTGGGTACTCCGCACAACCAGTTGAATCTATTCCACTAATGACCGGACAGTAGTGATAATTCACAATTCATAATTCTCTTTTCCAGGCCACCCCCCAATCAGCTCCGCTGAACGCAGACACTAAAGATCAGTATCTGCGCCACCCGCCATTTTGCATCAGTGACATGCCGCATACATTCCAAACCCCGGAACGTATGCGCCACCCGTGGGTGTGACCTCGTCTTAGGGCGGCACTAGAGGAAAATGACCCCGAGTCCCCCGAGGTTGAGGCGGCCGCGTTTTTCGTGGTATAAGAATAGTGACAACTTGTTGAAATGACCTTCGGGGCAGGGTGAGGGATGGCGGAACGAGTGCCTTCCCAATTCCCGATCGGCGGTAGAGCCCGCGAGGAGAACTCAGAGCGTTTCAATTGCTTTCTCCCACAGATTTTGCGGTGGAAGGAGCAGGCTTCTGAGAACTTCAGGACCCGGTGAAATTCCGGGGCCGACGGTATAGTCCGGATGGGAGAGGGTCAGGCGCCCGTGTTCGCGCGCAGGCAGGCCTCCATTTGGGGCCGCGCCGTTGCGTGCGCGTGGGTGCAGGCAGTTGATGGATTTCCCCGCCCCGATGTGGGATTGTTTCCCTGGTGAATGCGGCAATTGCCGCCTGCCAGAACCCCACCTCCCAAAAACAAGTATTTCGGTTCCGGGCAAAGCGTTGGGTCGCCTGGCGAAGCTCCGGACCGGAAGCCGGTTAACAGGCGGTTGAAAGGCTGTAGCGGCGGGTTCATCCCGCCACAACGCCATGCTTTCGCCCGCATTTGGCGGCGTGAAGCCGCCGCTACACGATGAGGTCCAGTGTTCAGCGGGATTGTTGAAACCACCAGCCCGGTGCTCGGCATCAGCAACGCCCGCCGGCAGCGCGTCCTGACCATTCGCAAGCCGCGCGGCTGGAAGCTGCAGGAAGGCGAGAGCGTCTCCGTCGAGGGCGTCTGCTCAACCGTGCAGAGCTTTCGCCGAAATTCCTTCTGCGTTGTGTACATGCCCGAAACGCTGCGCAAAACTACTCTGGGCGAATTGAAGGCCGGCGACGCGGTGAATCTTGAACGCTGCCTGACGCTCCAGAGCCTGATCGGCGGCCACCTGGTGCAGGGCCACGTGGATGCGACGGCGCGGATCAAGACCATCCAGAACGAAGGCGAGGCCAGACTTTTTACGTTTGCGATACCCGCGCGATTTTCCCGCTACATCGTGTCCAAAGGCTCCATTGCCGTTGACGGCATCAGCCTGACGGTGGTGGAAGCGGGCCGCTCCGCCTTCCAGTGTTCCCTGCTCGCTTACACTTTGGAGCACACAACCCTCGGGAACAAGAAGCCTGGGCAACTGGTGAACATCGAGGTCGACATCCTGGGCAAATACGTCGAAAGGCTGCTGAAAAGATGAGATTGCGGAAGGCAGAATCGAAAGCTCCGGCGCCAGCCATGGCCCGAAAAGAGGTTTCACGGTTTCGCATCGCCATCGTCCGCAGCGAATACAACCGCGAAATCACCCTGAGCCTGGAAAAGAAGTGCGTTGAAACCCTGCTCGAGGCGGGAGTTCAAGAAAAGAACATCCGCGTTTTCGCCGTGCCGGGCTGCTTTGAAATTCCCATCCTGTCGCAGCGGCTGGCGTCGCAAAAGAAAGTTGACGCTATTATTGCGCTGGGGGCCGTGATCAAAGGCGATACCTACCACTTTGAGCTGGTGGTGAACGAGTGCGCGCGGGGAATTATGGACGTCTCGCTTCGGCATGACGTCCCAATCATTTTTGAAGTTCTGGCCACTTACAACAGGCGCGACGCCGCGCGACGCGCCGGAAACAACAAATCAAACAAGGGAATTGAAGCTGCCCAGGCGGCCTTGGCTCTGCTGGTCACGCTCGGCAGCGCAGGAAGTTAGAGGAGATTTATGCCACATCAGTCTACAGTTGAAGAAGCCGTGCGGGACATCCGCGCCGGCCGGCTGGTGATCATCCGCGACAGCCTGGACCGCGAAAATGAAGCGGATTTTGTGATGGCAGCGGAGAAGGCGACCGCGGCCCACATCAACACCATGATCAAGGAAGGCGGCGGCCTCATCTGCGCCGCCCTCACGCGCGAGCGGGCGCTGAAGCTGGGCCTGCCGCCCATGGTGGCCGCCGATGACAATGCAACGCCGTTTGGCTGTGATTTCACGGTCTCGGTGGACGCGCGAAAAGAGACCACAACCGGAATTTCAGCGCAGGACCGCGCCACTACCCTCCGCCTGCTGGCCTCGCCGAGAGCGCAGTCGTATGACCTGGTCCGCCCGGGGCACATCTTCCCGGTGCGGGCGCGCACGGGGGGCGTTCTGGCACGAGCGGGACATACCGAAGCTTCAGTCGACCTGGTGCGCCTGGCCGGGCTGAAGCCCGTCGCCGTGATGTGCGAAATCCTGGACAAGAACGGCAAATCCGCCCTGGCGCCCGGCATTGCGAAGATCGCCCGCAAGCACGGGCTGACGGTGCTGAGCATTGAACAGTTGATCGAATATCGGCGCTACCGTGAAAAACTGGTGACTCGCCTCGCCAGCGCGCAACTGCCTACGGAGTTCGGGACCTTCACCGCCTACGTCTATGAGTGCCCCTCGCAGAACCGCGAGCACCTGGCGCTGGTAATGGGAAAAATCTCTCCGGAGCGCCCCGCGCTGGTGCGGGTGCATTCGCAGTGCATCACCGGCGATACGCTCCACTCCATCCGCTGCGATTGCCGCGAACAGCTTAGAACCGCCATGAAAAAAGTGGGCGAAAAGGGCGAAGGAGTTATCGTCTACCTCAGCCAGGAAGGGCGCGGCATCGGACTGGCCAACAAGATTCGAGCCTACGCGCTGCAGGACAAGGGGCTCGACACCGTGCAGGCCAATGAGCGGCTCGGCTTGCCCGCCGATATGCGGGATTATTCGGTGGGCGCGCAGATCCTGAAAGATCTGGGCGTCCGCAAGGTCCACCTGCTAACCAATAATCCGGACAAACTTTCCGGCATCAGGAAGCATGGGCTCAGCATCTTGCGGCGGGTGCCGCTGGAGATTACGCCCAATACGACAAACCGGGCGTACCTGAAAGTGAAGAAAGACAAACTCGGACACCTCCTGAGCAAGGTGCAGTGATTGCGCACGCGAAACTTACGCCGCCCGCCTGAATTCTATATGCGCATGGCGCTACGCCTGGCGCGCCAGTGCCCGGGGCTTCCCTACCCGAATCCGTGGGTGGGCTGTGTGATTGTCCGCGATGGACGCGTGGTGGGCAAAGGGTTCCACCACGGCGCGGGTACCAGCCATGCCGAAGTGGAGGCGATTGAAGATGCAGGCCCGCGGGCCCGCGGGGCCACGCTCTATGTTACGCTCGAACCCTGCTGCCATTACGGAAGAACTCCACCCTGCACGGAGGCCATCCTCAAGGCGGGAATCCGGGAAGTTTATTACGCCATGAAAGACCCCAACCCGCTGGTGTCCGGTGAGGGCCGTAGGCTACTCTCCCCGCGCGGGCTGCGCGTCCGTGGCGGCATTTGCTCTTACGAAGCAGCCGCCTTGAATGAAATGTACGTGAAGTTTCAGACTACCGGCATGCCCTTCGTGACAGTAAAAGTGGCCACCAGCCTGGACGGCAAGATCGCCACGCGAACGGGGGAATCAAAATGGATTACCGATGAAGCAGCCCGCCGCCGAGCCAGGTTGCTCCGCGGCGAGCATCAGGCCGTGCTGGTGGGTATCAACACCGTTCTGAGCGACGATCCGCACCTTGGCCCGCGAGCACCCGGCGCTGCAGAACCATGGCGCGTCGTGCTCGATTCCCGGCTGCGCATTCCTCTCAACTCCAGGATCGTAACTTCAGGGAGATGCATTGTGGCCTGCACCAATACTGCCAGCGCCGCAAAGAAAGCTCGCCTGGAACGTGCCGGCGTAAGAGTGTTTTTGTTCCCCGGAAAACGGATTCCCCTGAGACCACTCCTTGGGCGGCTCGCGAAAGAGGAAATCATCAGTCTGCTTGTCGAAGGCGGTGGAGAGGTGCTGGGAAGCTTTTTTGATTTACACCTCGTAGACCGGGTTTGCTGGTTTGTCGCACCGATCATCCTCGGATCCACCAAAAGCCGGGTTGCGGTTGCTGGAATTGGGGCGGCCAGGCTTAATCAGGTAGCCAGACTTCAGGATGCCACGATCGAGAAAGTTGGCAATTCCTGGCTTTTCCAGGGGAATGTGACGTCCACTTCATTGAAGTAAATTACACAACGAACGTTTGACTGCCTTCCTCGCCCTAGCCGAATCCTACCCAAATGGCTCATTTACGCCCATCTTAGAAATTTAAGCTAACGATTCTCGATAATGCCAACCAGCAGTTCGCGGGCGGTGTGAGCCCGGCGGTCATAATCGGCATCTCGGACATCCTCCGCGCTCACTTCTTTCCAGATGTTGCGGTGCGGCTGACGTTTAAGATAAGTGCGATCGGAAAAAATGACGCGGGCTTCGTCAATCATCCGGTCGAGGGGCGGGTTGTAGCCTACAGGAATAGTAACCAGCAGCCTGCCGCCCGGCGCCAGAAGGCTCCGCAGGATTTCAAAAGCCCGCAGCACTTTGGATTCGTCTTTCGGCTCCTCGTCCCAGCCCACGTGCTCCAGGGTCGAGATGCTGAGGATCCGCTGATATTTCTTCTGCGGCTTGAATTCGCAAACGTCCGCGTTGATAATGCCTTCGCCCTTCTCGTACTTGTCAACGACCTGGTGCGAAACCGGCCCGTAGTTTGACATCACATCGCCGATCTCCAGCACATTCTCCGGCGGAACGCCGGCCAGAAAATCGCGAGCTATGGGAATCTCCACCGCCCGTTCGTTTCTCCACGTGGCGTTGTAGCGGTGCCAGAAGTAGCGGTAGGATTTCCCGCGAAACGTAAAACTGGATGGCCGGCCGGTCAGCCGCACGAGCCAGTAGCAGATCAGTTTGTTGCGCTGCTTCAGCCGCCACAGATAATTTCGCAAGCCGTTCGACAAGAGGTTCCGATCAGGATGCGCCCTGGCCGCCACCCCGCCTGGCCAGGATGCCGCTACGCTTTTCCCAGGCGAAATTTTTTCATGCTGTCCACAAGCAGATTCCCCGCTGGCCGGGAACCGCGCCGTTGCGCTCGCGTTACAACCGCAGCCGATTGATTCCGTCGAACGCGGCGTTCTTATAGCACTCTGCCAGCGTCGGATAGTTAAAGACGGTATTCACAAAATAATCGACTTTTCCGCCGAAGGCCAGCACTGCCTGCCCGATGTGCACCAGGTCGCTGGCGTCGTCTCCGATGATGTGCACGCCGAGCAATTCGCGCGTCTCCTCGTGGAAAATGAGTTTCAGCAGTCCGGTCACGTCGCCGATAATCTGCCCGCGCGCGGTTTCCTTATACTGCGCTTTGCCCACTTCGTAAGGGATTTCCTGCTCGGTCAGGGTTTCTTCGTTGCGGCCCACCATGGAAATTTCCGGAATGGTGTAGATGCCATATGGAAACAGTTCCGGCACACTGGTGGTTTCCACGCCAAACGCGTGGCAGGAGGCCATTCTCCCCTGCTCCATTGAGATGGAAGCCAGGCTCGGGAACCCGATTACGTCGCCGGCGGCGTAGATGTGGGGCTGTACTGTCTGAAGGCGCTCATTCACCTTCAGCCGCCCGCGATCGTCTGCCGCAAGCCCGGCCGCTTCAAGGTTCAACCTCGCCGTTGCGCCCGTGCGGCCAATGCTGTAAAGCGCCTTGTCAGTAAAGATCCTTTTGCCGCTGGCCAGGTGGATGGTCACGCCGCCTCCGTGGTCGTTTTCGTGCGGCTCGATGTTCTGCACTTTCTCGTTCAGCCACAGCGTCACGCGGTTGGTCCTCAGGTGGTAAGCCAGCGTCTCCGCAATTTCGCCATCGACAAACGGCAGCAGGCGTGGCCGCATATCAATCAGCGTCACGCGAATGCCCAGCGCGGCAAAAATGCTGGCATACTCGCAGCCAATCACTCCCGCGCCTACCACCGTCAGGCTGCGCGGCAGCTCGTCCAGCGTCAGAACATCGTCGCTGGTGAATATCAGCCGCCCGTCAAAAGGAATGTGGGGGTCCCGGGTGGCCGATGAGCCCACGGCGATCACAATGTGCTCGGCGGTCGCGTCGCGGTGGCCGTGCTGGTCGATAAAATTCAGCCGGACCGTGTGCGGATCGACAAATGAGGCCTCGGCGTTAATCAGTTCCACGCGGTTTCGCAGCATCTGGTGCCGGAAGACGTCAAGCTCATGGCTGATCACATGTTCGGCGCGAAACAGCAGGTCTTCCTTCGTGATGTTCTGTTTCACCGTGTACGACTCGCCATATAGGTCGTGCTCACGGTAGCCGGAAAGGTAGATTACCGCCTCGCGCAGCGTTTTGCTGGGTATCGTGCCCAGGTTGATGCAGACCCCGCCCACTACTCCTTTGCGCTCCGCCACGGCGACTTTCTTGCCGAGCTTGGCGGCCTGAATCGCCGCATGGTGGCCCGCCGGCCCAGTCCCTATCACCAGCATGTCGTAATCGTAATCCGGCACTTCGCTCCTTCGCCCCTCTGTCAGTGTAGCACTCGTCCACCCGTCATTCTGCGCCCGTTCGCCTGTCATTCTGAGCGGAGCGGAGAACCTCCGCATTTGCTTCAAAGCATGCGCAAAGCCTTAGCCCGTCATTCTGAGCGGAGCGAAGAATCCCTGTAGTTGGCCTAACGTAATTCCGCGAAGCATCTCCGTATATTCCCAAGGGATAAATACGGGGATCCTTCGGCAAGCTCAGGATGACCGGACGCAGAGTTCCTGTTGAACAGCAAACTTGGTTGCCATTCATTCATCACTAAAGGTCGGCCACCCCGAATGTCGGGCCAGAAAATGACACCAGATTTTAGCATCTTATCCGCGGTCTTCATAAATCGACCGTCCGGCGCTTGGATTTCGGCTCGAACTTTCATCCTCCCCACTTCGTACTTCTTTATCCTCTTTTTCGTAAAATTCTTTTGCATTTGGGGCGGAAGAAGTATATATAGGCCTGTCGCGGTGACCTCACGACTTCTAAGGTCATCGAGATGTATACATTTGCGTATCGCGTTGGGACGACCGCCACCTGCGCGGACAGTCGGGGAAATAGGGGGCCCGCTGAGGAGAACAGGCCTTCAGCGCACAGCGCCCCCGGAGGAGGTTTAATGAAGCAAACGGGGGAGACGGTAGAGTATCTCGGTCCTCTGTTGAACGATCCTTCCCGTATAAAAAGGGAGGCTGTGAAAAGGCGAAAACCGTTCGACGAAAGGTCCATCCGCACAGATGAAATCCCTCAATATGAGGCCGAGGGATGGCAGCTTGATAGGAAACTTAAACGACTAACAAGGGTCAGGCGCGAAAAGAGGATTGACGAGCGTCTCGAGAATAGATTCTGGATGCTTCTGTTCAAGCTGGGCTATCCGGAAATTAGCGACGGTCGCAGTTTCACGATTCTAATCGAGCGAAAAGGAGCCGGGCCCCTGCGCAAACAGATTGACGTGTTCGGCAAAGATGACGAGACAGTTGTCGTAGCGGAATGCAAAGCCTCCGAGAAATTAACAAAGCGTAGTCTCCAGAAGGATGTTGAGGAATTCGCGAACCTTAAGGGGCCAATTTCGGGCGCAGTGCGGAAGCATTACGGCCCGAATGTGAAATTGAAAATAATTTGGCTTTTTGTTACGGAGAACATTATCTGGTCTGCACCGGACAGGCAGCGTGCGCTCGGCGAAAACATTCGGGTTATTACAGAACGGGAACTTCGATACTACGCACAAATCGCGGAACACCTGGGCAGCGCCGCGAGGTATCAATTCCTTGCCGAATTTCTAAAGGACCAGCAAATACCAGGCCTCAGCCAAATGACCGTGCCGGCGATCAGAGGCAAGTTGGGAGGCAAATCGTTTTACTGCTTTGTAACAACGCCCCGCCACTTGTTAAAGATATCCTTCGTGAACCACCGATCCCTCAATGACCCCGAAGGCGCACCGACCTATCAGCGGCTAGTCAGCCGTTCTCGTCTGCGCAGTATCGGTGATTTTATTAAGGCGGGAGGATATTTTCCGAATAACCTCATCATCAATCTGACACGGGGGTCTCGATTTGACCAGATCGCGCAGGACGATGGTTCCGGGGTGACGTTCGGCAAGCTCTACATGCCGGATCGGTACAGATCTGCGTGGATTATCGACGGTCAGCATCGGCTGTACGGTTTTTCACACCTCGACGGCAAGCACCTCGACCAGAATGTGATCGTGGTCGCTTTTGAGACGCTCCCAAAGCAAGAGGAGGCCGACCTTTTTGTTACGATCAATCACGAACAGAAATCGGTCCCCAAACACCTCTTAGACGACCTTGAGGGTGAGCTCAAGTGGGGCTCTGATGTCCCCAGCGAACGGATCGGTGCCATTAGTGCGCGCCTGATCAACTACCTAAATACGGACGCAGGTGAAGCCTTTTACAGTCGCATTACCCAGCAAGGCATGCCTTCGACGAGCAGAGCGTGCCTGACAATTCCCGCTTTGAAGGAGGCGTTGCGTCGCTCTGGGGTTCTCGGACGAGCGGTGCTGAACAACACGAATTACGAGCTGGGGCCGCTTTGCGGGAGCACCGACCTGCAAACCCTAGATAGGGCAAGGTCGGCGCTCAACGAGTACTTTGGTTTGGTGCGCAACGCTAACCTGGCAGAGTGGGAGGCCGGACGTGACGGCAATCTCTGTACGAATGTCGCGGTCCAAGGCTACATCATGCTCTTCGGGTCCCTCATAAAGTATTGGGAGGCCAATACAGCAGCCGACGCAAGAGAAATGTCAGTCGAGGACATGATGGTAGAAATTGAGGAATACATGAGGCCCCTCCTTGAATTCATCGAATCAAGCAGCGCGGCACAGATCAAGGCCGAGTTTCAAGTGCCCTTCGGTTCCGGCGGGCCACCAGAATACTATTACCGGCTTTGCAGGATAATTAAGACTAAGTACTCCGACTTCAAACCCGAAGGTATGGAGGACTGGGAACAGGAGCAATCCGAAGAGCGAATCCTACAAGCCGACACTCAGCTCAAAGATATTGTGTCAGAAATGCGTGGTTATATCTTCGCTGTCTTCCGTGCCAGGTACGGTGAGAGGAAAGACGCATACTGGCACAACGGCGTCACCGATAAGGAGATTAAGACTAAGGCATATTCACGCTCGCTCGACAACGAAATCGACAAGGGCTTGCCCTTGGAGGCTTACCTCGAAGTCGTGGAGATGAAGAAAATTGTCGAAAATCGTCAAAATTGGGAATTGTTCAAACCGGTCTTCAATATTCCAGAGTCAGGACAGAAGGGTTTCTCAAAGAACCTGAAGTGGATGGACCGTATCAACGAGCTTAGAAGAATATCGGCACATCCCGCTAAGGAGAGACGCTATCGGGTCGAGGACTTCGAGTACATCGACTACATTCATAGCGAACTACTAAGGCGTATCAGCGAGGCGCGCGAAAATCCTTCCTTTGAGGTGGAGGCGACCGCTGCAGAGGAAATCGATGCTTGAACCATTTCTCAAATGGCCCGGCGGAAAGAGGTGGCTCACACGTCAATATGCTTCTCTATTTCCAACTGAGTACAAACGCTATTTTGAACCGTTCCTTGGCGGTGCAGCTGTCTTCTTTCACCTGACTCCCCGGTGCGCTCTCCTGTCTGACACGAATAAGGAACTCATAAATGTCTATAAGTGCCTCAAAGCGCATGCTCCAACGATTGACCGTCGCCTCTGGGAGCTTCAGCGAAGGCACAGCTCAAAGATGTATTATCGTACCCGTGCAGCTCGCCCGGTTGACCCGATTGAGCGAGCGGTCCGTTTCCTCTACCTCAACAGAACGTGCTTCAATGGGATTTACAGGGTAAATCGGAAAGGCGACTTCAACGTCCCAGTTGGTTCTAAAAGCCTGGTAGCCTATCCAGGTGGATATCTGCAAAATGTTGCAGCTTCACTCCGTTCTGCGTCGATAAGAGAGTCCGATTTTGAAGCGGCTATTGACCGGGCAGGAAGTGGCGATTTTATCTTCGCCGATCCGCCGTACACCGTGATGCACAACAATAATAATTTCCTAAAGTACAACTCGAACCTCTTTTCGTGGCCAGACCAAGTGAAGCTTGCAGCCGCGCTTAAGAGGGCGGCCGTGCGTGGGGCCGCATTTATGGTTTCAAATGCCGACCATGGCAGCGTGCGGGACCTATATGCGAAATTTGGGACACTCCATCGTGTAAATCGAAGCAGTGTCCTCGCCGCCGACCCGCTCCGTCGACGGCGGACGACAGAGCTGCTAATTACCAACTATTAGCCGGTGGGTGACGCCCTGGTCCGTACATTCAGCGAAGCGAGTGGGGAGAGGGAGAAGTATGAAGGAGGAAGTCTTAAGTATGAAATGAGGAAATGGCGAGCCGCAGGCAGGGTTCCGCTGTCGAGCGGTCCGAAGCAGGAAGCGCGTAGCGCTTGCGTCTCGATGGCATGCCGCCGGGACGGCGGCGCTACGTGTGTTGCAGGGCGGGATGGGCGGCGGTCACAGGCAGGAAAATTTGAATCACAAGAGTTTGAGATTGCAGAGGGAAAGCGATGGATGTGAGATTCAAAAGTTGAAATGGCAGAAGAAGACGAAGGCATTTGGGAAACGGTCAGAACCACCGGCTCTCGGGATGACGAAAGCTTTGGGCAGCCTGGCAGGGGCACCGCTCCACTTTCTGGCATTTTCTGGCAGGATATTCTCAGCCGCGTGGAGTTAAACTCGACGCCGGAATGCTGAATCCGGGCGAAATGTAATACACTCTTAATCGGAGGCATAAGGATGAAGTCACTTGAAGAAATCATCAAAGAATTGCCGCCGGAACTGCGCCAGGAAGTACAGGATTTCGCCGGGTTTCTGCTCGAAACCAAGACCCGTCCCAAGCGTTCCAGATTGCGATTGAGCTGGGCAGGGGGCCTGTCGGAGTTTCGGGAGCAATTTACATCGCTCGAATTGCAGAAAAAAGCTCTGGAGTGGAGAGGCGACTAGTGTTCCTTCTTGACACAAACGTCTGGCTGGAGCTTCTGCTCGAGCAGAAGGATGCGGAGCAAGTACGGCGTCTGATGGAATCAGCGGCATCGCAGCAACTTGCCTTGACAGACTTCTCACTGCACTCCATCGGAGTCATTCTGATGCGCCTTAAAAAGGACAAAGTGTTCCTGGATTTTCTGTCGGATGCCCTGGAAGAATCGGGTGTTCGGCTCCTCCGACTCGACACGGCGGACCTTGCGCGGGCGCCCGGCGTATGCAGCAAGTTCCGGCTCGATTTCGACGATGCCTATCAATACCTTGCCGCTGAAAAATATGGCATGGTCCTGGTAAGTTTTGATTCGGATTTTGACCGCACTGAGCGCGGAAGAAAAACTCCAGCAACGGCAATCGAAACCGAGCGTTGACTGCTCCTATCCACGCGCAGGCAAATCGATCCCCAGGGTTTTCCAGAGGCTGTCCACTTTTCGTTTTGTCCCGGCGTCCATGATGATTTCGTCGGGCCAGGGGCGGGTGAATCCCTCGCTGGGCCACTTCTTTGTGGCGTCGACGCCCATCTTTGAGCCGAAATTCGGCAGGCGCGAGGCGTGCTCAAGCTGATCGACCGGGCCTAACACAAACTGGATGTCACGTTCGGGATCGATGTGGTTCAGGGCCTTCCACGCCACCTCGTTCAGGTTGTGAACGTCAACATCATGGTCCACCACCACAATGCACTTTGAGAACATGGCGCCCGGCAATCCCCAGATGGCATTCATCACCTTGCGCGCGTGGCCGGGATAGCTCTTGCGAATGGCGACGATGATCAGGTTGTGGAAGACGCCCTGCGGCGGCATGTGCATGTCCACGACTTCCGGCATCTGCTGGCGCATAAGCGGCAGGAAAATGCGCTCCACCGCATGGCCCATCCAATAGTCTTCCATGGGAGGCGGGCCGACAATGGTGGAAACATAAATCGGATTTTTGCGGCGCGTGATGCAGGTGAGATGAAACGCCGGGAAATTGTCCTGGAGCGAATAATAACCGGTGTGGTCGCCGAAGGGGCCTTCCACGCGGATATCATCGAGATCGACGTAGCCTTCCAGCACGATCTCCGCGTGGGCGGGAACTTCCAGGTCAACCGTTTCGCAGTGTACCAGCTCCACCGGCTTCTGGCGCAGGAAACCGGCGAAGAGAAACTCGTCCAGATCTTCCGGCAGCGGCATGATGCCCGCCAGCATGGTGACCGGTTCGGCGCCGATGGCTACGGCAACGTCCATGCGGCGGCCTTTGCCCTGGCGGTCAAGCCAGCGGAAGTGCTCCGCTCCGGTCTTGTGAATTTGCCAGTGCATGCCGGTGGTGCGCTGGTCAAAAACCTGCATGCGGTAGCAGCCCACGTTGCGCCGCCCGTTTTTGGGGCTGCGCGTCACCACCATCGGCCAGGTGATAAACCGCCCACCGTCCTGCGGCCAGCATTGCATGATGGGCAACTCGGCGAGTGATACACCTTCGCGCTGGACGACTTCTTTAACAGGGCCGTTCTTCACGGTCTTGGGAAAGAAGGAACCGAGTTCGGCGACCTTCGGCAGCATGCGGACTTTGTCCAGCAGTCCTTCGGGCGGCTTCATGGCCAGGAGATCTTCTATGCGCCGGGCCACGTCATCGAGCGAGGAGACTTCCAGCGCCAGCTCCATCCGCCGCCTGGCGCCCAGCGTGTTGATCAGCACTGGGACGGAATAACCCTTGCCGTCTTTTGTGGAGCGTGGCTTCTCAAAAAGCAGGGCCGGGCCGGAAGCCTTGGAGACACGGTCGGTGATCTCGGTGATTTCGAGGTCCACGTCAACCTCGACGCCAATCCGCTTCAGCTCTTTTTCCCGTTCCAGCCGGGTGATGAATTCTCGAAGGTCGTTGTATGCCACAGATGTCCTTGTGCCGAAGTTGTTGGTGCGGTCCCGCCATCCCAGATTAATAGACAACGGTTTGGCGGGATAAACCCGCCGCTACGAATTCAAAGGATTGCAGATTGGAGGCTGCAAATCAAGAAGCGTAGAGACCGATTGCCCTGTTGACATTTCCGGTCTGAGGAACTGATACTGGTTTTGCTGTGTTGAACGGGAGGTCGGCACGAGCGCGGAACGCGGGTTTACACCTTGAATGGCTCCAGCGGAAATACCCTCCTTCCAAGGCCTTTTAATGACAGATAGCAGGATCGGTTTCACTTCAGGCTGGCGCAAATGGGCCGTCCGGTTGTGTCTGGGCTGTGCGCTTGCATGCCTCGTGTTCAGCCTGCCCGTCGAGGGCGCAAAGCGAGCGCGCAAGCATCATCAGCATGCAAAGGCCGCGGCGCACAAGGCAGCGGCGGTGGCCCATCGAACGGCCCCGCCACCCGTCGCGCTCTGCGTCGTGGTGCGCAACGTGCGCGGCCTGGCCGTCGCAGACCTGCGCAGCAGTGACTTTCGCTTGTGGGACAACAACCGGTTGCAGCGGATCAGTGATTTTTCCGCTAACATTGTTCCCGAATCCGATCTTCATGTCAGGACCCCTGGAAGCGGCCGCAACATCGCGCTCTATTTTGATGACCTCCATTTCGATTTCATCCAGACCATCCGCGTCACCGACAGCGCTTATGGTTACTTCAAATCACTCCTGGTACTTGGAAACAAGGTGGGCGTGTTTACGGCTTCGGGGGACGTTACGCTTGATTTTACCAGCAACCGAGAGAAGCTGCACCAGGCCCTGCTGGCTATCAAGCCCCACATTTCCACGGCCAGGCGGGCCAATGCCTGCCCCGAACTGACCGATTTTCAGGCCCAGATGCTGCTTTACGGCAACGATCCGCTGGCGTTGAAAATCGCCCTTGAGGACATGAACGCGTGCAGCACTCCGAAAGGGGAGGCTGACCCTCCCATCAGCAGCATGCCGGTGGCGACGCTGCGCAGAATGAAGCAGACGATTGATGCGCGGGCGCGGCAGGTGATTGCCGAAAGCGAAATCCGGTCACGGAAGTCATTGGAAGGGCTGGACAAGCTGATCGACCGGATTTCCCGGATGCCCGACCCACGCACGGTCATCGTGGCCTCGCCGGGTTTCATGGCCGGTTCGCAGGCAAGGGAGATCGATCTGCTGAGCAGGCAGGCAACGCGGCTGCACATCATCATAAGCGCTCTGGACACGACCGGCCTTATCAGTCAGCTTCCCGACCCTGCGCCTACCCACAACATCAAACTCGACGAAGAACGGGCAGCCGTGGTTGCTGCGAAAAATCAGATGATGGCTGACCGCGCGTCGATGGCGGCTGACGTGCTTCAGGACCTCTCCACCATGACCGCCGGCAACTTCATCGCCAACAAGGACGACCTGGAATCAGGTTTTGAGGCGGCCATTCCGCTGCCGCCCGCCTACTATGTGCTGGGCTACTCGCCAACCGATTCCAGGCAAAACGGCAGTTTCCACAAGGTCCGCATCCAGGTGGTCAGGCACGGCCAGATGGGCGTCCAGGCCCCGCCGGGCTATTACGCGCCGGGGACCGCCGCAGAGATTGCGCGATCATCCCTCCGCGGCCGGCATTCGAGGGGCCACC
>DATEKC010000114.1:0-9094 GCA_035277665.1 Terriglobia bacterium
CGGCGAAACACATGCGGCCATCGCCGCGGAAAAGGCGGGCGTCATCAAGCCCGGCCGGATTGTAGTATCCGGTTGCGAGCATCCGGAAGTCCGCGAAGTGATTCGACAGAAATGCATGGAAGTTGGCGTTGAATTGATCGAAACCGGGGGCCTTGCCGCCGCCCGCAGCGTTTTCCACCTGGACGGCCGCTACGGGTTCGACCTGCAAATGGATGGCGGCGAACTCCGGGGGATTACGCTTCAGATGCCCGGACGCTTTCAGGTGAAGAACGCCGTTATGGCCGCAACCGCCGCTGCGCAATTGCGCCGTGCCGGCTTCCGGATTCCGTCCGAGGCCCTCCGCGAAGGCTTGCAGGCCGCCTTCTGGCCCGGCCGGCTGGAAATCATCCGGCAGCGCCCGCTGATCCTGCTGGATGGCGCGCACAACCCCGCCGCGGCCCGCGAGGTGGCGGAATTCGTTGGCCGGCATCTGAAAGGCCGGACGCTCCGCCTGGTTTATGCCAGCATGCGCGACAAGGCCATTGGGGAAATCAGCGGCATTCTATTCCCGCTAGCGGACGTGGTTTATCTCACCCGGCCAGGGCTTGACCGCGCGGCGACGCCGGGAGAGATTCTCGAATCCGCGCAGGGCACGCCTCGCGAAACCATCATTGAGCCCGACCCGGCCCGCGCGCTCGAGCGGGCGGTTGATGCTTCCCTGCCCGAGGACGCCATTCTGGTGGCCGGTTCGTTGTTCCTCGTGGGCGCTATCAAGCAGGCGATTACTGCAGGGCGGCTCGCGCCTGAAAATCTGGCGCCGAAAGTGCTTTCGGAGCTTTACTGATCTCACCATGGATCCCACTTCGCCGACGCCCGTCCTGCAACCGTCCAGCGGCGGCCGGCTGCGGAACTTTCTCAGCTATGCCCGCTCGCTGCTGTTCACTGACCTCCTGATCTATCTCTACACGGCGGTTTGCGGCACTTTTTCTCTCTGTGGCTCCTTTTTTGACGCCCGCGGCCGCTGGCAGCATGGATGCGCCCGCGCATGGTCCTGGCTGATCCTCAAGACCAGCCGCGTCCGCCTGACGGTGGTGGGGCTGGATAACGTCGATCCGGGCCAGACGGTTATTTTTTGTTCGAACCATCCGAGCGCCATGGACATTCCCATTCTGTTTGTCAGCCTTCCCGTGCAGTTCCGTTTTCTTGCCAAGCGCGTTCTGTTCAATGTTCCATTCCTGGGCTGGCACCTGCGGCGATCCGGACACATTCCGGTCGACCGCGGCCGCCCGCGTGAGGCGCTGAAAGGATTTGAACTGGCCGCGCAAAGGATCAAGGAGGGGCGCCCGGTGGTAGTGTTTCCTGAGGGCAGCCGCAGCCGCACCCGGGAGATGCTTCCCTTCAAGAGCGGGACGTTTTATCTGGCCATACTTTCCGGCGTTCCTGTTGTGCCCATCACGCTGATCGGGTCGCGAGAAGTATTGAAGCCGGACTCGCTCCACATCCGTCCGGGCCGCGTGCGGGTGATTATCCATAAGCCAATGTCCACCGCCGGCCTTACAGTCCACGAAGCGGGCAATCTCTCAAAAAGTGTGCGGGAAGTGATTGTCTCGGGGTTGGAATCCGGGAAGCCTTGAGGGAGCAGAAGTATTACGAGCAGCGTCACTAGGTGGGGGCGAGGACGACGACACATCTGCTTTTCTCTGTGTTCTCTCCGCCGCGAAAAGCATCGACACAGGAGCCGCTCAGAAACTCTGCGGGCTCTGTGTTATAGCTCTTCATTCGCGAAAATTTAGAGAAGGGATGCCAGTAAATAAACTCTCTTATGGAAGCAGGCGCCTGCCAAGGCGATGTGGGCGAGAATTGTGGCTTCGTCTAAAATGATTTTAGGTGCAAGGAACGCATCAAACCTGGAATGAAAATCAGCCTCGAAAATCAGGTGGCAGTGGTAACGGGAGGCTCGCGCGGAATCGGCGCCGCCACCGTCAAGCTGTTTTCCCAGGCCGGCTGCAACGCGGTGTTCAGTTATCTTCGTTCTGCGGGACCTGCCCGGGAAGTCGAGAAAGCTTGCAATCGAGCGCCGGGGTCCGTGGTTGCCGTTCGCGCCGACGTCTCCAGAATGCCGGATGCCGGAAAGCTGATCGACACTGCAATTCGCCGTTTCGGCCGGCTGGATATTCTGGTGGCCAATGCGGGCATCTGGAATGCCGGCGGCGAGAGGATTGACCAGATCAGCGAGCGCGAATGGGACAGGATGGTGGCTGTCAACTTGAAGGGAGTTTATACGGTCATCCGCTGCGCCGTTCCCCACATGATTTCGCAAAACAGGGGGCGCATTATCGCCGTCTCATCCACCGCGGGCCAGCGCGGTGAGGCCTTCCACTCGCATTACGGAGCGGCCAAGGGAGGCGTCATCAGCCTGGTAAAGGGGCTTGCCGCGGAGCTGGCCCCGCACAACATTCTGGTGAACGCGGTGGCGCCCGGATGGGTTTTGACGGACATGGCCAAACCGGTCCTGCGCAAACCCGCGGAGAGGCGCAAGGCAACCGGTTCCATTCCGCTTCGGCGCTTCGGGAGGCCTGAAGAAGTTGCCATGCCCATCCTGTTTCTGGCCTCGGACATGTCAACCTATATGACCGGAGAAATCATCAATATCAATGGAGGGAATGTTCTCTGTGGGTAATCGAAACCTGACCATGACGGGATTTGCGGCCCGGGCGGCCTGCCTTGCCATGCTCGCTCTGGCCGGGACGGTCGCCTCACACGCCGCGCAGCAGGCCCCGCCGCAGGCATCTTCACCCGCCTTGCCTTCGCGCATCAGCCCCAAGGCCCAGGAGCTGCTCAACCACGCCATCCAGGCGCTGGGCGGGCCGGCGTTTCTGAACTTCAGAAACATCTCAACTGCAGGGCGCGTCTTCGGCTTTTCCTACGGCCAGATGGCCGGCGTCTATCCTTATAAAAGCCTCGACCAGCCGCCTGACAAGCGCCGTTTCACCTACGGCAAAGGCAAGCCCGTCACGCTGATCAACAACGGCGATGACGCCTGGGAACTCGATCAGTACGGATTGGTTCATCAGCTTCCGGAGAAAGTGCAGCAATGGGAAATCGCCAACCGCTACGGGCTCACGAATCTCTTTCGCGCGATCATCAAACAGAGCGGCGTGTTGATTCTCGACCACGGGGTGGATTTTGTCGCCAATCAGCCCTCTTACGTCATTGATATCATCGACTCTCAGAACCTCCACATTCGGCTTTATCTTCGTGAATCCAATTACCTTCCCCTGCGCGTCATCTACCGCATTCAGAACTCCACGACGCAGGACTGGGACGAGTACACGGACGAATACAACGACTACCAGCCCTTTGACGGCGTCATGACGCCCTTGAATATCGACCGGCGGCTGAACGGCGAACGGATCGGCGCGGTCTACAGGAACAAGGTCCAGTACAACGTGGAAGTGCCTGTGAACTATTTCGAGCCTCCCCGGTGAGAACCATTCCCATCTGCTATAATGACGGGCGGAGGAGATTTGGCACGCCAACGGTTAATCAAATCTACAACCATTCTTTGTGTTCGCCGCAACGACAGCCTGGTGATGGGCGGTGATGGTCAGGTCACCATGGGCGAAAGCATCATCAAACACAAAGCAAAGAAGATCCGCCGCCTTTATAACGAAAAGGTGCTGGCCGGATTTGCCGGCAGCACGGCAGACGCCTTTTCCCTGTTTTCGCGCTTCGAAGCCAAACTCGAGGAATTTCACGGAAACCTCAGCCGGGCCGTTGTGGAACTGGCCAAGGACTGGAGAACAGACCGCGCCCTGCGCCATCTGGAGGCCCTGCTTCTGGTCGCGGACAAGAAGGCCACTTATCTCGTCAGTGGCAACGGCGATGTGATTGAGCCCGACGACGGCATCGTGGGAATCGGTTCCGGAGGCCCTTATGCCGTTTCCGCCGCGCAGGCCCTGTCAAAAAACACCAAAATGACCGCTCGCGACATCGTTGAAGAAGCGATGCGAATTGCCGGCACGATCTGCATTTACACCAACGACCAATGCACTATTGAGGAGCTTTAGGGCTCCCGGACCTGAAGGAAACTGGAATGGTCTTCTATTTGCCTGAAAATATTGAAACAACCACCATGCTGGACGACCTAACCCCGCGCCAGATCGTATCGGAACTCGACAAGCACGTGGTGGGACAGAAGGACGCAAAGCGCGCCGTCGCCATCGCCTTGCGAAACCGCATGCGACGCCAGAAGCTTTCCGCCGAACTGGCGGAGGAAATTTTGCCCAAGAATATCATCATGATCGGGCCCACCGGCGTGGGCAAAACGGAAATCGCCCGCCGCCTGGCGCGACTGGCCAATTCGCCCTTCATCAAGGTGGAAGCATCGCGATTCACTGAAGTCGGCTACGTTGGCCGCGACGTGGAGTCCATGGTCCGTGACCTGGTGGAAATTTCCATCGACATGGTGCGCGAGGAAAAAATCGAGGAGGTGGCGGAAAAGGCCGAGCAGAACGCCGAAGAACGCCTGCTCGACCTGCTCCTGCCGCCGCCCGCCCCGCCCCGCCCGGACAAAGACCAGCCCGACGACGGCTATCGCACAGCGCTCGAACAGTTCAAACGCACGCGCGAAAAGCTGCGGGCACAGCTCCGCGAAGGCAAGCTGGATGAGCGCCAAGTGGAAATCGAAACACGCGAGCGCAACTTCCCGTCTTTTGAAATCATCTCCTCGCAGGGCATCGAAGAGATGGACATCAACATCAAGGACATGCTTCCAGGCCTCTTCGGCCCGCGCAGCAAAAAGCGCCGCATGCCTGTCTCCGAAGCCATGGATTACCTCATCCAGGAAGAAGAGAACAAGCTGATTGATATGGACCAGGTGACGCGCACCGCGGTGGAGCGCGCCGAGCAGTCCGGCATCATCTTTCTGGATGAAATTGACAAGATCGCCGGGCGCGAGCGCGGCGGCGGCGGTCCCGACGTCAGCCGAGAGGGTGTGCAGCGCGACATTCTGCCCATAGTTGAAGGCACCACGGTCAACACCCGCTACGGCATGGTTCGCACGGACCACGTTCTTTTTATCGCCGCCGGGGCCTTCCACGTCAGCAAGCCGTCGGATTTGATCCCGGAACTGCAGGGACGATTTCCCATTCGCGTGGAACTTCATTCCCTGAATGTCGAGGACTTTGTCCGCATCCTGAAGGAACCCAAGAGCGCGCTGGTGAAGCAGTACGCGGCGCTTCTGGAGACCGAAGGTATCAAGATTTCTTTTGCTGATGACGCTCTGGATGAAATCGCTGGCTTCGCCGCCCGGGTCAATGACCAGACGGAGAACATCGGTGCGCGGCGGCTCCATACCATCATGGAAAAACTTCTGGACGAAATCTCGTTTGAGGGCCCCGACCTGAAAAAGAAGATGCTGCGGATAGACGCAGCTTACGTCAAGAAACAACTTGCGGAAATTGTGAAGGACCAGGACCTCAGCCGCTACATTCTGTGAACTCTCACGTGCGAACTGCCGATTCCGGCGGTGACCCCGCCACACCTGCAACCCACAAAGCCATGCCGCTCAACTGCCGCGGCTGGCGCGGGCATCCGTGCCTGGCACTGATTGCCGTGCTTGCGGCATTCTATTCCGGTTGCGGCGTGCAGGCGCCGCCCGAGCCGCCGCGCCTTGAAATTCCGCAAACCATCCGGGACCTGGCCGCCACCCAGATTGGCAGCATCGTTCACGTCACTTTCACCTTGCCTGAACTGGCCACCGACGGCGAGAGCCTCAACAAGCCCGTCACCGTCAACATTTATCGCACCGTGACTCCTCCGGGCCAACAGCCTGTCTCGCCCGACGCCAGCGCTGCGCCATGGGTCACGCTCAGCCCAAAGCAACTTACCGGCTTCACGCATTCCGGGAAGGTGGATTACTCGCTTCAGTTTTCACCCCAGGAGTTGCGACAGGATCAGGGTTCCACTTTTTCTTTCGTGGTGGTTGCTCTGACGCACGGATTTCGCAACCATCCGCGCAATAGCGAGCCCTCCAATGTCGCCCGGGCAACTCTGCTGGACGATACGGGGCCAGTGAAGAATCTTGTGGTGAAAGCCTCCCAGGATGCCCTCTTGCTCACCTGGGATAAGCCGGCTGAAACCCTCACCGGCCTGCCACCGACGCACGTTTCCGGCTATCACGTTTATCAGAGTACGACCGGCAAGCCCGGTTCCTACCAGTTGGCAGGGCAGGCAGATTCAAACCAGTTCGAGGACAGAAATTTCCAATTCGGCCATGGCTATTTTTTCAGGGTCAGCGCCATCACCAAAGTGGGCAAGGCTACGGCGGAAAGCATGCCGTCCGCGGCGGTCAGCATCACGCCGCGGGACGTGTTCCCTCCCCCTGCCCCCACCGGCCTCACAGCGGTGAATGCAGCGGGTGCGGTCGACCTGCTATGGAACGCGAGCTCCGGCCAGGACCTCGCCGGCTACAATGTCTACCGCAGCACGGAAGGCGGGCCGTTCCGCCGCGTCAACCAAGAGCTGGTGCTCACGCCGATCTTTCATGACCCTGCGGTCGCGCCCGGCCACAGCTATGAATATGCCGTGACCGCATTAGACCTCACCGGAAATGAAAGCAGAAAATCGGAACCGGCACGCATAACCACGCGGACCTCCGGCGCGCAGTAAGCGGGCGCCACGCGGACCTGCGCACAAAATGATATAATTTCGCCGGAAACTAAAGCGGTGCTTGTTCCCGCGGGAGTTTGGGAGGGCGGTTTCTGCTGGGCACACCAGCAGTTGGCGGGGGGGGATATCTACGGTGAGGTCTTTGTCGCCTCTTGAAATTGGATTGATCGCAGGCGTGGTGGTCATTCTCATCGGCGCCAGTCTCTTCGCTTATCTCAAATTGCTCCGAAAGAAAGATCCCGCGGAGCTCGAGCGCCTTCGCCGGTTATCTCTGGGCCGCATGGGCCGGATTGTCGCCGGCGAAGCCACCGGCCTGATTGAGCCAGAGGGTGAAAGCACGGCGCTTCTTCTGGTTTACAGGTACGACATCGCAGGGGTCTCCTACGAGGTGTCGCAGGATGTCTCCATGATGCCGGCCGTAGCCTCGCAGGTGCCACACCTGGTCGGGAAAGGCATCAGCGTCAAGTACGACATGAAGCATCCGACCAATTCCATTGTGATTTGCGAAGAATGGTCAGGCATCCGCGGCATCACCGCCGGCGGGGCGGAGGGCGAGAGTGCTCTTGCCGCTTCTGCTAAAGCAACAGAGAAGCGTTGAGCAAATCCCATAAGCGCGCTATGCCGGCGATCCCCTGATTCAGCAGGAGGAATTCCGCAGGCTACGGCATTGCTTTTTCTGAGGCTTGCAAATGGAACTTAAAGGAAAGCTCGAAGAGCTTCGCCGCCGGCGCGCACAGGCGGAAGCAGGAGGCGGCGAGGAGCGCCGCGCCCGCCAGCACGCGGAAGGCAAGCTCTCCGCCCGCGAGCGGATCGAGCTTCTGTTCGACGAAGCCACTTTTGAAGAAGTGGGCGAATTTGTCGAACACATCTGCCGCGACTTTGGCATGGAAGCCCAGCGCATTCCGGGCGACGGTGTTGTTACCGGCTACGGTCTTATTAACAATCGGCTGGCTTACGCCTTTGCCCAGGATTTTACGGTTTTCGGCGGCTCGCTCAGTGAAGCGAATGCTGCAAAAATCTGCAAGATCATGGACCTGGCCCTGAAGGTTGGCGCTCCGCTTATCGGCCTTAACGATTCCGGCGGCGCGCGCATCCAGGAAGGCGTTGCCTCCCTGGCCGGATATGCCGACATCTTTCTGCGCAACACGCTGGCATCAGGAGTGGTGCCAC
This sequence comes from Terriglobia bacterium, assembly GCA_035277665.1. GTDB lineage: Bacteria > Acidobacteriota > Terriglobia > UBA7540 > UBA7540 > SCRD01. Next base: position 7,822 of record DATEKC010000114.1, read on the forward strand.
AGATCTCCGCTGTGATGGGGCCCTGCGCGGGCGGCGCAGTCTATTCGCCCGCCATCACGGACTTCGTCCTGATGGTTGAAAATTCCAGCTACATGTTCGTCACCGGGCCGGACGTAATCCGCACCGTGATGCACGAAGATGTAACCAAAGAAGACCTGGGCGGGCCGCGCGCTCACAGTTCCACCAGCGGCGTCTCTCATTTTGTTACCCGTGACGATCCCGAGTGCCTGGCGCTGGTGCGCGAGTTGCTCTCCTTTATGCCGCAGAACAACCGCGAGGATCCGCCCTTTATTGAATCCAACGATCCCGCCGACCGCAGCGACGCCGAACTCGACAATCTGGTTCCTGCCGAGTCCGACAAGCCTTATGACATCAAGGACATCATCCGCCGAGTAGTGGATGACGACTACTTCCTCGAGGTGCACGAGCAGTTTGCAAAGAATCTGGTGGTGGGATTTGCGCGCCTCGGCGGTTACAGCGTGGGCATCGTGGCCAATCAGCCTGCCGTGCTCGCCGGATGTCTTGACATTGACGCCTCGGTCAAAGGCGCCCGCTTCGTGCGCTTCTGCGACGCTTTCAACATCCCGCTCATCACCTTTGAGGACGTTCCCGGGTTCCTGCCTGGCACCCAGCAGGAATTTGGCGGCATTATCCGGCACGGCGCCAAGCTCCTGTTCGCATTTGCCGAAGCTACCGTTCCCAAGCTGACCGTCATCACGCGCAAGGCTTACGGCGGAGCCTATTGCGTGATGTCGTCCAAACACATCCGCACGGACGTGAACCTCGCCTACCCCACAGCAGAGATTGCCGTCATGGGCCCGGAAGGCGCGGTCAACATTGTCAACCGGCGCGAACTGCAGCGCGCCAAGGATCCTGAAAAACTTCGCAAGCAAAAGGCTGAGGAATATCGCAATCGATTCGCAAACCCTTACATCGCCGCCGAGCGTGGCTACGTGGACGCCGTCACCGCCCCGCGCGATACCCGCCCGCGGCTTATCCGCGCCTTGCGCATGCTGGAGAACAAGCGCGATACCCTGCCTCCTAAAAAGCACGGCAACATCCCGTTATGATGCGCATGGCCGGATCACGCCTCGGCAAACCCAACCCATTCCGCACCAGCGCGTCCGCTGATGGTGTTGTACCTCGATGATAATGTCCCCTTTTGTCCTCGATAGAAATGTCCCCTAATAGGACTTCCGGAAGGAGGTCAGATTGGGGCGAATGGAGATGAGTGAAAGAGAGTTGGGGCGAGTGGAAGTGCTGGGGAGGGTGA
>DATEKC010000115.1:0-2164 GCA_035277665.1 Terriglobia bacterium
GGTGGCCCAGTCCACCCAGGTTTTGACCGTGTTGAAACCGTCCGCTTTGATCTGCTCCAGGTCTTTGCCCCAGCGCTGCGCGCTAGTGGCATCAATCCGCTCCAGCATGGGAGCGCGGACCTTGCCGCCGCCGTACCAGACTGCTACGGGGTAGAAGGACTCGTCGTTAGCAGGAGCCGCGTTCCGGGGAGGACGCGACATACCGGTTTCAATCGCCAGCAACACCACCAGAACCGCAGTCAAAGTGCGGAGAACATTCATCCTGTATCCTCGACGAGAAAATCACGTCTGCCTGGGGGCGCTATGGGTGCCGCTCTCGGCGCCGGTCTTCCGCGCCGCCCTATTACCACAGGAACTTCAGGCCAAACTGAATTTCGCGCGGGGCTCTGGCCGACACCACCTGCCCGAACGCCGGATCTCCGAATGTCCTGTCCAGACCCGAGAACTGAGTGTGGTTCAGGAAGTTGAAGAATTCAGCGCGGAATTGCAGAGCGCTCTCGCCGCCCGCCCAACTGCCCCCAAACCATGGGGTATGGAAGCTCTTGTATACCGAGAAGTCCCAGTTGTTGACGCCGGGCTGACGGATAGCGTTGACACGAGAATCGCCGAATGTGCCAGGTGCAGGCTTGGTGAAGGCAGAAGTGTTGAAAAATTCTTCCAGCGTACCCGGTCCGGAAATGCTGCCTACCACGTTTGGCCGTTCACAACCGGAGAAGGAACCAATCCCTGCGTTGTCGCCGATCAAGCACGCGGAGGTAGGCGTTCCGCTGGCGAGGCTATAAATGCCCGCGAGCTGCCAGCCGCTCAGCACCTGGCCTGCAGCTCCATGGCGGGCTTTGAAGAAGGGGAGATCCCAAATATAGTTCATCACCAGTGATTGCGGCTGGTCTACATTGGTCCAGCCGCGATCGTGGTCGGGATGATAAGCATCCTGGATGGGCTGGGCGGCGGCGCCATTCTGTTCGTTGGAGGCGTCGCCGAAGGAGTGTGACCACGTGTAAGCGGTCTGGAATTGCAGGCCGTGGCTCATCTGATGTTTGAGAAAGACCTGGAGTGAATTGTACCGAGCGGTCCCGCCGCGCTGGTTGAGAATGATGGATTCGTAGCCGCGGTAGGGCCGGAACAAGGATGGAGCCTGTCCAGCAACGACCAGTGGTTGCGCCCAGGCTGGCACCTGGTTGATGTCCAGGTTGCGGCCTATGTGGATTTCATGACCGCCCACGTAGTCCATTTCGATAATGGTTTTTTCTCGCGGAGCATACTGGTACCCGAAGCTGTACTGGTAGCTGGTCGGATCGGGCCGAGTGCGATCGAGGGCGGCGAGCCCGAATGGCGGCTGAGGCGTGCCCGGCAGGATAGGACCTATTTGCGAGAAACTGGTTCCGAAAAGGAATGCTTGTGCGTTAAACGGAGGATTGGCCCCAATATTCACTGCGTGATCTACCGAATCTTGGCTGTGGTAGATGCCGAAGCCACCACGCAATACAAACCTTCCTGTGTTCAGCGGATCATAGGAAAAACCGATACGCGGCTCAAACTCGTTGTAGTGGGTATCTGTTAGGCTGCGGCTGAAAGCGCCTTGTGACCCCGCTACGAGTAGGCCATTGGTGGGATCACCAGTGCCCTGAATGACATTGCCTGACGAATCGAGGATGGGGGCTGCGGCAGGATTGTAGAGGGTGGGTAAAAAGTTGGATATGTTGTTGTCTGCGGAATACGGTTGGCCGAGCAGCTGCCAGCGCAACCCCAAATTGAGGGTCAGGTTGCTTAGCGCTTTGTAGTTGTCTTGAACATAAAGGGCGTCGTTATGCCAGCGCGTCGCCACCGGGTTCTGCGACTTCACTTCGTCATAAGAAGCCAACTGCCCGAGAAGGAAATCGTGCAGGTCATTGGCAAACATCTCGCCCGCAGTGGGATTGTCGGCCTGTGACGGGGCTGGCTTGCGCAGCCACATCGCTGTGCCGCCAATCTTCATCACGTGTTTGCCGAAGACATAAGCGAAATCGGAGCTGAGCTGCAGGATATCTGTACGGTTGGTGTACGGCGGTACGTGCCAGAGGGCACTGAAGCCCTCGCCCGTTCCCCACAGCGTTGGAAACTGGCCGTTCGTTTCGGGAAAGATTTCTTTGTATGTGAAGCCCTGGCGGGAGCACAGCGATACGGG
>DATEKC010000116.1:0-9413 GCA_035277665.1 Terriglobia bacterium
CAAGACATTCATGAATTGAATTGTCGAGCGAAGTCAATCCGGCTTTGTATACCTGTTTCGCCGAAGGATCGAGCGAGGATTCACGGGCCCTGTAATTTTCCTCCATCGCATCCACGGTCCGCGCCAGGTTCGACTGCACGGCTGACAAGCTGGTCGGAACGGCAGTCGCAACAGCGGGAGCCGTAGCAGGTTTCTGGCTCACATTCCTGCGGAGGTCGCCCTTGAAAAGCATAATGACCGCCAGCATAAGCGCAAAGGCCAAAGCTGCAGATGTAGCTGAATGCGGAATAAGAGAAACTGAAGGAATCCATCTTCTCCAAAGGCTTCTTTGCTGCCGAATGAGCCCTTCTTCGGCTAGCGTTGCACGGATGTTGCTCCAGACGCGGGGCGGCGGGGATTCCAGCGCCAAGTCTCTTGCGGCCGCTTGAATCATTTGAAGGTCATTCAGGAGTGCACCGCAGGATGAACATTGTTCTGCGTGCATCGAAACGCCTGGCATGACCTCACCATCCAGGCTGGAGGCAAGATTCTGCTCAAAATCCTGGCATCCAAAGTTGCTGCTTGGTTTTGGTCTCTCGTCCGCCATAGTCTTAGTGTTCCTCCCTCGCTTCTCTGGCAGCGTGGGCGGGGAAACGCCTACCCTCGTCCCTTTGATGCTGCTGGAACCATTCGCGTAGCTTCAGACGGGCCTTATGCAGTTGCGATTTTGAGTTTCCAATCGAGCAATTCATGATTTCAGCAATCTCATTATGTTCATAACCTTCTACGTCGTGCAAGATGAACACGGTCCGGTAACCTGGAGGTAACTCGGCAATGGCTCTGTTGAGCCCGATGCGATCAATCGAGCCGACCAGACGGCGATCGTCATCGCCGTAATCCCTCTTGATCGGCTCGCCCTGAGAATTCTCCGTTTCATCCAGCGAAATCTGGTTCAAACCCTTCTTCCGCAGATGCATCAGCACGACGTTCACAGACAGGCGATGCAACCAGGTTGAAAACGCAGACTCGCCACGGAAGGTCCCAATCTTCCGAAAAAGCTGCAAAAAGGCTTCCTGCGTAAGGTCTTCGGCTTCAGTCGGATTGCCCAGCATGCGAAGGCATAGCGAGTACACCCGCCTCTTGTGGGCTTCAAATAACGCTGCGAAGGCCTCCTCCTCGCCCCGCTGGGCGCGCGCTATCAACTGAGTCTCTGTAGCGGCTGCGGATGCCGCTGGTTTCCGTGAGCTCAACAGTTCACACTCGGTGCCGCATCAAGACTCGATTTTATGATGCGGTGGCGAAAGTTGGAGTTGTCTCCCCAAAAAGCGCTGCAAAAGTGCCCGAGGGGACATTTCCTCCCCCTCTGAGTACATCGTTCCATAGGTCGGATCTGCTGTAACGCTACTGATTTCCAGGAATCTCAACGACCGCCTTGCCAACTCCTACATTTCCGGCCGTGTCGTAGGCTCGCAAGGTGATAACATGCTCCCCCGGAGAAAGATCACCGGTTTCTACGGTAAACTTCTCGCTACGGGAATCTATGATGCCATCATCAGAGTTGATCTCTTGCCAATGACCGCCACCGACAGAGCTCTGGGCCTTGTGCAGGGGCGAAGTTGTATCCTCAACCCTGAACTGCACAATCGCCCGTTTCCCTTTGGTTTCAGTGTGCTCCACACTGACGGTGGGTGGCGTATTATCAATCCAGAACGGGGTGCTCAACATGCGGTCCTCCCGGGCTGCCCCGGGTGAATTGGAGAGAGAGTCTGAAGCCACTAGCATGGCCACATATTGGCCGTCGGCAAGGGACGAGTGGTCAAGGGTGTAGCTGGTCGATCTGATCTTGTCCTTCAGCAGGTGCCACTTGGTCTCATCGGATGACTTGAGATAAAGAGAATACTCCAGTTCGTCGCCGTTCGGGTCCGACGCCTTCCAGGTAAGGGTTACAGGGTTCTTTGTGCTGACAGGAGTCGCTTGACCGGGGTCAGCGTAGGCGATTTGGGGGATCGCCGTCACATTGCCGGTCATAGCCGAAATATTTGCCGCCGCCGCGCCACTGCTGCTGGTACTCGTTCGATCCCCTGCATTGCTGACGTTGAAAGATTCGATTTCAGGGGGGAGGTTCTGATTCAAGTAGGCTACTGAAACTTCATTTAACGAAGGGCGAGCGGATTCCGACCCTCGAAAGACGGCTTTCCACTGAATATACCGGGCAGGAGGGCTGCTGATCTGCGATCCGTCTCTTTCCCGATAAGGGCCGGCCCATGCGCTCCAAGTCTTGTCCGGCCGGCTGAAATTGCCGGTCCGTGTATAGAATTCAATTGAACTCCCGGCAGGAGAATGCCCCCTCCAACTGATTGCGCCCCAATGGGAGATGAATTTCGTATCGTTTACGCGCGATTCATATGTCCCCTCGCGCGCAGGGGCAGATCCTATTTTGAAAAGCTTGGCCACATTGCTGGTGGCGATATACAGGTTGTTTCCTTCGAGCATCAGGCGAGTGGCTACCGATTCGTGGGTTTCGGTCAGCAGCGTGAGGTTCTCCCCGAACTGAGTTGGGTCCAGCTCAAAAATCTGGCCATTAGAATCGGTTGAAAAAATGATCTTCTTCCCCATCACTGCCACTCCGTAGGCGCTTTCGCTGTTGGAATTCCACAATGTTTCCACCGAGGAACTGGGAGAAATCCTGACTATTTCCCCGCGGCTCTGGGGCACCATGAAATTGCCGGGAGTGGCCATGCTTGTCCCTGGGCGAATGAAACTGGGGGCAGTACGCTTCTTGTCCGTTGGAGGCTGAGGTTTCTTGGGCTTTTGAGAAGGCACCTTCTTGTTTTCCGACAACCCACTTTCGGTCCCGGCTGTTACGGTGACAACCTGAGGCGGAAGGGTGATCGCGGGCGTTTGCGGCATTAGATTCGTCGGAACTCCGGTCTGGCCAGGCGCACCCAGCGCGGTCGCGTAAATGTCTCCTTGAGCGTCAACCGCCAGATCGTGGATCTCCGGCAGATTTGCCTGATAAACCACGAAGCCTTTGCCATCGGGATCAATCCGGTAGACCAGCCCATTCGGCACGCTTCCCGCAAGCAGGTTGTTGTGGGCGTCGAACGCCAGACACATGATGTGGGTCTGGTCGCTGTCAAAGAAGACCTTGCCCTTCCCCGTTCGGTCAACCCTTAGAATTTGTCCCTGGTCGCCCGTGGCAACGTACAGGCGCCCTTCGGTATCGAAAATCATCGCCCAGATGTACTTTGTGTTGGGGTCGCAGAAAACTGTAGACTTGCCTTCCGGTGTAACATGGTAGATCTTTCCCTCAGGGGAACTGCCCACGTACAGGTCACCGTCCGGGCCCACTGCCAGAGCGAAAATATCGGGCTCCGAGGTCGTGAAAAACAGGCTCGACTTGCCCGCAGCGGTCACTCGGAATACTTTCCCCTGGTGTCCGGTGCCGACATACAGGTTGTGATGGCCGTCCGCAACCAGGGAAAGAGCCAGAGCTTCATCAGGATTGAACACCATCCTCGCCTCAGGCGCCAGCCCGAGTTCTCCATCCTTGTTGATGGAAACTCCTGTCAGCTTTCCCTTGAGAAACTCTCTGAAATCGCTTACCTGCCATATTGACGTCTCAACTCCCGAAAGCGAAAACGGGGCCACTACGGCGATTGCCAAAGTCAGGAAGAGTAATTTTGCTGAAGCTTTCATGAACACGCTCTTGAAGTGGATTCTAAGTTTCACAGTGTCCGTAACCGATCAAGCGCCCTGTCAGTTCTCCAGATTTTCGACTTTCAGATAAAGCGTCTTCTCACCCTGGATGGTGTACTGCGTCGGATTTGTCTGGAAGTCCCCAATCACCGAAGCATTTCCATAAGTGACACTGCTCGAAACAGCCGGATCAGACAAGAAAGTCTGCACCAGAGAAGGCGGAGGCGAGGGATATTCTTCTCCCTGCAACGTTAGGGAGCGCTGTGGCGTCATCAGCAGCGCATACAGCCGATTATTTCTACGCATCCGGTTCAATGCCCGCACCAACTGGTGCAGATCACGGGGCGTTGTACTGATGGGAGTCAGGCGGTTCTGGATGGCGTTCAGGCTTGCCCCGCTTCCCACGACGAGTGAGATTCTCTTGTCGCTGACACTTTCCGGAATGTCCACAGGGATCTTTTCAATGAACGTCCCGCCGGAAGGTGTGCGGAGCAGCCCGGTGACCTCGATATGGTCGCCCGGTTTTACCTCCGATCTGGTGCTCCAGACCTGCTCCAACGTAGCCACACGCACTTCATCTGTTGAAACAATGTTCAGGTCTATTCCCTGAATGCCCAGATCGGGAAAGTTACCCACAAGAAGGTAGTTCAGCGGAGCAGACACTGACGTGCCCGCGACGATCGCCGTATTGACCTCCCCGGATGCCACGTCTTCAATCTTGACGGTCTCACCGCCTTTCAAATGGATGCTTCCTTGTAATTCGAGGGTGGAGGGCCCCATGCTTCTTTCGGTGCCGCTCAGCGTCGAGATAATGCCCAGATTCAAAAGCAACGGGGAGAGGAACGCCTGCTCGACAATGTCAAAGTTGTAGTCCATCCGAGTATTGAGGGTCGAGTCCAGATGGATATGGACCGGGATCATCGGCGCCTTTTCGCCAACCACCCCGTAGATCGCCCCAAAACGGTCCTGGCGAATCGTGCCCACTTCCGGCCCCGGCACGTCGACCTTGAATGAGCTCGCAATGCTAGGAACTGACGCCAGCACGTGCGACTGAGAGAAAGGAATTTCCGTCGGCCCCACCATCAGAAACCGGTGCCCGCACGCATAGAGGTTATTTGCCTCTCGAAAAGTCACCGTGCAATCGACGTTGAGGTTCAGATCGCCCTTTACCAGCGACAGGCTCACCATGGTCCCCGGCTCAGGCCCTTCGGGATTAGCCGGCATGATCTGCGGACTGCTGGAGAGTGCAGCCCCCTGCATCAACTGCAATCCCATCCTGTTGAAGAGCGGCGAGTATTCGTCCATGGCCCCCGCAGAAAAACCGCCGTAGCGGAGCGGTAGTAGCAGGTCTGCAAGTGCCCCTCCACCGCCTGTCGACGGCAGGAGCTTCATCAGATTGTGGACGCTGAGATCGTCACCATCCTCTTCAGGAATCAGCCGCATGGAACTGGCAGGATTCAGGACCGTCCCTTCGATCTTGAATGGCAAACTTATGGATGATGCCCGGGCCTTCCTCAGAGGGCTGCCCTTCGCCGTTTCAGGAACAACGTCCAGCATCTCCTGGATCGGAGTAATCCCCGTGATGGCCTCTTTGGAGAAGGGAAAAGCCAGGGCCACCGCCCCCACGAGTTTGCCGTCAACGTAGACAGGGCTCCCGCTCATCCCGGCAATCACGCCCGTCTCAGCCAACGGCCCGCCCGACAGTCGCGCCAGGATCACGTCGTGTTTTGGGGCCAGAAAGTTCTTCAGTACGCCCAGAAACTCGACTTGAAATTCCTGAACTTTGTCCCCCTGGAAAATCGTTCGGCCAACGCCTCTTAGTCCCGGGCGAATATCCTTGAGAGGGAAGAACTGGGTCTGGTCCTGGGCCCTGAGGGCAGATGTCGCCATCAGCACAAGCGCCGCGGCGAGGATGCACTTATGCACTCGCATATTGTAGGGTTACCTTATACAAATCATCATTTAGTCTACGGGACAGGGATTTGATACGTCAAGCAAACTCAGCGCGGCCACGAGGCGTAGAGCGCTTCCAGCCGGCGGGTGAAATCGCCCGCGGATTCTCCGGGCTGGATTTTCATCAGCTCCCCAATCCAAAGCTGCGCATTGCCCCGCTCGGGGCGGTCCTTGGTGCACGGCCAGATCTCAAACAGCCCCCGAATCAGCAGAGGGACCACGGGCAGTTGAAGCCGTTCTACAATAACGCCAACTCCCGGACGAAACGGCATCAACCGGCCGTCCCAGGTACGTTCGCCCTCGGGAAATAACAGGGTGGAATAGCCTTGGTCAGCCAGGCGGCCCGCCCGCCGCAGCGCTTGCTGCGCCCGGCTGGGATCGTCCGATATCAGGTACACGTTAAAGGCCAACCGCGCCCAGAACAGCGCAGCTTCCGAATGGCCACGCAGCGCAGCTTCGCCCATTGCCGGAGCAACTCGGCGACGAATCCTGGCCGGAAATGAACGAAGAATGACTACAGGATCAAGCAAGCTCTGATGGTTGGACACGAACAGCACGGGCCCACGAAGCTGTCGCAATTTTTCACGGCCATAGACCTCCGTCTTAACGCAGTAACTCAACAGAGGAAAAGCCAACAATCTCTGGAGCGCCTCACGGCCAGCCGCAGCCGCAAAGGAAAGCGGCCAGTTCGGCTCTGCCGGGCGTGCAATCTTCGGTAACGGCTCAGGCTCCATTGGCGGCACCTGAATCTCGGGGAACCCTTCCTCTTGCCTGGCGTTCGAACGATGCGCCACGCGAGCGGCACGACTGGCCCGCGATTGGAGCAACTTATCCACGTCGGCGGCTGTTCGCGCGTGGGCTAGTTCCTGTTCGTCAAATGAATAGCCGGATGTTTCAAGCCACGTCAGCAGTTCCACCCGATCCAATGAGGACAGACCCAGGTCCTCAGTCAGGCGTGCCTCCGGCTGGATTCTTTCCGGCGGCGTTCCGAGCCGGGCAAGGAAACTGCGCCAGTCCTGAGCTTCACCAGCCTCGACGACCGGGAGCCTTGCGGCGCCTTCAGCGGAGTTGACCCAGGCAGCGATCCTGGCCCGCTGAAGCTTGGAAGTGCTTAGAGTGCGGGGCAAGGAAGCTTCCGGCCACACCGAAAAGTCCCGGACCCGTTGGTGAGGTTCGAGCGTTCTGTTGGCCTCCCGAACGGCGGCTTCCAGATCGTCGTGGCCTGCGGTGGAGCTGGGGACCAGTACAGCATGGACAACCGTGCGGCTGGTTGCAGCGTCCCCCTGCGCGCCGGTACTTTTGCCCACCACCGCGGCTTCCTGAATGTTCGCCTGATCGCGCAGCGCCTTCTCTACGTCATCCGGATAAACATTCAGGCCCTCTGCTGTCACAATGACGTCTTTCTTACGGCCCAGGTACATCAGGTTGCCGTTCTCATCGAACCGACCAAGGTCGCCCGTATGCAACCATCCATCCTCAAAGCTTTCGCCCGTGGCATCGGCATTCCGGTAATATCCGGGCGAAACATTGGCGCCGCGAACCTGAATTTCGCCATCCCCGGCAATCCGGATTTCCACCCCGGGTAGGGGCTTACCCACAGCCCCGCGCCGGATCCTGAACGGATGGGTAATGGTGATGGCGGGGGCGGTTTCCGTCAATCCGTAACCCTGGATGACCGCGTAGCCCAATCGATTCCAAAGCTGCTCCACCTCTGGCGGAAGAGCTGCGCCACCCACCACAAAGGCCCACATCTTCCAGCCCAGGCGATTGTGGAGACGGCGAAATTTCCACCATCGCTTTAAGATCGACCACTGCTCATTCCCCGCCTGCTCAATCGTCATCCCGGGGTTCCGGTATCCGTCCTCGCAAAGCCGCCCTTTGGCCCAATTTCCCATTGCTTCAAGTTGCTGGGGTACTGAAACCATCACGGACACCCTTCGTTCCCTGATCGTCCGCGTCAGCATCGCCGGCGACTGGCTTTCAGGAAAGATGACCACGCCGCCCAGAAGCTGCGGAATAAATAGCGCTGTCACCTGGCCAAACAGATGGCTGAGCGGAATGAGATGAAGAAATCGAATAGGACGGAAAGGGATGCTGAGCTTTTCGTATCGCCTGATCTCACGCTCAATTGGCTCAAGATTGGCCAGCAGGTTCCCATGCGTGACCATCACCCCGCGTGGCTCTCCTGTGGTACCGGACGTGTAAACGATTTCAGCAAGCGCATCGCGACTGGCAGCCGGTTCGCCTCGACTCGCGGCGCCGGCGGGCAACCGATCGATATCCTCTATAAAGAAGCTTTCAATCCCTATGGCCTCGCATCCGAGTCCGGGGACATCGTGACGCCCGCGTTCTGTAATCAATAGCGAGGCACCGCTGCGCTCAACGATACGGCCAAGGAATTCCCGCGAAAACCCGGCATCCACCGGAACCACAGTCGCACCGGACAGGATGCATCCGTAAAAGGCCATGGCCCATCTCGCCCCGGGAGCAGCCCACAATATCATGCGCGGAGCGCCACCACCTTCGGCCATGAATTGCCGCGATCGCAGCCAATGCGAGAACGCGAGTGCTTGCTGAACAACCAGTTCATAGGTGTATTCGCGAGAACGATAAACGCCCTGCTCGACAAACGCAGTCCGCTGCTTGAGCCGGGTCATCCACAGAATGTAAGACGAAAGCATGGACATGGTCGCTTCGATTTCGGCGGAGGACGGGCGCTCTCTCCGCGGTTCGCAATCACCCACCCCTATTTGCAAAGTGCGGCTATTGAGATAACTGTGTCAAGGCGAATGTTCTGCGACGTGTGAAAGGTCCACCAACATCAGCGTAGCGCCACCACGCGATAGGCGCCTCCCCGCGGTAACGTTGACACCTCCGCTACCCGCGTGCTACAAGAAGAAGGGTTCTTTTTTTCCCGCCAGATTGGGCCTGTGGCGCAGTTGGGAGCGCGCATGACTGGCAGTCATGAGGTCGAGGGTTCGAACCCCTCCAGGTCCACCAATCAATTTTGGACCAAATAGTTAGCGCCAAATCTAAACCACTCAATCAATCCGCTTTATGCCGGAAATTGAGCTTACCAAGAGCGACTCATTGTTGCATCCAAATGACTTAACACCAAGAAGGATCATATGACAAAGAAGCATACGCGCTTGTTTCGAGCCTTGTTTGGTTTGGAACTAAACCCTTGATAACAAATATGTTGGTCTTTACCTCCGCCGGACAGTTTTCAAAATGTGCCAAAACTGTGCCAAAACCTCTTTCCTGTAGCCACGAAACTGGACAGCAGCGTGGATGCGGGCCAGTCACTGGCAGCAACTTGTTGCTTGGGCAAAAGACAATCTTAAGACTGGTGTCAGAAGTCAGATCGGCAGACTGTGAACGCTACCTATTCGACGCTGCCGTTCTGAGGTTATTTTTCGAGTTTGCGGGTCATCCTATCGGAAATTCTGCGTGCCGAAGAGCTCGCCAATGGAAGATGCACAACGATGTTGAATCAGATCCTCCGTTTCTGGTTGCAAAAATGAGGCGAAGCCAGCCTAAAGCTTATCTGAGGTCCTGCCCAGTAACTGGACCAGTTGAAATGTGAGTTTTCGGCTGTTTCCGATCCCATGAGATCGCGGCTAGTATTTAGTGACGTAAACCACCGTAATATGTCTTGAGTCCGACACTATGTATGACTCTTTTTCGCCATTCGAACGGTGCCGCCTGGGCGTTGTAAGCCAGCAGAAACCGATCGATGGCTTGCCGCACCTGACGAGGCGAGGTAAAGCTGGCCCCGCGCA
>DATEKC010000117.1:0-9836 GCA_035277665.1 Terriglobia bacterium
AGCTGCCCATGCTTTACCTGGTCGAAGACAACGGCTACGCCATCTCTGTTCCCGTCGATGACCAGACCGCAGGCGGCAGCATTTCAGGGCTGGTTAAAGATTTCCCCGGCCTCCTGACCGTGGAATGCGATGGGACGGACTTTCAGGAAAGTTACGAGGCGGCCGGCAAGGCTGTTTCCTACGCCCGCAAGCAAAGAAAGCCTGCCCTGATTCACGCCCACGTGGTGCGGCCATATTCGCACTCCATGTCAGACGACGAAAGAATGTATAAGCTGCCGGAGATTCGCGAGGGTGAGGCTAAACGGGATCCGCTCCACAAGCTGGCGCACCACCTTGTGAAAACCGGCCTGGCGACAGAGGCGGAATTGAAGGCCCTGGAAGTTGAAGTGGACCGGGAGATTCGTGAGGCGGTGGATCAGGCGCTGGCCGCCGCGCCACCCGACCCTGAAACCCTGATGGACTTTGTCTATTCCCCCACCATCGATCCCACTTCTGAAAGGTTTGACCATCCGGCCAAGTCACATGGCGAGCCCAAAACCATGGTGGACCTCCTCAATGCCTGCCTGAGAGACGAGATGGCGCGCGACCCGCGCGTTGTGGTCTTCGGAGAGGATGTGGCCGATTGCAGCCATGAGGAGGACCTGGAAAAACTGAAAGGCAAGGGAGGCGTCTTCAAAGTGACGCACGGGCTCCAGCGCCAATTTGGGGCCGTCCGCTGCTACAACGCGCCCATCGCGGAGGCCAGCGTTCTGGGCCGAGCCATGGGAATGGCCACCCGAGGGCTCAAACCGGTTGTCGAGGTGCAGTTTTTTGACTACATCTGGCCGGCGTTTATGCAGATGCGAAATGAGATTCCAACCCTGCGCTGGCGCTCCAACAACGTATTTTCATGCCCGCTGGTGGTGCGTGTCCCCTCAGGCGGATATCTGATGGGCGGCGCCCTGTATCACAGCCAGTCGGGGGAATCCATTTTTACCCATCTGCCCGGCTGGCGGGTGGTGATGCCAGCGACAGCGCTTGACGCCAACGGGCTGCTCCGCACGGCCATCCGCTCGGATGACCCGGTGCTGTTTCTCGAACCCAAACACCTTTACCGGCAGACCTACAATCGCGCTCCCTACCCTGGCCCGGACTACATGATTCCCTTCGGCAAAGCCAAGCTGGTAAGGGAAGGCAGCGACCTGACAATCGTGACCTACGGTGCTCTGGTCAATCGCGCGCTGCAGGCTTCGAAGGAACTTGAAAAGGAAGGGATCAGCGCTGAGATTCTGGATCTCCGCTCCCTTCAGCCCTATGACTGGGAGCTCATCAGCGCCTCGGTGAAAAGGACGAGCCGTGTGCTCGTGGCCTATGAAGATTGCATCTCCTGGGGCTACGGAGCGGAGATTGCCGCCCGCATCGCGGACGAACTTTTTGAGTTTCTGGACGCGCCCGTCCGCCGCCTGGCCGGGAAGGATGCTTATGTGCCCTACCATCCCGTCCTCGAGGACGCCATGCTGCCGCAGGTAGCCGACGTGGTGAAAGCAGCAAGAGATCTGGTGGCGTTCTAAGAAGCCAGGCAGGCAGTTTTCAGCCTGGCAATATAGCCAGGACCTCCCGGGATTAGATCTGCTGACGAGAAGAAGCGCAATCGCTGCCGGCGGCTTGCTTCAGCCGACTCCCAACTCATCAATCTTTTCAAGCGGAGTTCCGCAGCGGCGGCAAATCACCGCCGCGCAGTCCCCGCAGACCAGCGGATCGTCAACTTCAATTTTGCAGGCCGGGCAGTAAAATGATCCAGCATCAGGGTCTTCAAGGTTTTCCATCAATTCACCCCGAAAGTTGATTTACTTGGGAGCGTGACTGCCAACACCTTCATTGTAATGGAATCACGATGCTCTGGAGAAAATCCTGTATCTCCAATTGCAACTCGGGCAGCTTGCCGGTCAGGAAGTGATCTGCGTCCTGCACAAAGCGCAGCCGCTTCGGCCCTTTCAACGAGCCAAAAACCTTTTCAACCGTTTGCCGCGACCCAAAACGGTCCTGCGTTCCCTGCACCACCAGCTTGGGCTTGCGGTCGTCGCCGAGGAAGCTAAAATCCGTGGAATTTACCGGCAGCCCGATTCCCACAAGGCTGTTGACTCGCGGGTCCGCTGAACCCACGGCCAGCGCCACCACCGACCCGAACGAGAACCCCATCATCGAGACGGAAACCTGCGGAAACCGCTCCGTGAGATAGTCGATCGCAGCGCGGGCGTCATCGCGTTCTCCAATGCCTTCCGCATATTTCCCTGCGCTGTGGCCAACACCGCGAAAATTGAAGCGCAGGGTGGGAACCTTCAGATTGATTGCCGCCTTGGCGGCCCTGAAAACAACCTTGTTGTGCATGGAGCCGCCATAAAGCGGATGCGGATGGCAAACAATGGCAAGTTGGCGCGGCTTCCACTCGGGATTCCACTCGAGCAGCCCTTCAAGGTTCCCTTCGGGCCCGGATATGGCAAGTCGTTCAATCTTCGTGGCGGCCTCCGCCAGGGCTCCCGCATTTTCTTTGATGTACCCCAAAGAGTGTCACATTAGGCGTGATACGGCATCCCTGTCAACACCGGGTGCTTGATGGCGCCTGATTGGAACCATTTCTTCGCGCGTACCGCGAAAACGCGTTCAATTCACCTCGCGCGGCTGTAAACTACACAATGAGTTTTCTGCGGCTGCGCCAGGAGTCGCCGGCGCCGGCCACGCGGGACATGCGTTTTACCCATTAGGATCATGAATTCATGAATCTGCCTCTTGCCTTGGGAGGGAACAATTAATCGGAAGTCCGTTATTGCTGCTGTTATTGCAGTCGTCGTTTTGGCCGTAGTCATTGGCATTTACTATCATTTGTCTTACAGGCCCGCGCGCCCGATGGAAGTGGAATACGTCATCTCCCCGTCGCTGGATATGCTGGATACTCCCGCGGTTGTCCATAAAGTGGTCGCAATGCTGAAGTATGGCGATCGGGTTGACGTTCTTAAAGTGCAGGGAAGCTGGGCAAAGGCCCGTGCAGGCGCCGGCATTGAAGGCTGGGTGATCACCAAAGAACTGATCCCGGCCAAGGTTTATGAAAGCGGCCAGAAGGTCCTCGAGGAACTCAGGAGAAAGCAGCCCCAGGCGGCGGGCCACACGGTCCAGGCTGCCAACATTCATCTGGAGCCGCAACGCGAGTCTCCGACCCTCGGCATGCTGATGCAAGGCCAGACGCTGGAGGTATTTGACCGCCGCGTCGTGCCCAGAAATCCGGACGGCAGCGGGGCGAAACCTGCGGGCCCCGCCGCCCGGGAGTCCGACGCATGGTATCTGGTCGAGGCCGGTTCCCGAGCCGGGTGGATCCTGGGCCGCATGGCCACGCTGGATATTCCGCCGGCGATTTCGCAGTACGCGGCGGATTACAATGTGGTTGCGTGGTTCGTCGTGGATAAGGTGCAGGATGGAAGCGCCAGCGTCCCTCAGTACCTTGCGGCTGACCGGACAGGGACAGTCGAATTTGATTTCACTCGCGTCCGCGTATTCACCTGGTCCGTGAAGTATCATCATTACGTCACAGCATTTGTCAAGGGCGGGCTGAAGGGCAACTTCCCGATCCGGGTTGAGCACATCAACAATATTCCGTATTTTCGTCTGCGCCTTGTGGACGACAAAGGAAACAAGTTTCAAAGCGTTTACGGCATGTTCCATACCATCGTGCGGCCCGTTGGCACAGTGGAAGGATGGGAGAGCAATGCCATGCCCCAGCCGAAGGGCAGGTGAGCCGGATACCCCCGGCCGTCCGCCGATGGCCGGTTGAAAGGAAGAAATTTGGACCCGCAATCACCGCTCCGCGTTCGGCCTCATGACGGTCCAGCGTTATACCGCCTGGTGCGGGCGGCCATCCGGATTGGTTTGCGGATTGTTTCTCCAGGGCTTCGGCTGCTCAATCGGGAACGGCTTGAACGCCCCGGCCCGGCCATTATCGTCATCACACATCCGCGAAGCCTGCACGCCGCGCTGATTCTGATTTCCTCGCTCGATCGCCAGGTCCACTGCCTTCTGCCCACCGCGGAATTGCAGGGGATTTTCGCGAAGCTGGCGGCGCGCATACTGGGTATGCTGGCGGTCGACCTCGGCCCCGAGGAACAGCAGCGCTGGCTCAATCCTTGCCTGAACGCCCTGGCAAATCAGGAAGCCATAGCGCTTTTTGCCGGACACGCGCCCGGGAAGGGCGCTTCCTGCGCCGCGGTCTCTGACTTTGCCGCGCGGCTCTCGATGGAAGCAATCCTGAAAGGCCCGGAACACACCTACCCCGCCATCTATCCGGTCCACTGCTTCCTCCGCACGGGACGCCGCAAGGGCGCCCCGCTGATGTGCGCCGACACTCCCCTTGCGTCACGGGATTTCCTTCCCAGGGTGGCCGAGGACCTGGCTGCGGCCTCCCATCATCTCGCCGAGGCAGTCCAGAGCTCAATCGGCGCCAACATCTTCGGCCTGCCGGACCCGGAACTGGAACGCTTCGGTGAGGAAATGGAAGGCTTGTCGCGTGAATATCTCAGGGAGCAATGGTCGCAGCGGCCCAACTGGAAACAGCGGCCGGAAGACTTCGAGCTCAGCACCTTTGCCAGAAAATGGATGGCCGACCAAAACCGTACAGATCCCGCACAACTGGTGGAACTTCGCGAATCGGTGAGAGCTTACCGCGAAGCCCGCAGGCGATTTTCACTGGGAGGGCTGATGGTCGAAACTTCCGGCGCATGGCAGGCTTCCCGTCCCTGGGTCGCGGCGGCATGGATCGAGACCGCGGCTGGATTTCCCGTTGCGGTTTATGGATTGACCAATCATTTACCGGCATTGATCGCCCTCCGGGCGGGCGGCCTGTTCAGGCGTTCCAGCGAGAGGGATCCCAAAGTCGAATGGCTGTGGCGCATCTTTATTGTCCTGAGTTCCTACACGGTCCAGGTTTTTCTGGTCCACTTCTGGTGGGGCCGGGCAGTTGCAGGCTATTACACCTTGACGCTGCCGGTTTCAGGCGCATATCTTTGGCGCTATCGCTGGCTTGTCCGCCGCCGGATCCACCTGCTGGCCTGGAAGGTCTTGCGCTCATTCAACTCGGCGCGTGTCGCACGCCAAAGAGAGAATATCCTCGAAAGTTTCAGCCAGGCACTCGAACGCTCCGCTCAGACTGCCGCCGTGCCGGGCGGGCGCCCGGCCAGCCTTGCCTAATGAGAGACACTGGAAATGGACGAAGCCGTGCCAGCAATTGGCGGAACACGCTCCGGGCCAGGGCGTGGGGGAATTTTTCGCCTGGAGGAGTTGAGCTTCACTGAACTCGAGGCGCTTGACCCCAGTCGAGCCGTGGTTCTCTTCACCGTCAGCCCGCTGGAAGAACACGGACCGCATCTTCCCGTCGGCACCGATCTGTTTACCGCAGACGTCATCTGCAAAAAGCTGGCCGGGCGAATCATTGAGACCAGGCCCGGCTGGACCGTGCTGATCGGCCCCAGTCTTCCTCTCGGCGCCTCCGCATTTGACCGCGCCGGAACGCTGCTGGCGGGCGCCCGCACGGTGCGCAACGCTACGCTGGATTACGGCAAGTCGCTGGCCCGCCACGGTTTCCGCTATCTCCTGGTCCTGAATGGACACGGAGGACCTCGGCACATCGTGGCGCTTGAGGAGGCGGCGGCGGCAGTTTCAAGACGCTACAAAGTTCGAATGCTCTCGGTGAGCGGTCCTGTGCTCTGGAAGTTCATGCGCGGTCACTACTCCAATCGCCTGGAAGCCATCCTCGGGCGTTCGTTCACGGCGGCAGAACGGGAGGCGCTGCGCGGAGACACCCACGCCGGCATGTGGGAAACGTCGCTGGTGCTTCGGGCACGGCCGGAACTGGTGAAACCGACATATGCCGGCCTTCCACCCGCACGGTTCAGCCTCATCAACATGCTCCATAAGAATTACCCTTTGCAACTCGGAAATCGCATGGGCTATATTGGAACGCCTTCGGCCGCCTGCGCCGAGCTGGGGCTGGCTGCGGAACGGCTGTTCCTTGAACTGGTGTGGGAACTGGTGCAGCCGGTGTTGGACGCCGGCAGCAGAAATTGGCGGCAGACATCTTTCCTGTATAAGATACCTTTCCTGCGGACAGCTTTCCCCCGCTTCGCCGCCGCCGTCGCGGCCGGGCTGGCAGCATGGGCAATTCTGCATTGGTTTTACTGAATCTCAAGGAGATGCCACTTATCGCTTGACGCAAGGCGAATAAAAGGCGAAGATGCGAAACAGGCGGTTTTTCGAGGAGCATAGGAATTCCGGAAGGAAACCAGAAGTCGGAAGGTAAAATGAAGGAACAAGAAATTTCAGCCGCAGATGGTCTGCCGGTGCGCAGCAGTGGAGCTTGGGCGGAAGAAAAGCTCTATTACCTTCGTCGGTATCTGGACATATTTTCAAACGGCATGAAGAACAAGTGGGGCGGCAGGTTGTATTATGTCGACCTGTTCGCTGGACCCGGTCGGTGTCGTGTTCAAAAATCGGAAAAGGAATTTGATGGATCCCCGTTGATCGCCCTGACTGATTTTGATTTTGCGAAATACTATTTCTTTGAGTCCGAACCGGCCTGCTTTCACGCCCTGGAATCAAGGGTGAAGTCACGGGTACCCGAAAAATTAAACAAGGTAAATATGTTTTTGGGAGATTGCAATAATACGGTCGAGCAGGCGAATCTGACCCGGGAAGGCTTGGGAGTAGCATTTATAGACCCTACTGGAATTGCACCAATTTCTTTTGAAACTGTCGCCAGACTAGCAGATCGACGCCAGCTAGACTTGATAATCAACTTTTCGGAGGGTATGGGAATCCGCATGAATCTCCACCAGTACACTGAGACAGATGACAATGCGCTAAGTCGTTTCATTGGTAGCCAGAGATGGAAAGCTCTCTCCCAGCAATTTCCAACCTCGTTTAACGAGGTTTGTAGGGGGATAGCAAATGAATATTTGGCCAACTTAGGAGCTCTGGGTTACATTGCAGTAAACAGCGACTGGATAGCAGTTAAAACCGACCAGAATGCCTTGCTCTATTATCTGGTGTTTGCAAGCAAGAATCCGAGGGGCAACGAGTTTTGGCGCAAGATCAAGCAGATTGGACCACACGGCCAACGCGAACTCTGGGGACATTGAAATAGTAAACCTTGTCGATGATTTCTTCGAGAGGGAAGGACCGCCGGAAGGAAAGCAATGTCACTTGAATCCTCAATCGAATGGACGGACGCGACGTGGAACCCGGTGCGAGGTTGCATCAAAATCAGCCCCGGTTGCAAGCACTGCTATGCCGAGACGTTTGCGGAGCGGTTTCGGGGCGTAAAGGGTCATCCTTACGCGCAGGGATTCGATCTGCGGCTGGTGCCGGAAAAGCTCGGCGAACCGCTGCGCTGGCGTTCCCCGAAGATGGTCTTTGTAAATTCGATGAGCGATCTTTTTCAGGAAGGCGTTCCAGACAACTACATCGCGGCCGTTGCACGGGTGATGGCCCACGCAAACTGGCACACGTTTCAGGTGCTCACCAAGCGCGCCGATCGTCTCCGCAAACTCCTTTCCACAAAACTCCGGGACTTCGCCTGCGAGCCTCACATCTGGTGGGGCGTCAGTGTCGAAGACCGGAAATACGGGCTTCCGCGAGTTGATCATCTTCGTCGTTCCCCGGCTGCGGTCCGTTTTCTATCGGTCGAACCGTTGCTGGAGGACCTGGGAAAGATAAATCTGGACAACATTCACTGGGTGATTGTGGGTGGGGAAAGCGGCCCCGGAGCGCGCCCGCTGAAAAAGGACTGGGTTTTGTCCATCAGAGATCAATGCGAGCGGGCAGGCGTCCCATTTTTCTTCAAACAGTGGGGCGGAGTCCGAAAGTCGGCCGCCGGACGATTGCTTCAGGGAAGGACTTACGACGAGTTTCCTGCGAGAACCCGCCGCCCGGTTCTGGGAGCTCGTGAGTGCATCACCTTGGCCAACATCATCGAGTCCTCGTACACGGCAGACACTCTGAATCCGCCGGCCGCCTCCGCAGCGCGGCAGACACGTTACGTGGCCTGAGCGCCCCGAATCAGTGTTCAACCGCCTGCGTCTCACTGGGCTGGCGGCGTGGGGCATTCTGCATTGGTTCCATTGATACGAATGCGGATTGCATAATCGAGTGACGGGCTTCCGTAGCGCCGGCATCTTGCCGGCACTGAAGGGTGCGGCCGGGACGGCGGCGTTGCAAACGTGTGTGGCCACCGAATTTTGCAGTCCTCGGCAGAGGGAGACAATGGCGATTTTCATTTCTGAAAAAGATGTACTGGAACTTTTCCCGATGAAGCAGGCGCTTGAACTCATCGAGGCCAGTTTCGCGGCGCAGCGAAACGGCAGTGCTGTCAACCAGCCGCGCCAGCGGCTTTTCCAGCCCGGGTTCTCGCTCCATTACATGGCGGCGGCCCTGGCGGACGAGCATCTCGTGGGCATGAAGATTTATACCATCACCTCCGGCGCAGCCCGCTTTCTGGTGCTGTTGTTCGACGCCAAGACCGGCGGAATGCTTGCCGTGATAGAGGCGGACCACCTGGGCCGCATCCGGACCGGGGCTGCAAGCGGCGTGGCAACGAAATACCTGGCGCGCCCCGACGCCTCACTTGTAGGGATCATCGGCGCGGGGCGGCAAGCTCGCACGCAACTGGAAGCTGTGGCCGGCGTTCGAAGCATCCAGGCCGCACGGGTTTATGCAAGGGACAAGACGCATCGCGCAGAGTTCGCCAAAGAAATGACGAACGATCTCAAGTTCCCGGTTGAGCCCGCCGCAAGCGCCGAGGAAGCGGCGCGCTTTGGCGATATCGTGATTACGGCCACGAACTCCGCTGAACCTGTCCTCAAAGGAGAATGGCTCCGCCCTGGCACCCACGTCAACGCGATTGGAGCCAACATGGCGAAACGCCGGGAAATGGACGAAACGGTGCTCGGCCGCGCCGGCATCGTCGCCGTCGATTCCATCGAACAGATTCGCGGAGAAGCAGGCGACCTGATCCACGGACTCCCCGCAGTTCATCGAAGCTGGGACGACGTGGTCGAGTTGAAAGACATTATGAGCGGAGACAAACCCGGGCGCCAATCGAATGAGCAGATCACGCTCTTCAAGTCGTGCGGAATTGCGATTTGGGACGTGACTGCCGCAGGATTTATTTACCGTGAAGCGCTCCGGAAGAACAAAGGCAGAGCTTTCGCCATCTGGGAAGACCTGCCCCAATAGCCTGGCTTCATTCTTTCTTCGCCGGACCCTTTGTTCCCGCTTCAATCGTAATAATTTTTGCGATCACGTCACCCGCCTCCGTCAGCGTGCCTTTGGCCAGGATTTTTGTTCCTTCGCGAAGGTCTGAATCTTTGGCGGGACTTCCATCCTCATGTTGAATCTGGGTCGTGGAGTCGTACTTGACGGTGAACAGCAGATTCTGGCCGCTGTCCACAGTCAGCTTTCCGGCAGATTTTTCTGTAATGGTCCCGTTAACAGAAAATGAGATGTCCGGCGGCTGGTCCTGGCCCTGAAAGGCCAAAATCCTGAGGGGTATCCCCAGCGCAGCAAGCCCGAGCAGAAGCGCCGCCACAAAAAGCAGGCGACGGGCTGGGTCCGCCGTTATGGATATTCCGATCACGGATGAAATTCTAATGCGGATTCGGGCAATATTCCACCGGACAAATGAAAAGTGCTGATCGCCTTGTATGCCCCACAGCCAGCGGTCCCACCCTGCGAATCAATCCGGAAATGCGATGCCAAAAAGATTTGAGGGTTTCACATACTGGATGCCCACTTCACCCGATTTCCCCGACCGGCCCCCC
>DATEKC010000118.1:0-4010 GCA_035277665.1 Terriglobia bacterium
GCCCCAGGCGGACATCGGCCAGCTCGCGCGCGTGATCGAGCGGCCCGTCGAATTCACCGAGAGCCTGCTCGAGGAGCTTTCCAGACGGCTCGTCACCCAGGAAGACCACGCCCGCTTCAGCCTCAGCCGCCCCCTGCGCGATGAAATCGATTATCCCGCCGACCGCGACCAGGGCAATTTGTTCTGAACGGTGCCTGCCATCACTCTGGAATTGTGGATGCCAAAGCTTTCCCTGTTGCTAGGAGCGGGTTTCTCAATGTGGGCGGCTGGACTCCCCGTGGCGGCCGAGCTGTTTGACTTCGCGGTGCAGCCGTTCGGTGTCAGAGATGAACGGAAGCTTGAGGTTGTGCGCCAAACAAAGAATTCGTGGGACTTAGAACACTCGACAGGGTTGCCAGAGCAATTTGTCGCGTATGCGCTGAATGCTTCTGCTGAATTGCGCAAAGCGACTTTGTGGTATATATCGCGGCGCTTGTCGGAGCCCTTCATCTGGAAAGAATGGCACTCAGGAAAGTGGCGTCGCCACGTCCTAATGATTGATGAAAACAGGAAGTATGGGAGACCGGGCGTTGTACTCGCCAGAGACTTCCTGGTTCGTGTTATGCATTTGCTTTCTGGAATTGTCACGACCAACTACGACCTGCTCGTGGAGTACGCTCTTGGGACGAAGCTTTTCAATTACGGGAGGCAGGGCGAAATGCTGATCGGACGCGGGCCTTACCCTGTTTCCCAGTGGCGCAACCCAGTAACGCTTCAAGGGTCAATCGCGGTGGCTAAGGTACACGGTAGCATCTCATGGGACCACAACGGGCGGTACACCGACGGTAGACGTGGAATTACAGGCAACGCGCTAATTGTGGCTCCAACCCCGGAAAAGAAGCCGCCTCCGGAACTAGCTTGCGAGTGGGACTTGGCTGCCGCAATATTGAAGGACTCGACCCATCTGCTGGTGTTTGGGTCCGCTTTCAACGCGTATGATGTAGCACTGCTGAATCATCTGAAGGAGTACGGCCGAAAGATCAAAAATGTGATTGTTGTCGATACGAATCCAAGGCTGGATCGCGCTGCCACCATCTTTCCAGATGCGGAATGCGTAGCGTCGCTGCCTCCATCGGACAGGCAATTGGAATGGGTGGACTGGTTCACTAGGCTAAATGCTGCTTTCGCATAGGCACTACACGGGTGCTGGTTTGCCTTTACCGGGAACGCCTCGTGGCCCTTCACGGATTTATCAAGAAAGCACGAACAACGCCCGACGAGGATTTGGCGTTAGCCCGCAAGCGTCAAAGGGAGTTAGAGCAATGAGCAAGAAACATATGGGTTCGAGCATCGATGACTTTCTCAAGGAGGAGGGCATCTTTGAGGAGTCGCAAGCGCAGGCGGTTAAAGAGGTCGTGGCCTGGCAACTCGCACAGGCGATGAAGAAAAAGAAAATATCCAAGGCGCGGATGGCAATTTTGCTTAAGACGAGCCGTACTCACGTTGATCGTATCCTTGATGCAAAGAATGACATCACGCTATCCAGCCTGCAGCGAGCAGCTGCCATGGTCGGGCGGCGCGTGGTGATCAAGCTGATATAGAAGGTCACGACGATGCGCTCCGCTTCAAAATCGCGAACACCGCCGACCGTGACCAGGGAACTTTGTTTTGAACCATTCAGGCGCAAGCGAAAAAATCACAAGCACCGCGAAGATTAATGGGGACTTGCCCGGCGCAAACCTCACGCTTTCCTGTGAAGGAGGAAACTCTAATGCCCGGTAGTATATATTTCATACAGAACGATGCCAACCTCGTGGAGATGAAAGAGCAACCGTACGACTCCGAGGACTTGCTTCAACGTCTACTGGCCGATTATGTTGATCTGCTTCCTGGTGACCAGATTAACTCAACAAGTCCGAGGCGCTGGCTCTTTATTTCCAGGGAAGCACCTGTTCCCTCCGAGGAAGCTGGCTCCGGCAGGTGGGCCGTTGACCATCTTTTTCTCGACCAGGAAGGAGTTCCGACTCTGGTGGAAGTGAAGCGTAGTACAGACACCCGCATTCGTCGTGAAGTGGTTGGGCAGATGCTCGACTACGCTGCTAACGTGAAGGCCTATTGGGAGGTCGAGTCCATCCAGGAATGGCTGGAGAAGACATGCGAATCACAAGGTCGGGACAGCGAAGAAGCAATCCGTGAACTCGTCGGAAAAGAATTAGACACACAAGCCTTCTGGCAAGCAGTCAAGACCAACCTTCAAGCGGGTAGGATACGTCTTCTCTTTGTTGCTGACGTGATCCCGTCGGAACTCCAGCGGATTGTCGAATTTCTGAACGAACAAATGGATCCTGTGGAGGTGTTTGCCATAGAAATTCACCAGTTTGTCGGCGAAAATTCCCGGGTTCTTGTGCCGCGTGTAATCGGACAGAGTGCCGCCACTCCGGTTAAAGGTACCGAGTGGGATTGGGAACGCTTTTCGAAGAAACTTGAGGAAGACTCCTCAGGTGAGGATGTAGCTGTGGCAAAAAGGCTTCTCGAATGGGGGAGTATGCATGGCCGGTTCGTTTACTGGGGCAGGGGAAAAATAAGTGGTTCCTTCGTTCCCCAAATGTCTCATGGCGGCAAGTATTACCAGTTCTTTCAAGTGACCACAGGAGGAAGGGTGTACATTCCCTTTTCCGCACTTTTGGCCAAAGCCCCTTTTGACTCTTTGGACAAGAGAAGGGAGTTGCGTAATCGAATCAATGATCTTCCTATCGAAGAAAAGATGGCTGAGGACCAGCTCAATAAGTATCCTAGCTTTAGGCTCGCAGAACTCAGAGATGGCAGCAAGGTCAACAAATTCCTGAAAATCTACGAATGGTTCATTGATCAAGTGAATAAACCTTTGAGTGCACGATAAAGGTCGAAGCATGCATCCGAATGCATACCGGGCATAGTTCTTGGGACTTCTTTGGAGAAAAGGTGCTTCCGCAAGGTACGCGAAATCAGAACCCACATCTCTCGGCTTTGGTCGTTCGGCCCGGCGTTGCTGATTGCGGGCGTCGCCTGTCTGGCCAACGCTGTGCGGTGCGGCAGGGTGCACTGTTATTTGACCGGGCCCATATTCCTGCTTGCTGCGGCCTACTCAGTGCTTGCCGGTCTCGGACTTGTTCCGATGCGTCCCGGCGTTTTTCTGGATGCCGTGCTCGTCATGGTGGTACTTGCACACTTGGTCGAACTTCCGTTGGGGAGATACCGCAAGAAGCTTTAGGCGGACCTAGCCTGCGGCGCTCGCAATGACATCCAGAGGTGTTCGGGTGACAAACTGAGAGGACGGTAAGACACGGGACAGCTTAGCGCAGCGTCTTACTCCAGCAGGCGCGCGATTTCGTCGCGCTCGGGAACCCGGATGGGGCGGGCGCGGCCGTTTTCCACTATCATGATGCCGTCCCTCGGCCGGCAAATCTCGCCGATAATCTGCGCGGCAATCTGGTTGCGCCGAAGCGCACTGACGATGCGGGTGGCGCTGCGTGGCTCAGCGACAACCAGCAACGCCCCGGAAGCGAGAAGGGCAAAGGGATCGAACCCGAGCAGGCGCGCCAGCAGCCGCGTTTCATAAAGCACCGGAATCTTTTCTTTCCACACTCGCATGCCCACGCTCCCCGCACGCGCCAGTTCGACAAGTCCGGTCAGCACGCCGCCTTCGGTGGGATCGTGCATGGCGTGGACATCGCCGTGCTTGAGCGCCAGTTGCGCGTCACGCACCACGCTGATGCCGGGCTTCGAGAGTAATCGCTGCGCGTGTTTGAGATGCTTTGCCGAAATCTGCCCTCGCAATTCGTGCGCTTTCTCTCGCGCCAGGATGGCGGTGCCTTCAATCGCCACGCCTTTGGTCAGGATCACCTGGTCGCCCGGCCGCTGCCGTTCCTTGCGGACCAGCCTGGCAGGTTCGACTTCACCCAGCATCTGGCCCACAATAATCGGACGGCCGAGACCGACCGTGATCTCGGTGTGGCCGCCGCACAGCGTGATGCCAAGCGCGCGGCAGGCCT
>DATEKC010000119.1:0-76868 GCA_035277665.1 Terriglobia bacterium
AGTGACCGTGGCTCCGCGTGGCAGCCTGGTGGGCGGCCGCGTCACAAATGTGGTGAGTTCAGGCCGGTTGAAGCGGCCTGCGGAAATCTCGCTGGTGCTGACTTCCATCACCCCGAGCGGCGGGCAACAGACTTCCGTATCGAGCCAGGCGTGGACCGTTTCCGGCAAGTCTCACAAGCGGCGGAACCTTGAAATGATTGGCGGCGGGGCCGGTGTAGGCGCTCTCATCGGGGCAGTTGCCGGCGGCGGTAAAGGCGCTGCGATCGGAAGCGGGGCCGGCGCCGCGGCCGGGACCGCAGGCGCGTTTGCGACCGGGAAGAAAGAGATCGATTTGCCGGCGGAAACTGAAATGACTTTCAGGTTGACCGCGCCGGCGCAGTTCAGCGTGCAGTAAGAGCGAACAATGGGTTATGCGGCGGGGGCGCGCCAGGCCGTGCGCCCCTGGCGCTGCTGTCTTTACGCCTTACCGTCAGGAAGCGGACGGCCTTGAGGAGGCTGTGGAGGCGGATTCTGCAACCTTGCTCTTCACTTCATCCAGCTCTTTTTGCAGGCGGGTCTGCCGTCTGCTCAGGTTCCAGGCATACAGCATAAAAATCAGCCACACAAACGAATAAGCCAGAAAAAGATATTTGTTGACCACGCTAATCCTCCGAAAGTTTGAACGCCAGGGCGTGTCGAATTTCGCTGATTTCTCTCCGCATCACCGCCAGCCGCAACCGGACACGGACCAGCAGGAAGAAAAGAATTGTGAACGCGCCCACACCCACCAGGAGCGTGGCCAGCATGCGCGGATCCAGGCCTGATTGCGGCCCGCCCAGAACCACGGGTTGCGGGTGCTGCGTCCGCCACCAGCGGATGGCCATGTAGTCAATCAACACGTCCACAAATCCGATCACGCCCACCACTGCGCACAGGTTGGCCGCGCGCCCGGGATTCACCAGATAGCTCCTCAGCATCAGGTAAGCCACGTAAAGCAGCCACAAAAGGAACGTCAGCGTCAGCCGCGCGTCCCAGGTCCACCAGATGCCCCAGGCGGGCTTAGCCCACAGAGGGCCCGTCACCAGCACGCAGGTGCAGAAAATGAACCCCACTTCCGCCGCGGCATGGGCCAGTTCGTCAGCAGGCTGCGAGCGCTTCATCAGGTAGACGATGCTGGAAATAAATATGATGATGAAACCCAGCAGAGCCACCCAGGCCGCCGGCACGTGGATGTA
The DNA here is from genome assembly GCA_035277665.1 of Terriglobia bacterium. Classification (GTDB taxonomy): domain Bacteria; phylum Acidobacteriota; class Terriglobia; order UBA7540; family UBA7540; genus SCRD01. Next base: position 1,215 of record DATEKC010000119.1, read on the forward strand.
GAAGATCCTCTGCACTTCGCCCATGGTCATTTCTTCCGGAGCGTAGAGGAAGATCATGTAGAGCGTCACCACCAGCGTGCCGATGGTGAGCACAAAGTGCAGCCATACTGGAAACTTCCTGTTCATTCCATGCCCCTGTTGTCAGTCATCGTCAACAATGTGCAATCACCTTGCCGCTTTCAAGCCCGGCCGCGGCCGGCCATTCCACCCGGCTACTCTTCCAGAACGTATTCGAAAAGAAGAAATGAGGCAACCGTAAAAATCAGGCTGATCCCCGCAACCCGTGCCACGCTGCCCGCCCAGTTGCCATCCGGATTGCCGCGCATGGCGCTGCTGGTGGCATCAATGGAAAGCATCAGAATCCAGAAGGCGATGGGGAATTGCAGGACGGTCAGCATCACCTCGCGCATACGGGTGTTGGCGGCAATCGCTCCGAAAATGGTTCCCAGCGCCGCGTAGCCCAGCGTGCCAAAAAAAGCGATCAGGAGCAACTGCCCGAGCGACGGCAGAAAAGAAAAATTGAACCACAGCGAGGCTGCAAATGCCATCACCACTTCAGCAATGCCCAGAAACAGCATGTTGGCCAGCATCTTGCCCACAAAAATCATGCTGGGATCGACGGGCGCCAGCGTCATGCCTTCCAGGCAGGCATTTTCCCGCTCCGAAGAGAATGCCCGGTTAAAGCCCAGCACTCCGGCAAAAGCAATCGCCACCCAGAGCACGGCGGGAAGCAGGCGCAGCGTCTCCTCGCGAGCGGTTTCAAAAGCGAAATTAAAAAGAAAGACGATCAGCAATCCGAAGACGCACATCGAGGCGAGCGTTTCGCGGTTTCGCCACTCGACGCGAAAGTCCTTGACCAGAATGCTCCAGATGATCTTCAGGTTATTCATCGTGATGCTTCCCGCCGGCCCGTGTGATGCCCAGTGTTTCAAACGGCGCTGAATCCAGCGGGCCATTATACCGGACACGTCCGGCTTTCAGCGCGATCAGCCGTCCGGCGATTGCCGCTCCTTGCTCAAAGTCGTGGGTTGAAAACAGGAGGGCCTTTCCCTGCTCCGGAAGCCGCTGCAGCAGCTCCGAAAGTTTTTTCACCGACTGGTGGTCGAGGCCCGTAAAAGGCTCATCGAGAATCACAAAGTCCGGATTGTGCAGGAAGGCCCGCGCGAGAGAGGCGCGCTGCTGCAGCCCGCGCGAAAGGTCGCGCACAAAAACGTCCTCGCGGGCGCGCATGTCGAACATTTCAAGCGCCGCGTCGATCTGTTTATCAAGATGCCCCAGGTGGAACAGGCTGCCGAAGAACTTCAGGTTTTCGCGGACCGTCAGTTCCCCATAGAGGAAGGTCGCGTGCGAAACAAAACCGATGGCCGATTTGGCGCCGGCCCCGTCATGCTCGATGTTCCTGCCGCCAAAAAGGACCTCGCCGGAGCTGGGCCGCGCCAGCGATGCCAGCAGCCGCATCAGCGTTGTTTTGCCGGCGCCGTTGGGCCCGTAGAGAAGCGCCGCTTCTCCGCAGCGGATGCCCAGCGTCACTTCCTTCAGCGCCGCAACGTCGCCGAAAAATTTGGTAACGTTGCGGACTTCCAGCGACGGTTTAGCGATTTGGTCCCCGGGAGGCATAGGACTTGGATTTTGAGGAAGGACCCGCTTTCAGAATGGCCACGGCCTTCGCCTTCAGCTCCAGGCGATCCTTCCAGTATTTTTTTTCAGCGATTTTTCCAGAGGCGTAGAGTTCGTCGATATCCGCAATGGAATTGATCAAGGTATCCAGTTTGGCGCGAAACTGCCTCTGCACAGGACTTCCTTTTTGCTTGGCCTTCCAGCGGGGCCATTCCTTGGAAACTCGAATTCCCAGCGCCCATAACAGAACCAGCAGAAAGCAGAGCAGAAAAGGAACGCCCACGGCTGTAATGGAATCCGGCACAACTTTGACTTGCGTTTCTTCCTGCTGCTGGCCGGCATTCGACTCCGTGCCGGCGGCAGCGGCGGGAGCGGGCGCACCGGGCGCGCCAGCCAGTTGCGCGGCGAATCCGGCGCCGGCTTTCAACTCGCTGGCCTCATAGACTTGCGCGCCGGTCTCCGAATCCTGGCCGGCTGGGGAATACAGTTTCGATTTCACCGTCAGGCTTGGCGGAACCACAAAAAGCTGCAGGCGCCCGATCGGGTAGGCGGCGCTGTCGTCGAGCGTAAGCTGCTGTGAGCTGTAATCCGCATCGTACGCCACCATAATGACGTTCCTGCCGGGCTTCAGGGCGTAGGTAATGTAGAAATCGCCGGGCTTAGTTCCCTTTTCAGGGTTTTGGGGCAGGGGCATATCCATCAGTCCGACGGCAGCGACGGTCGGAGCGCCGCCGCCGGGCGCAATGTGAAACAGGAAGGTCCCTTTAGGGTTCCGATAGGCTTCATGAGACGGGTTCTGCACCGAAAAGAGTTCCTGAATGTGCGCCTGGGGCCCCTCCGCGCGCACAATGACGCGGGCGGAATCGATGCGGAGTGCGGGCTCTTTGCTGGTGGACTCGTAAGCAGTGACGTTGACGGCGGCATCCCCGTCGGGATCAAACTGCACCGGCGAATTATAGTCCACGCCTTCGTAGGTCGTTTGCAGCAGATAAAATCCGTTGGCGTCGATCTGTCCGTTGTTGATCACAAAATGGCCGTTTGCATCGGTAGTGGCATCACCCACCACGGCCATGCCGCCCCTCGGGCTGATCACTTCCACTTTCTGGCTGGCCAGGGGCCGCTTCGTGGTGCCATTTGACACCTGCCCCTGGATGCGCGCCGCGAGGGAACTGACAGGCGTTCCCAGCAGCACGATGAATGCACCCAGGAGCGCCACAAACTCAAATGTAAATTTCTTTTTCACACTGAACAAGGATTCAACTCTGCAAGGCGCCACGAAGGGGCCGCAAATCTCCGGTTTATTTCCTGCCAGTCCGCTGTGGAAGTTCTTTGCCGCAGTTCCCGCAGAATTTCACCGGCAGCGGGTTCTCGAACTCGCATTCGGGGCAAACGTAGGGATCCGGGCGCAGGGATTTCCTCTGCGCGCGCCGCTCGGCAACCTGCCGCTCAATCATCAAATCGTGTTCCGTAATTTCTTCCTGTTCCTGAGAGGCCAGCATCAACTGCGCGGCTTCCGCCAGATGGTTTTCCCGCAGGGACTGGTAGTCGTCTTTGGCGACCTTTCCGGCTTTGAATTCAAACTCCAGGTCCTGCAGATTTTCGTACACTACCATTCGCCGGCGTTTTAAATCCGTAAGCGGAGTCACATCGATAGGCAGAGCGCCTTCGGAGGGGCCTTCCGGGGCCAGCAGGGGCGTCACCGCAAAGACGGCCAGCGCGATCACCAGCAGGATTGCGATTCCCAGTTCCATCTTCTTGCCTTTGCTTGTCGGTTTCCGCGCCAATCAGCGGATCAATCAATGTACTTCTTCATTTCTTCTTCCACGGCGCTGCGGACGTTGTCATCCACCGGGGGCGCCGCTGGTCCGCCCGCGGCCTGCAATGCCGGCCTCCTCCACTTGCGGACAAACGCTATCGCCAGCAGAAGCCCGATCAGCAGCCCGATGCCTGGAAGGACCCACGCCGTCAGGTTAAATCCCTCCGCGGGCGGCGCAGCCAGCACCTTTTCGCCGTACTTGTTCACTAGGTCCTGAAGGATCGCAGGCTCCGCCATGCCCTTTTCCAGGTCCGCCCGAATGATGCCGCGCGTCTCCTCTTTCTCGGCGCAATGCAGCATCGGGCAATGGTTCAGGGTGGTGACGCAACCGCACAGGCAGTAAACCTTGTTTCCAATCGTATCCTCGACCTGCGTGGGGGCTTGCGCCGCCGTGGCCACATTGACCAGGGCAAGGCCGAGCACAAGAATTTTCAGGAGCCTGCTAACCGACATGGTGCGCCTCAGCAACCGCCTGCTGCTCTTTGTGGAGTTCGGCCATCTGGCGCTCGATTCTGCTGGGGATCAATGCCAGTATGGTCCCCAGGAGGACGATGATGCCTCCTAACCACACCCACTGCACCAGCGGATTGATAATCACATGGATGATGGCCTTGCCAGACTCCTGATCCATGCCTGCCATCACCACATAAAGGTCGCGGGCCAGGTTCGTTTTCAGCGCGACGTGGCTCAAGGGTTGCTGCTCGGCGATGAAGAAGCGCCTTTGCGGTTGCATCACGCCCAGGGCGTGCCCGTCCTTCGTCACGCTCAGGGAGACGGTCTCGAATTGATAGTTGGCCTTCTTCCCGGTATCGATGCTTTCGCAGCGGAACATGTAGTCCTTGGCCTGGAGAAGATCGCCCGGCCCCATCAGCCCCTGCGTTTCAAACCGGAAAGCCTGCCCGGCGAATCCCACAAAAATCAGAACAATGCCGAAATGGACAATATAGCCGCCATACCGGCGGGTGTTCCGCATGGTCAGGTTGTAGACTGCGGCAAAGAAGTTTTCCTTGCCCGATTTCATTCGCGTGCGCGCGCCCTTGTAGAACTCGCCGATAATGCTGGCGGCGACAAAGGCGCAGAGGAAAAGAGACATCCAGGTGTAAAGCTGATGAACTCCCGCGAAAAACAGGATTCCGCCTACGATGGCGGCAAAAATCAGCGGAAGCGTGAAATTACGCTTGATGCTCTGGAAAGATGTTTTCCTCCAGGCCAGCAGCGGCCCGGCGCCGGTGAGGAACAGCAGCAGAAGCCCGATGGGAATCATCACCTTGTTGAAGAACGGCGGTCCAACCGTCACCGTGACATTTTGTACGGCCTTCGAGACCACTGGAAAGATGGTGCCCCACAGCACGGCCAGCACGGCGGCCAGTAGGACCCAGTTGTTGAACAGGAACCCGCTTTCGCGCGAGGCGACGGAGTCCAGCCGGTTCTCGGTCTTCAGGAAGTCCAGTCGCAGGAAAAGTACGGTCAACGAAAATCCCACGATGATGGCGAGAAAGACGGAAAACCACGGGCCGATGTTAGACTCTGCAAAGGCATGCACGGAGGAGATGATCCCGCTGCGGGTCAGAAATGTGCCAAAAATCGAGAGGAAGAAAGTCAGGATAATCAGCACCATGTTCCAGACTTTCAGCATGCCGCGTTTTTCCTGGATCATCACCGAGTGGAGAAAAGCAGTGCCGGCAAGCCAGGGCAGCAGCGAGGCATTTTCAACCGGGTCCCACGCCCAGTAGCCGCCCCAGCCAAGAACGTGATAGGCCCAGTGGCCGCCCAGCACAATGCCCGTGCCCAGAAACATCCAGGGCACCATCACCCAGCGGCGGGTCACTCTGATCCAGTTGTCGCCCAACTGGCGCGTCATCAGGGCCGACATGGCGAAGGCGAAGGGGATGGCCATGCCGACATACCCGAGATAAAGCATCGGAGGATGGATCACCATTGAATGGAACTGCAGGGACGGGTTCATCCCGTTTCCGTCCGGCGGGGTATACGGCGTTGTTCCGGTTGCTGTGGCCAGGGAAAGCTGGTTGAAGGGGTTCGCCACCCAGAATGTGAGCAGGGTGAAAAACGTTGCCACGCCCATGCAGATGGAGATGATGTAGGGCATCAACTGGCGGTTCTTCCGCCGGTTCAGCAGGACGGCCAGCCCGACATAAATCGAGAGCAGCCACGTCCAGAACAGCAATGAACCTTCCTGCCCCGACCAGAGAACTGGAATCTTGTAGAGCAAAGGAAGTTCGCGGCTGGAGTGGGACGCCACGTAGGCGCTGTGAAAATCATTGGTGAGGATGAGGTATTCGAGGGAAACCACCGCCAGCGTGGCCATGGCAAAAAAGCCCAGGACAGCACGTTGGGCGCTCTTCAGCATCCGCGGGCTTCGAAGCTTTCCGGCGATGGCGCCGGTGATCATCCCATAGACGGCAAATACCAGTGCAGCAATAAGCCCGACGGCTCCGACTTGATTCATAACTGGTCAGGTCCCCCTTGTTTCGATTCCGCTGTGGCCGCTTCGCATGGGAAGTTGTGTTTGGAAGAGAAGACGGCGGTCAATTTCAATGCTCACTCACCGTAGGAAGCAACTTTGGAGGGCGCGCTGGTCTCCTTGGGAGCCGGCGGCGCGGCCTGGTACTTGGAAGCGCATTTGGCCTGGACTTGCTGCGCGCGGAAAGTGCCGTCTGCCAGGTAGCTGCCCTCGACAATGGCATTGGCGCCGCCCTTGAAGTCATCCGGCAAGGTGTCTTTGCCAACGTAAGTGACGGGGATCGTTTCCTTTTCCTGTGAGATGCGGAAGGTGAGAATCTCTCCGCTTCGATGGATGGAACCGGGCACGATGATGCCGCCCACGCGGACGTGCTCATGAGTGGACTTCCCGCTGGTCAATTCCTTGACGGTTACGTAGTAGGTCTTGGACTGCTGAAAGCCGGATACAGCTTCCCACCCCACTGCGGCAAGGATGATAGCGATCCCGATCCCAAATTTCAGCTTTTTGTTTTTGTTGGCCATGGGCTTTGGTGTACCTCTCCGGCAACTCTATGCCCATTTTCGCGGCAGGTCAGAATGGGCTGATAACCCTTAATTGTGCACTTTCGCACAAACCTAGTCAATGGCAATTGGCGCTTTCTTTATACTATGCAAACTGTAATAAATATGTATTACGGCGCTCCCGGCGAAAGTTCCAGGGTTTGGGACGAGGCGTCCGCAACCGCCAAAATTTCTCACATTCTTGCCTGTCCGGTGCCTCCGGGGATATATAATCGGGGCGTTTCCATTCGTGCCAATCCGCCACGCCTGCCCGGAATTGGCTGGCAGGGTCCAACGCGTATGTTGACACTACAGGAGTCACGAAAATGCCAGACTGGACAAGACGTGATTTTTTAAAGAGTGGAATTGCGGCTTCCGCCGGGGCGGCCTCGCTGGGCCAAGGCGCCGGCGGTTTGCTGGCTGCCCCGGGCAGAGCGCCTGTGGCTGATGCAGGGCAGCCGACTTCAACGGGCTTGTTGCGCGAGCGGCTGTTGCTCGATTTCGGATGGCGTTTTCACCTGGGCAGCGCTGCCGATCCCCTGGATGATTTCGACTTCGGCATGGGCCAGACTTACCAGAAGACCGGCGACTTTTCCAAACCCTCGGGGCCCGATTTTGATGACAGCGACTGGGAGGCCATTGATCTCCCACACGACTGGGCTGTGGTGCTGCCTTTTCATGAAGACGCATGGCTCGCCGCGCACGGGTCCAAACCGCTGGGCAGGAATTACCCCGAAACCAGCATCGGGTGGTACCGGCGGGTGTTTGAAATTCCATCCGGCGACCTGGGCAGGCGGCTGAGCCTGGAATTTGACGGCGTTTTTCGGGATTCCATGGTGGCGCTGAACGGCAACCTGCTCGGCCGCAATCTGAGCGGCTACGCGCCGTTCTCCTATGACATCACGGACCATGTTTTGTATGGCCGCAGGAATGTCCTGGTGGTCCGCGTTGACGCTACGGAGCACGAAGGTTGGTGGTATGAAGGGGCGGGAATTTACCGGCACGTCTGGCTGGTGAAAACCAATCCTGTGCACGTCCCGCAGTGGGGCACATTTGTGAGTTCTGAGGTTAATGGAAATTCCGCAACGCTCACCATCACTACGGAAGTCAGCAACGATCAGGATGACGGGGCCTCCTGCACGGTTGTCTCAAAGATTGTGGACAGCAAGGGCAATGCGGCCGGCACGCATCGCGCGCCCGCGGTATCAATTCCCGGCTGGCAGCGGCGAAAAATCACGCAAAAGGTGAAGGTAGGCAACCCGCAACTCTGGTCCATCGAAGAGCCGAACATGTATCGCCTGGAGACGACCGTTGAAGTCAACGGTGCGGCGGCGGACACATATGAGACACCCTTTGGCATCAGGACGATCCGTTTTGACAAGGACAAGGGTTTCTTCCTGAACGGCAAGCCCGTGAAGATCAAGGGGACCTGCAATCATCAGGACCATGCCGGGGTGGGGATTGCGCTTCCCGACCGCCTGCAGTATTTCCGCATTACAAAGCTGAAGGAGATGGGCTCGAACGGCCTTCGCACGTCGCACAATCCGCCCACACCTGAACTGCTGGACGCCTGCGACCGGCTGGGCATGGTGGTGCTGGACGAAACGCGCATGTTTTCGTCGGCCCCGGAGGGCCTCAGCCAGTTGGGCCGGCTGGTCCGGCGCGACCGCAATCATCCCAGCGTGGTGTTCTGGTCCACCGGCAACGAGGAAGACGAGCAGGGCTCTGAGCGCGGGGCCCGCATGTGCCGCGCGATGAAACGGCTGGCGCGTCGGCTCGATCCCACCCGGCCCGTTACCCAGGCGATGAACAACGGGTGGGGCGAAGGAATCAGCACCGTGCTGGACATCATGGGCTTCAATTATAAGCATTCACCCGAGATCGACGCTTTCCGCCGCAAGTTCCCCAACCAGCCCTGCGTTGGAACGGAAACGGCCAGCACCGTTTCCACCCGCGGCATCTATTTCAATGACCCGGGCAAAGGTTACGTCAGCTCCTATGACGTGAACTACCCGCCCTGGGCCTCTTCGGCCGAGGAATGGTGGCAGACCTACGACCAGCGGCCGTGGCTTTCGGGTGGATTTGTCTGGACGGGGTTTGACTATCGCGGCGAGCCCACGCCTTACGGCTGGCCGTGCATCAGTTCACATTTTGGCCTCATCGACACCTGCGGTATCTTCAAAGATCTTGCTTACTACTACAAGGCGTGGTGGGGCGAAAAGCCGGTGCTGCATCTGTTTCCGCACTGGAACTGGGACCAGGAAGGCAAGCCGATCGACATCTGGTGTTTCACCAATCTCGAGAAGGTGGAACTGTTCCTGAACGGCAGGAGCCTGGGCATGCGGGCGGTGGGGAAAAATTCCCACGCAGCCTGGAACGCAGGCTTCATGCCGGGCGCCATCGAGGCCCGGGGATACAAGGGCGGCGGCCAGGTATTGACCGTCAAAAGGGAAACCACCGGCGCGCCCGCGAAAATCGTGCTGAAGCCTGACCGCGCGAAGATCAATGCAGACGGCGAAGACGTTTCAGTGGTTTTCGTGAGCGTGGCGGATTCGCAAGGGCGCGTAGTCCCTGTGGCGCATAACCTGATCTCCTTTCAGGTCACCGGCGCCGGCAGGCTGATTGGCGTGGGCAACGGCGATCCCTCGAGCCACGAGGCCGATAAAGCCAGCCGCCGGCACGCTTTCAATGGCTTATGCGTGGCCATCGTGCAATCAACCAAGCAGGCCGGGCAGGTGAGCGTCAGGGCCACATCGCCGGGGCTCGAACCGGCTGAAGCCACCATCGAGTGCGGGGAGATCACGCCGCGCCCGGCGGTCGCATAACAGATTGCTGAAAGCGGCCTATTGTTACGTCAGACTTTGCGAGGCGAAGGACCTGCTTGCCTGGCTTTTTCGGACGCACCCCATGCACCGATTGGTGCAGCGATACACCAACCGGTATAACCCTATCTCTCCCTCCGCCCAACCCATCTGTAGCAATCAGCTTCCAGGATTTTAATTCTATTTAGAATCATTGTGTTGTGACCGTTAACCGCCCGGGCGTGTTTGGCCCCACTCGTGCAATGACCGCTTGATGTAAGACCTATTTTTTGAGGAGGAACCTCCAATTATGAAAAAGATCCTGACACTTTTGGCAACGCTGGTGGTTGCCGTGTCCCTGTCGATGCCGGCATTCGCAAGCGCAGCTCCGGCTGGCCAGGAAACACAGACTTCGCAGCCCAAGACCAAGAAGGAAAAGAAGGCAAAGAAGGAAAAGAAGGCAAAGAAGGAAAAGAAGTCGAAGAAAGAGAAAAAGGAAGCTTCAGAGGGCGAGGCCCAGTAACAGGCCGATTTCCCCGGAATTCAAGCCTCTGCCGGTTCGCCGGCAGGGGCTTTTTTCTTTTTGGGGATCTGACAGGCGAGCGCAGCAGGAAGACCCGATTTCCTTCCCGGCCTTCAGGCGCATACCTATCGGGGAACGCCACCAGGAGCGCATCGGGAGGGGCGAGCGCTGCCTTATTCGCCGCCGTTGCGGCACGGGAGTGTCTGCCTATTCATCCTTGATGGCGGCTTTCACGATCTGGAGCATCGCAGGCGGAATATTGGATGCACTTAATCCGTGATCATTTTCTGCGTGCTCAGCGGCGAGTTTCATTAATTCTTCTTCATTTTCCGCGCGGAGTTCTTTGGGGCAGTCGATACCTAAATCACTGCATCGCAATACTTTTGCCATATCAGCCTCCTTGTTGTTTTTTTGAACCCGGACAAAAGCATAGCACATTTTGTTGCTTAACTAGTTAATTCCTTCGATAGCCTACACAAAGATAGGTGGGCCGGCATCTGTTTTCTTGCTTTAGGCAACGTCTTCGCAGATAATGGACTCTATTTATAATTAACGTGATGCCATGGGGAACTGTTTATGAAGTGGCGCAGAGTGCAGGTTGCACCGCTGGCGTTATTGCTGGCCTCGACGGCCTGTGCTCCGGGTAACGTGTACTTCCAGAAAGGGCGCAAAGCGGAACTCAGGAAGGATTGGGACACGGCGCTGATCAATTATGAAAGGGCCGTCCAATCGCGGCCTGCAAATTCCGAGTATCAGCTTCGCGAGACGCACGCCCGGATGGAATCCGCGCTGACCCACCTGAAACAGGGGAGAGAATTCCTGCGCGAGCAGCGCGTGCCGGCAGCCATGGGAGAGTTCCAGAAGGCTGCGAGCATTGATCCCAGTAACCAGGCCGCAAGGCAGCAGTTGGATCAGTTGCTGTCAAAGGAAGCGGCTGCCAAGCAGGCCCGGGAAAACGGGTTGAAGACGGCCATCAAGCAAGGAGAGCAGCAGCAGCCGGTTGCCACACCCGAGTTGAAACCTTTGCCGCAGGAGCCCTTGGCTCACTTCCGCATCAGCGCCGACAGCAAGCGTGTCTATGAAACGCTTTGCAAGCTCGCCGGGCTCAACGTTGCGTTCACTTCTGATTTTCAGGCCCAGCCGGTTTCGATGGACCTGGACAATGTGACCATCAAGAACGCTCTGCACGTCCTTTCGTTGCAGACCCACACGTTCTGGAAGGTGGTGACTCCCAACACGATTCTGGTTGTCCCTGATAATCCTGCCAACCGCCGGGACTACCAGACCGAAGTGATGCGGACGGTCTATCTGGACAATTCGCTGAAACCTGCCGACCGGACGGCCATCACCACGGCGCTGAAGCAGATTCTGGGCATTCAGCGGATCATTGATAACCCGAGCGCCAACGCCATTATTATTCGCGACTCAGCCGATAAAGTGAATGAAGCTGTGGCCCTCATCCACGATCTTGACCATGGCAAGGCCGAGATCATGATTGATGTAACGGTGCTGGAAGCTGATGCAGACCGGGTGAGAGAACTGGGATTGTCACCGGCGACCATCAGCCCTTCAGGCTCCGTTACCCAGGGGTTCCAGGGCGCGGCGGTTTACAGCCCCCTGAGCGCCGCCACTCTCGCCGGCCATATTGGCTTGAATGACTATGGCCTGGTTGTGCCCAGCGCAGTGGCAAATGCTATTCTGAATGACTCGACCACGCACATCATGCAGAACCCGGAAGTCCGCGTGACCGACGGTGACACCGCCACGCTGCGCATTGGAAGCCGCATTCCCTATGCCACCGGCAGCTTTTTGCCTTCGCTGGGAGTGGGAGGCGCAACCGGCGGGCAGGCAGGCGGGTTCGGCGGTTTGATCGCGAGCACGCAGTTCCAGTTTCAGGATGTCGGGGTCAACGTAGACCTGACTCCGCATCTGCTGCCGGACGGCGAGATTGCCATCCACGCCAAGATTGAGATTTCATCCGTGCAGCCTTCGGTCAACATCGCCGGCGTGAATGAGCCGACCTTTGGCCAGCGGCAAATCGAGCACGATATCCGGTTGGAAGAAGGAGAAACGAGCGTCCTGGGCGGTTTGCTCGAAACCGAAGACGCCACCACGGTTTCGGGAGTGCCCGGGCTGGGCAAAATTCCAGGCCTGAAGTACTTTTTCAGCGACACGAAACACGAAAAGAAAAAGACGGACGTGCTGATCATGGTGACTCCGCGGATCATCCGCTTGCCGGAAAACTCCGTGGAGTCCGCTGCCACGCAGACTCCTGCGCAGCCTGCCACAGGATCTTCGACTCCCACCCCTTCAACGGCGTCCCCTTATCCTGTCTATCCCGCTACGCCCCAGGCTGCGCCTCCTTCTCCGGGAAGGCCACAGCAACGGCCATGAAACGCTTTTTTAGAACCCGGATCAAGCTAAGGTCTGCCGGCCTGGGTTTTACCCTGATTGAGATGATTGCCGCCATGACCATCATGCTGGTGCTCACCACCATCGCCCTGCCCACCGCCGCCGTCGTCGTCAAGCGGGAAAAGGAGAGGGAATTGCGGGAAGACCTCCGGACCATGCGGAACGGCATTGACCGCTACAAGGACTTTGCCGACCGCGGCATGATCCCCACCGAGATGGACACTTATGGCTATCCGCCCACCCTGGATGTTCTGGTGAAAGGCGTTCCTTTGAAGGGCAGCAAGGACAAGTATAAATTTCTCAGGAACATTCCCGTTGATCCGATGACAGGCACCACGGACTGGGGAATGCGCTCGATGCAGGACGACCCCGATTCCCAAAGCTGGGGCGGGCAGGATGTTTTTGACGTGTTTTCGAAGAGCCAGGGAACTGGCATGAATGGGATCCCTTATGCGAATTGGTAGGTTGGGCAGCCTGAGGGCGGGAACTGCCGGCGGCGAGCAGGCCGGAGAGGGCGGCTTTACACTGCTGGAGTTGATGGTGGTGCTCACCCTGATCCTGATCCTTGCGGCGATTGCCGCGCCCAACTATCGCGTGGCCATCGTCAGGGCGCGGGAAGCGGTGCTGAAGGACGATCTTTTCACCATGCGGAAGCTGATTGACCAGTACACGCTGGACAAGAACCAGCCACCCGAGTCTCTCGATGATCTGGTCCAGGCCGGCTACCTGCGCGGTGGATTGCCCGCCGATCCCTTTACCGGGTCCAACCAGACCTGGCAGGTGGACATTGAAGAAGTTCCTTTGAGCCCGGAACAGACCGTCCCGGGCGTGGTGGATGTCCACAGCGGCTCGAACGCGGAGTCGCTTGATGGTACTCCGTACAGCAGTTGGTAGTCATGGGTGAATTCGTTTGCAGGATCGGGACAGGGGCCGGCCAGGTTCTTAATCAGACGCACGAAGCGGCGTCGGAAGGCGAACTCCGCGCGCGGCTGGCCTCGCAGGGGTACTTTGTCTTTTCCATCCGGCCCAAATCCATCCTGGCCATGCGGGTTGGCCCGCAGCGGCGGGGCAAGATTTCAGAAGATGATTTCCTGATCTTCAACCAGCAGTTCATGACCCTCTCCAAGTCAGGCCTGCCTTTGCAGAAATCGCTGGAAATGCTGGCGCGTCAGAGCCGCAGCGAGAGCCTGCGGGCCGCCGTGGATGAAGTTAAAGAGAGGGTGCGCGGCGGGGCCCTGCTTTCCGAAGCCTTTGAATCCATGGGCAAGTTTCCCAAGATTTACTGTGCCACGCTGCGGGCCGGCGAGCGCAGCGGCACGCTCGACAAGGTCCTGGGCCAGTACATTACCTACCAGAAAACCGCGCGCTCCTTCCGCAAGAAGTTTCTCTCGGCGTTGATTTATCCCGTCTTCCTGCTGATTTTCCTTTGCGCGCTCATTGTCCTGATTGATACGTTCATCATCCCCAGGTTTTCGGAGCTTTATCACGAGTTGAACGTTCCGATGCCTCCCCTGACGGTGTTTGTCATCGGCCTGGGCATGGCGATCAAGCGGGCGGGCGTTTTTGTGCTGATCGGGATTGTGCTGGCGGTGATGGGCCTGCGGTCGCTGGGGCGTTCGCAGGCGGCGCGGCTGCAGTGGGATAAGCTGAAGTTCCGGCTTCCCGTGGCCGGAAAGCTGCTCCTGAAGTTCTCCGTGGCGGAGTTTGTTCGCACGCTTTCCACCCTGTTGCAGGGCGGGCTGCCCATTGTGGCCGGGCTCCAGAGTTCGGCGGGATCGGTTTCCAGTCCGTTGCTTGCGCGCGGGCTGGAACAGGCTAGAATAGAAGTAATGGGAGGACGCCCGCTGAGCGAAAGCCTCCGCATGACAGGTTTTTTCCCGCCTATGGCCCTCGACATGATAGAGGTTGGGGAAACCACAGGAGCTCTGCCGAGCATGCTGGAATCGGTAGCGGAATTTTTTGAAGAGGACGTCAACATTGATCTTTCGACGCTGGTGGCCATGGTGGATCCCATCATGATCGCCTCCATCGCGATTGTGGTGTTGTTTGTGCTGGTGGCGTTTTACTTGCCGCTGTTTTCACTGGCGGCCCAGGTGCATTGATGGAAGATAATCTGCTATCCGGAATGGTGATCGATCCCGAAGAGGAGCTGGCAAAGGCCCGAAGCGCGGCCGCCCGGTACTGCTTCGAGTTTGTCGATCTGCGGGACCTGCGTCCGGATCCTGACGTGCTGCGGTCGATCCCTCTGGACGTGATGCTCGACTACCAGTTCCTGCCGCTCGAGGCCCATAACGGCGAGCTATCCATCGCCGTGGGCGACCCGTCCAACCTGGCCCGCCTGGACGAGCTGGCGATGCGGCTGGACCGCCAGTTGGTGGTGAAGGTGGCGGCGCCCAGCCAGGTGAAGGAATTCCTCAGCAAGACCGACCCTTCGCAGCGCGTGCTCGACGAGGCCACCGTCGAGTTCCGCCTGGACGTCATCCGCGAAGAAGAGAACGGCCACGGCGATGAAAACCTTTCGCTCGAGCAACTGGTGGGCGAGCGCGACGTCAGCCCGGTGATCCGGCTGGTGGACTCGATAGTTTTCGCCGGGCTCGAGCGGCGCGCCAGTGACATCCACCTGGAAAGCCGTGACAACTCGATGGTGGTCAAGTACCGCATTGACGGCGCTCTGCAGCAGGCGATGAATCCGCTCTCCTACGAATACCAATCGAATGTGATCAGCCGCATTAAGGTGATGGCGGACCTCGACATCGCCGAGCGCCGCGTTCCGCAGGACGGCCGCTTCCGGGTCAGCTATCGCGGCCGCCCCATCGACTTCCGCGTCTCCATCATGCCCTCGATCCACGGTGAAGACGCGGTGCTGCGTATTCTCGACAAGGAATCGCTGCACGAGAAGTTCCGGCAGCTTCGTCTGGACATCCTGGGCTTTTCCGACAGGGAAGTGAAGCGCATCCGGCGCTTCATCCGCGAACCCTACGGCATGGTGCTGGTGACGGGGCCCACCGGCAGCGGCAAAACCACCACCCTCTATGCGGCGCTTTCGGAAATCAAGAGCGACGAAGATAAGATCATCACCATTGAAGACCCGGTGGAATACCAGATTCGCGGCATCACGCAGATTCCCGTCAATGAAAAGAAGGGGCTCACTTTTGCCCGCGGCCTGCGGTCCATTCTGCGCCACGACCCCGACAAGATCATGGTGGGCGAAATCCGCGACAACGAGACCGCGCAGATTGCCATACAGTCGGCGCTCACCGGCCACCTGGTGTTCACCACCGTCCACGCCAACAACGTTGTGGATGTTCTGGGCCGGTTCCTGAACATGGGCGTGGAACCCTACAACTTTGTTTCAGCGCTCAACTGCATCCTGGCGCAGCGGCTCCTCCGCATGATCTGCGAGGAGTGTAAGCAGCCGGTCACCGTCCCCCGCCAACTGTTCGAGGAATCCGGAATCGACCCGGTCAAGTGGCAAGGCATTGTCTTTTACGAGGGTGCCGGCTGCCAGCACTGCAGCCAGACCGGCTTCCGCGGCCGGACCGCCATCGGGGAACTGCTGGCGCTTTCCGACAGGATCCGCGAACTGATTCTCGACAAGCGTCCGTCGTCGGAAATCCGCCAGGCGGCCCGCGACGAGGGGATGAAGACGCTGCGCGAGGCCGCGCTGGACAAGGTCCGCCAGGGAGTGACAACACTGAAAGAGATTAACAAGGTTACGTTCGTTGAATAGCATTTCGCTGGGCCGGTTAAAGTTGCGACGGGATTCTTCCACCGCGAAGGCGCGGACGTTCCGCGCCGCCTCGAAGCGGAAGTTTTCTCTCCCTGCGACCGTGTTTGAGTTTCAGCCCGAATATATTCTGGGCGCGCGGCTCTTCCGGTCGTTCCGCAGAGTGGCGAGCGTGGCGCTGGGGGAACTTGAGGCCGGGGCGCTTTCTCCACTTCTGGCACGTCCCAATCTTTTGCGGCCCGATGAAGTGGCCCGAAGGACCCGCGCGGTGGCCAAGGCCCTGGGGTCTGACAAGGGGCCCTTTGGCCTGTTGCTGCCCGATGGCGCCGTGCGCGTCAGCACCCTGAGTTTTGAAACTCTGCCCTCCGACCCCCGGGAGCAGGAGTCTCTGATCCGCTGGAAAATGCGTCCCCTGCTGCCTTTCGCGGTGGAAGAGGCCCGCCTGAGTTACGAGCTTTCTCCGAAAGATCCGGAGGGAGTGGAAGCGGTCGTCATGTCCGTGCGCAAATCGGTGCTGGCCGAGTACGAATCCACGCTGGAAGAGCTGAACGGCGACGTCAGTCTCGTTCTCCCGTCCAGCGCGGCACTCCTTCCCTTGTTGAAAGAGGATGCCGAGGCGGGTGAAATGCTGCTGAATATCTCGCCCACCCATTTGACGGCGGTTGTCGCTAAAAGCCGGCAGATCAAACTGTGGCGAAACCAGGCGATGGGCGGAAAGTCTTCTGAAGAGGGACTGGCGGCCGTCACCGAAGAAGCCGTCCGCACCCTGGCGGCTTCGCACGACCACCTGGGGCTTGAAATCAGCCGCGTCTGCATCGCCGCGCGGCCGAATGTCCCGCGACCCTGGGTGCTGGAGCTGGGAGAGAAGCTTTCGCGGAGTGTCGCCGATGTGTTGCCCGCCGACCTGGCCGTGAAGATGAGGCTCTCTTACGAAGAAGGGCAGATCCTGAACGAATTTGGCGCCACAATCTCCGGGCTGGTGGCGAACGCAGCTTAGATTATGAGAGTTTATTTCAACCTTGCTGTTGCTCCCGACCGCCGTGAACGGTACGCCCTGATCTGGGCGGTGCCCACGCTTGTCGTGGCGCTCCTGGTGCTGGCGTGGCTTGGCTTCACCTCGATTCGCGACGTGCGGCGCGCGCACCGGGCGGAGCAGTCGCTGGCCCAGCTCCACTCGCAGGAGGCCGCAATCAACACGAAGGAGACCGGCCTGCGACGGCAGATTGACCGCCCTGAATACAGGAGCATGATCGAGAAAACCGAGTTTGTGAATCAGGTGATCAGCCGGAGGCAGTTTTCGCTGACCGACCTCACGTTCAAGGTGACCAAGCTGCTGCCTCCTTCCACGCGGCTCGAAGGGCTGGCTCTCGCTTCAGCATCGGTGCCGAAGCCGGAAGTTCAGTTCGCCGTGATGGGAAAGGACGAAGAGTCTATCGAAACTTTTTTGAACAACCTGGAAGGCTCCACTGACTTCACCGACGTCGTCATCAAGAGCCAGGGCTTCCGCGGCGGAGGCGGAGGAGGCCCGCAGGAAATTGCTCTGGTCTGCACGGCCAGGTACGTGACGGAGGCCCCGCCCTCCGGCAACTGATTGCACGCATGAGAAGAGAGCGCCGAAAGAAAATCATCCGGTTTTTTGAGGCTGCCGCGCTGGCAGTGGTCGCCATTGACCTTGCGGTTTACTTTCTGGCCGTGCGGCCCCTTCGCGACAAGGCCGCCCAGGCCGAGGATTCCTATCATCAGGCGTCCATGAGTCTCCAGCTCCAGAAGACCCAGGTGGCGCGCCTGGAAGAGCTCCAGGCGACGCTTCCTGCCGCCGATGACAAGTTGCAGGATTATCTAAAGGAACATGTTCCGTCGCGGCAGCGGGTCTTTTCAGACGCGGCGCGGCTGGTGAGGATGCTCACCCAGAAGTCCGGCGTGAAACTGGACAACGTGAGTTACAAACTAAATACAGAGAAGGGCGAACCGTTCGACCAGCTCGGCCTGGATGTGACGGTGGAAGGCCCTTTTGCGAATCTGCTGAAGTTTGCTCATTCGCTCGAAACTTCCGATGACCTCATCCTGGTCAGGAACTTCACATTCGCGGCCGGCCAGGGCAACACGGTCAACCTGAGGGTTGGCGGGGTCCTTTATCTTACGCCATGAAGAACCGGACAAAGGCCGAAAAAATCGGGGCGGCAGTTCTGGGGATTTTGTGCCTCTTCCTGATCTACCGGCTCGTTTCCGAACTCCTGGGCACCCCGTCCGGCCCGGCCCAAACGGAAACCAGATCGTACGTGACCGCTCGAGGACCCACCCAGGCCAGGCCGAAGGCGGGGAAAGGCGCTTCTTCGCCCAATTCCGGTTCCGCTTTCGACATGCAGGCCATTGAGAAATACAACCCAAAGCCGCTTCCGGACGTCGGCCGCGATCCTTTTGATTTTGGCCAGGCGCCGCTCACTCCTGCCCAGAAGGCGGCCGCGGGGGCACAGAAAATTCAAGGCGCGATGACGGCCAGTTCCGCGCCCGCAACCCCCCAGATTCCGCTGCACGCCATCGGATACTGCGAAAAGGACGGGACCGGCCCTGAAGCCTACCTTGCGGATTCAGACGATGTTTTCGTCGTCCACAACGGCGATGTGGTCTCGAAGCGTTTTAAGGTCCTCAAAATTACTTCCATGATGGTTGAAGTCCAGGATGGAGCTTCTGGTGAAAAATCGCAACTGCCCATTCCGGAGATCCAGTAGCGGCTGCGGCAGGCGCCCGCGCAGCGGCCCCTCGGAAGCGGGATACATCCTGCTGGTGGTGATGATGATGGCTACGCTGCTGCTGGTCGCGCTGGCTGCGGCAGCGCCCAGCATTTATGTGGAAGGCCAGCGGGAGAAGGAAAAGGAACTCATCTTCCGCGGCGAACAGTATGCCCGCGCCATCATCCTTTTCCATCAGCAGTTCAAGCGCTATCCTTCTTCCGTCAAGGAACTGCTCCACACCAACAACCTGAGCTTCCTGCGCGAGGCGTATCCCGATCCGATGACCCGCGGCGGCCAGTGGCGGTTCATCCACGCCACGGCCAACGGCGTGATCCTCGATTCAAAAATTCTTAAGCCGCCCGGCCAGCAAAAAAACAAGCCCCTGGGCGACAACAGCAGTATGGGAGGGTCACAGTCCGCGTCGGGTGATTCCACAATGAACCAGCCTGCATCACCAGGCGGTTCGCAAAGCGGCGGCTTCAGAATGGGGAATTTTTCCCTGCCGGGCATGGACCAGAATTCCAGTCAGAGCCAGCAGAGCAGTGGTTCTTCTTTCTTCGGCAGAAATCAGATGCAGGGCGCCTTCATCGTGGGAGTCGCCAGCACCAGCCATCACCAGTCGATCGGCGTTTTTGACAAGCACACTGAGTATGACGAATGGGAGTTTCTAGGAATACCAGGCGCTCCCGGTGCTCCCAACATCATGGGGCCGGGCGCGGCTCCCGGAGCTGGCGGCCAGCCGGGGCAGCCCGGCGGATTCCCCGGGTCCCAGCAGAATTCCGGCGGCGGGTTCCATCTCAGCCAGCCTTCGCAGCCCAGCTCGATGTTCGGCGGCAACTCCAACCAGTAAGAGCCGGCCCGGGGTTGTTCTCCTCAGGAGGTCGGAGCTTTCGACCTTGTTCTCCGTAGGAGGTCGGAGCTTTAGCTCCGACGTTGAACGCGTGCCTTCCACCAAGGGGCTTCAGCCCCTGAAGCATCCAGTTTCATGGATAAGGAATCAGCTTCTCAAATGAAACCCTGACGCCGCAAGGTCAAAGGTCCGATATAATTAGCGAATCAGGTGTGCAGAGTTGGCAGAAGGCCCGTTCGGGTTGCACGCCGGGATCCCATGGCCGGATTTTCCGGCCGCGGCCGCGCGTCACGGAGAGTCTATGAAACACGTCAGGTGGTGGGGGCACGGAGCGGCGATTCTCCTGGCCCTGGTTGCGGCAGGATGTGGCGGTGGCGGCGGCAGCAGCGGTTCTTCCAACCCGCCTCCTTCGAACGTGATTATCACCATCTCGCCCGCCAGCCAGACGGTGGGCTACGGCAGCACGCAGCAGTTTACCGCCAAGGTGACCGGCTCGACCAACACGGCCGTCACCTGGAGCGTCTCCAGCTCCGGCAGCACCAGCAGCAGCCAGATCGGCTCCATTTCAAGTTCAGGGCTCTATACGGCCCCGGCAGCCACTTCGGTGCCGGCGGCGGGGTCCGCGCCGCAGATGGTTACCGTAACCGGCGGGCAGGCGGTTACGAGCGCCGACATCACTGTCCCGCCGCTGAACTCGATTGATACAGTCACCGTCACCGCAACCAGCCAGGCGGACAGTTCCAAATCCTCTTCCGCCACCGTCACCCTTTCGGGGCTTTCGATTCTCGCTCTCGGCCAGTGCACGCCCACCTCGGCGACGCAACTGAGTTGTTCCGCCGGCAGCACGGGCACCCAGATTTCGACCAGCCAAAGCGGTGGGCAGACCGTCTACCTGTTCGTGGCGGGCTACGGAATTCTTCCCGGAACGAGTTATGAGATCAGCAGCAATGGCGCCGATGTGATCGTCACCCAGCCAACCAGCGCGGGCGGAAATTTTTCCACCACCAGCAGTGGACTTCCTGCGGTTTATTTCCCGGTTATAGTGAGCCCCACCGCCACGCCGGGGCCGCGCAACCTGGTGGTGACCAATCAGGGCAACGAACTCACGTCTTTTGCGGGGGCCGTGAATATCACACAGTGAGCGACGCATGATGAAGATTCGCACCCTTGTTCCTGCCGTGCTTTTGGGATTCTGGCTGGCGCTACCAGCCGCGGCCACCACGCTGGTCCGCATGAGCCTCAGCCAGCTTGCGCAGGCCTCGAGCGCCATCGTGCAGGGCCGGGTCGTGGCGCAGACCACCCGCACGGATGCCGGCGGCACGCGCGTCTACACCTACACCACCGTGCAGACCGAAAAGGCGCTGAAAGGACAGCCGCCCGCTACCATCACCATCCAGCAGCCGGGCGGGACGGTGGGCAACTTCCACGTGCGGGTGCCGGGCACGGCTTTGCTGAGGCCGGGGACGCAGTACGTGCTGTTTCTGGAGCAGGCGACGGGCGCCGGCGCCTATCACCTGGTCGGTATGATGCAGGGAGCATTCCGCGTCTACCAGCAGCGAAAGGGCGTCGAGCGTCACGTGGCCCTTCCGCTGGGTTCACTCAACACGGGCAGCGGCTCCGCCACCCTCTCGCCGTCACCGACTCTGGGAGAATTCCAGATGACCGTTTCGGGCGTTGTCGCGGCGCCCATCATCATCCCGCCGGGGACGATGATCCCGGTGGTGATCGTTTCAACGGAATTTCAGGGCGCCGGGCAGGCCGTAGTCATTGCGCGGACAACTTCCGACCTCTTCCCCAGCCGCAGTGTGGTGATTCCGGCGGGCAGCCAGGTGGTGGGCAACGCCCAGCGGCAGGGAAACAAATGGAAAATTTACTGGAACGCTGTTTCCGTGCGGGGCCACGCCGCGCATCTTTCCGCAGCCAGCGAAACTTCAGCCGCAGACGGCCTGAAGGGCCAGGCGATGTTTGTCGAGACGAGGTGAAGGCGATGAGGCATAGGCAGCGCGCAGTTGGAAAAATCGGTGCCGCGGCGGTGCTGGTGGCCGTGGCGGCGATGTTTTCAGCCGTTCTGATGTTTGGCTTCAATCCGTTTCAGGACAATCTGGGCAGCGTCAGCTCCCCGGACCCCGTGGTGACCCGCTGGGACTCCATGCCTGTCTCCTGGCTGCTGAACGCCACTGCTCCCAGCAACAATGTCGCCACGCCGGGCTGCCTGAGCGGAGGCGCCGCCGGGTGCATCCAGCAGCCGCTTACAGCCGGATTCACCACCTGGATGGGCGCGCAGGTTGCGGGACAGAGCTTGACGGTGGTCAACGCGCAATACGGGGGAGCATCCACCCTCACCACTCCCGACTTTCAGGATTGCCAGAACGTGGTGGGATTTTCCGACACCAACAGCAGTGATTTTTCAACCGGGACCATCGCCTTTACCCAGGTGTCAAGCGTGCCCCGGCCTTCGGGGTCAACCGGCACTTTCCAGTACAAGTGCAACAGCACCGGGGTAATGAAGACCTGCAGCCGCGACGACTGCATTGCCGATGCCGACATCGAGTTCAATCCCAGCGTCCAGTTCACCACCGCGTTGAACCCTCCCGCCAACACTTTCAGCCTGCAATCGGTGGCTACGCACGAGGAGGGCCACCTGCTGGGGCTCGACCACAGCGGAATTGGGCATGCCATCATGTTTCCTTTCGGTGATTCCAAGCAGGCGGGACAGCAGATCACCCTTGCCGCCGATGACGCCATCGGGATCTCCGCGCTCTATCCTTCCTCGAACTTCAGTACCGTCACCGGAACCATTTCCGGGACGGTCAACCTGAGCGGCGCCGGAGTGTTTGGCGCGCACGTGGTAGCCGTCAACGCCAACTCGGGAAACGCCGTGACCGATGGCATCACCGCTTCGGACGGCACTTACCGCCTGATCGTGCCCCCGGGAAATTACCGCGTCCTGGCCCTTCCGTTTTCCCCCAACGCGGATTCGGGCGTCCTGACCATTGACAATTTTTCGGGCTGGCTGTGCGGCTACGGCGATTCGCAGTGCAAGAACATCCCGGCCAATCTCACCAGCTACACGGGCCGCTACTTCTGACCGAAGAGGCGCGCACCACAGAATTTCGACAGGCCCGGAGGGCTGAAAGATAATAGCCTCCAGCGCGAGCGGTGGGAACCCATTGGCCCAAAAAAAGAGCCCTCTCCGAGGGGAGAGTGTGCCCCGCAGTGCCGGGGCGGGTGAGGGGGCTTTTGAATCTTGGTAATTGAGTGATTAAATAGCAATTGTGAATTGTGAATTATGAATTATGAAATGAGTTCATCCGCTATGTGATTCAGCGGCTAAAGCCGGCATTGGGCTGCGGCGCTGTACGGCACGGATAAATCCGGGCCCCTTCTCATTCAGCACGGCGTCTTTCGCCCCTCCGGGCCTTTGCGGCCTCTGTATCTCAATAGCTTTAACACAGAGAGCACAGAGGGCTCTCCATGAATTCCTCGCATGGTCCTGTGGGGCCACGGAGGACACAGAGAAGAGTCTTTCGCCCCTCCGCTGGGGCGGCGGTTTGAAAGCGTATCTCCCCGCGCCTTGAAAATCTTTTGCCCCCGTCCGGGGCTCGCTGCCGAGGCGGTTCCACAATTGCCTCCCCCCGACTCCCGGCTCACTACTCCCGACTCCCCATTTCATCCTTCACACTTCATCCTTCTTTGCCTCCGCCCGCCGCTACAAAAAACAAAGGCGTGAGGCTTTACGCCCCACCCGTCACTTCAATCACCTGGCCGGAGACGTAATTTGAGAGCGGCGAAGCGAGGAAGAAGATGACTCCGGCTGCTTCCTCGGGGGTTCCCGGGCGGCCCATGGGGATGGAATGGATGGCCGCTTCGCGCATCCTGGCAGGAATTCCCAGTTTCACTTCCGACTCCTGCCACTCGAAGATTTCGCCGTCCTCTTTGGGAGCGGTGAGGCGCGTGTCAATCAATCCAAAGGCGGCGGCATTTACCTGGATGTTCACCGGCCCCCACTCGCGGGCGAGCGTTCTGGTGAGGCCGATCACGCCGGCCTTTGCGGCAGCGTAGTTGGCCTGTCCAAAATTGCCGCGCGTGCCGGAGGTGGAACTGACGTTCACCACTTTTCTGGCCCGCGCCGCGCCATGCTCCTGCATCTCCTGTTTGGCGGCCTCGCGCATGGCGGCGCCGATCACGCGCAGGATCCTGAATGTAGCAGTGAGGTGGATGTCGATGACGGCCTGCCATTGCTCATCGGTCATCTTGTGGAGCGTCCCGTCCCATGTGACCCCGGCATTGTTCACCAGGATGTCGGGGATGCCATACATTTCAAACGAGGTTTCGAGCAGGTCTTCAGGGAAGCCCTCCGCCGTCACGTCGCCGGCAAAGCTGTGGGCGGAGCCTCCGGCCCGGCAAATCGCTTCTGCCGCCACCGCCAGGGCCGCCGGGTCCAGGTCATTCAACACAACGCGCGCGCCTTCTCGCGCAAACAGGCTGGCCGTGGCGCGGCCGATCCCCCGTGCTGCGCCCGTCACCACCGCGATGCGGCCTTCCAGCCATCTGGACATAGCTGCGCCTCCCCTTCACGCTACAGGTCCTTCGGATTATAAACCATAGGGAAGAAACTTAAACGGGGCGGTCGGCCGCACGCGTCGCGCGGCGGTGCTGGGCCAGAACGGCAAGCATGGAACTGCGTTCCATCTCTTCACAATGGACCGTGCAGATCGACATGTCGGCAAGCGAGTGGATGCAGTCATGAATGCGGCACTGATAGCGGAGTATGGTGGCAGGATCAGCCCCGGGACGGTAAGCCCATGACCAGTCGGAAACCCAGCGGACCATGGACCCGTTACGCCGGACGATTGGGCGTTTGCAGGGGTTATCCATCTTGGCAAAACGCGCAAGGCAGTCCGGAGCGGTCAGAAAAACCAGGCGGCTGTTACGGATAAGGGTTTCGGGGCGCAGCCCGTGCTCGCCCAGTATCCGAGCGAGTTCCTTGAGCCACGCAGGCCCGGCAAGTACCACGATCTGCTGGCCAATCTCGATGCCGCCTACAACAAATTGCAGGACTTCTCGCGGACCAGGTTTCTTTCTAACTAATAAGCGGCAAGAGTTTGCCGAGGGTTCAACTCGTGAATCGACGCCCATTCGCACAATCCCTTTACCATCCATCATGCGCGAAAACAGGCCCTGATGTCAATCCGTTTCAGGGTGATGGCCAGATTTCAGCGATTTTTCAGGGGATTTGTGACGTGGCGGCAGGAATTGCCGCAACATCCGCTGCTGCGCGGCAGAAAAGCCGCTGGTTTTGCCTGAAGAAACGCCGGAAATTTTCTGGAGCGATGGCCGGGCCGGAAGGGAATGAAGTTTCCGGCGCCGTGCCTGGCTTATCCGTGAAGGAAGCGCGCCGGGTTCACCGGAGTGCCGTGGATTCGGACTTCGTAGTGGACGTGAGGCCCGGTGGTCCGCCCGCTCATGCCGATAGCGCCGATGATCTCACCCTGCTTGACCTGTTCTCCCACCACCACGAAGATTCTGCCCAGGTGGGCGTAGCGGGTGGTGATGCCGTCGCCGTGGTCGATCATGATGCTTCGGCCGTAACCGGCATCGGGCTCGGCCTCAATCACCAGACCGTCGCCGGCGGCGACCACGTCGGTGCCCATTCCGTCGGCAATGTCGACGCCCGGATGGAAGGCTTCCTCGCCGCTGAAGGGGTCCATCCGCTGTCCGAACCCGGCAGTGAGCCTTCCGTGGACCGGCCAGATGGACGGAATAGCGCTGGGATCGTCAATCATCCCCGGGAAAGAGTTCGGGCCAAACTTTCCGCTGACGCTGTTAAGGCTGACGTTTTTCATGGCGTTCAGGGCGTAGAGCGACGGGTCTTCTCCATTAACCCCGCTGTCCACGCTGGACTGCCGGGCAAGGTTCAGAAGGTCGGGAGTGATGCGCTGATGATGCCCGTTTCCAAATCCGTAAGTCACCGCGACTTCAGCGGCAAGTGTCTGAAGGGAGTTCAATTTGACGTTGGTGCGGCTGACCTTGTTCTCCAGAGTATGGAATTGCTGCTTCAGGGCCTCCCGCTCGCTTCGAACGGTATTGTAATTCGATACCTTGATCAGCATCCGCGCGTAACTGGTTGCCAGGCCCGCCAGCATGACGACCCCGACGATGCTCAGAGCGAGCACCACGGGGACGACATAGAATGGAAGTTGAAATTTGCGAACCCTGCCATGGGCGCCCGGCGTGATGAGGAGAGTATAGAACTTCTTATCCATGCGCTTTAATCACCACTAGCCTTTCGTAGGATATGGGACGCCCTCCCGCCTTCCTGGACAGAAGGCAGGTCTCCCCGGGCACGCCCAGGCCAAAAGCACTGTCATCCTAATTCCAGCGAGCAACACCTGTCAAGCGCTTAAGTTGAGCAACTTATGTAGTTTTTAACCAATTGTCAAGCACTTTCGACCTTTCAGCGTCTGCCCAGACTAATAACTGGAGCTTTTCACCCGCCCCGCTCTGCTGGTATGCCTCCCGGGCATGTCCATAAATTGCCGAGAGTTGCGTTCCGGGCAACGGCTCGCCTTGCGCGTTGGCGGCATTCAGCAGGCTGCACGGCCGGGGGGCCAGGGCACCCACAATATCCGGCAGGTCAAAATGCCTCAAGATTCCATAGGCGAACCAGGTCAGCGGCAGCGAGTAGGCTTTGGACTCCACTATCGACCGGTAACTAGCCACCGTAGAATCAAGCATCAGCGAGCAAAGTCGCTCATCCAGTGCCCCCGCCAGCAGCAGGGCGATGGCCGCGCCGCGCTCTCCCAGCCCATAGATGCGTTTGCGGTCCACTTCCGGCCTAGTTTCAAGATAATCGAGGCAGCGGAGGCAATCCCAGACCCGCTGGCCCAGGATCGGCTTGCCCAGCGTAAAGCTCGCCCAGGCATAGTCTTCCTGCAGGTTTTCGTCGTGGTAGAAGACCGGCCCGGCGGCGGGCGGGTGGGGGATGGAGAAACCCAGTCCGCGTAAATCGACTGAGCAGACTATAAATCCTTCTTTGACTATGCGGACCAACTCCCCGGTTTCCTCAGGCGTGTCGTACTTGCCGGCCTCGGACACCTGGAGGATGGTAGGAAACGGTCCGGCGCCCTGGGCGGGCTTCAAAAACCATCCGGTCACCCGAATGGAAGGTTCCGAGCGAAAGACGACTTCCTCGAGATGTACGCCCTGCCGGGTGTGGGAGGAAAGCGTCAGAGAATCCAGGGAAGTTTTCTCCCCGGGAAGGGCAAGCAGTTGCCGGAGCGTGCCTTGCGCGCGCTCGCGGAAGGCATTGATTTCACCCGGCGAGCTTCCCAACGGGTTGGCCGGCTGCAACTTCTTCAGGCGGTCTGCGCTCAGTTGGACCACCGTCCGCCCGCCCAGTGACGTCAGCACCTGCCCTGTCGGCGTGCAATTGAGCTCGGCGTCAGGCGCTTCGTCAAACTCCGCTTCGTCGGTCCCCCAGGCTTCCTCGCCCAGCCAGCGGTTAAACCAGCCGTAGGCGGCGCGCCGGCTGAAGAAGTCATAATCGTGCGGCTGCGAGGTGGCAAACAGGCCGGCCTTCCCGGAAGCTCCCAGCAGTTTATAGGCGGCCTGGACTTCCTTATAAACTTCTTTGGTGCCCTCGATGTAGGTTGGCGAATAGGTGGCGCCGCGGTCGATGGGGGTATAGATCATCAGCAGGGGTTTGGGGGCAAAGGCCAGCAGCAAGTCGCCGCGGTCAATGCCTTCCGGCAGGCTGAAGATCAGGTTCTGCTCGGCGTCGGCCACGGCTCCCGGGGCCGCGAAGGAGGGCCCGGCAAGGTTTTCAGAGTTGCCGTCCACCTCGACGGCCACTTTGATTCGCGGCTCCAGCGCGCAAAGGTACATGGTCATGGTTGCGCCGCCCGACTGGCCGGTTAAGCCGATCCTGGCGGGATCAACTTCCGGGCGCGTCAGAAGGTAATCGAGCGCCCGCACGCCGTCCCAGGCGCGGTACTGCGCGAAGGTGGAACCGAAAAGGAGCATGGGGCGTCCGGCTTGCGAGTGTTCGCCGGTTGGGCCGTAAAGAGGCTTACCCGTTTTGGGGTCAAGGTACTGGTAGCGCTCGCCCTGCCCGAAAGGATCGAAGGCCAGCACCACGTATCCCTTGCGCGCCAGCGTCTGGTACACATAAGCATAGTTGCGGTAGGCTTTGCCGTTGCTGGTGTGCCCCAGCGGCGCGATTACGCCCGGGAAGGGCCCCTGGCGGCCGCTGGGAATGTAGAGGTTGGCCGTCACGTAAATTTCAGGCTGGCTCTCAAAAATCACCTTTTCGATTCGATAGGCGCCGCGGTCGATCGTGCCAGTAACGCGCGGGTTCAGGGGAGTTTTTTCAAACCGGCCGCCCACCAGCTTCCAGACCGTTGAGCGCACCTTTTCAATGCGGGCGCGGACATCGGCCTCGCTGCGCAGGGCGCGAAGCTGGGCAAGCCGCGCGGCGCGAGCTTCGTTCATTTGCGCGGCCAGGTAGTCCGGCCAGTCATTCCAGCAGTCGCGTTCGCCGAGGGATGACGCCGGGGAGCGTGCGGGCCCGCCTCCGGAGCGCGCTGCGGCAATGGTCTCCGCACCGGCCAGCGGCAACGCCAGCCCCAGCATGTTCGATTGGATAAATTTGCGCCGTGTGATCATCAGAGCCTCCAGGCCGTGGGCGCGCAGCCGTTGCCGCGACCACGATCTTTCAACTATAAGGAATGGAAAACAAAGCTGAATGTATACTACAGCCGTGGCGATGTTTCAATCAGAAGGTGAGTTCGTCAAGTGGCTGCGGGGCCTGGCGCCGGAAAATCCGGGACGGGTGCGGATGGGCGTGGGCGACGATGCGGCGGTGGTGCGGGTGGGCCGCGGCCGCGAATTGGTTCTCACCGCCGACCTTTCGATCGAGGGCGTGCATTTCACCGCGCGCCTGCACCCGCCGCGCTCGATTGGCCACCGCGCGCTGGCGCGCTCGCTCAGCGACATCGCCGCCATGGGCGGTGTTCCGCGGTTTGCGCTGATTTCCATCGCCCTGCCGCGCGGCGTTTCCTGCGCCTGGGTTGAGGAATTCTATCAAGGGGTGATGGACCTCGCGCGGCGCTTCCGCGTGGACGTGATCGGCGGAGACACCTCCGTTGCGCGCCGAATCGCCATGATGGACGTGACGCTGGCGGGCGAGGTCCCGCGCGGCAGGGGATTGCTGCGTTCCGGCGCGCGGCCCGGCGATTTGATTTATGTCAGCGGACGGCTGGGCCTCTCGGCGCGCGGCCTCGAGATTTTGAAATCGCGGGCGAAAAGGGGCAAAGGCAGGCGAAGCGAGCGGCAGGACGGTCCCGAAATTAATGCTGTATTAAATGCTCACTTATATCCCGAGCCGCGCTGCCCGCTCGGCCGCTGGCTGCAGAGCGCCGGCATTCCCTCCGCGCTGATGGACATCAGCGACGGCCTCTCCACCGACCTGGCGCGGATGTGCGAGGCGAGCGGAGTGGGAGCGTCGGTCGATGCCGCGCGCATCCCCGCGCCGTCCGGAGTGGCGCCGCAACACGCCCTGGAACTCGCCCTCAACGGAGGGGAAGACTACGAGCTGCTCTTTGCTGTGCCCGAAAAGAAGGCCGCAAAAATTCCGCGCTCCTATCGCGGCGTTCCGCTCCACTGCATTGGCCGGATGCGCCGTTCGCGCGAGGTGCTGCTGGTCCATCCGGATGGAAAACAGTCGCCTCTCGCGCCCGCAGGCTACGACCATTTTTCAAAATGATTAAGGTAGCGCGGAGTTGGGCGCGAAGCGCATTACTCTGCGGTTTTTTTTGCAAAAGGATGAAATGGTAAGCGGAAGTAGGAAATAGGAAGTAGGGAGTCGGGAGTCGCAGTCGGGAGTCGGGGAAATTCAATTGTGGAACCTCCCCGCCAGTCCAGCCCCGGAATGGCGCAAGACAATAGCCTGTGGCGCAAGCCATGGGACAAGCTTATTGATTGGCACGGGGCTGGCCCGCGGCCTGCGGAGAGGCGACGGCCGGCGGCTGGACATTTGGCGGCGGCGGCGCGGTGTTTGGCGTGGCCGGGTCCGTCTGGGTGGCGGGCGGGATTCGCTGAATTGCCGAGACGGGTTTGGAAGCTGCCAGCCTGGCGGCAATGGCGCGGAGGTCGGGATCGCTGCTCAGAACGTTGCCTGATCCCGCGCTGGCCAGAATTTGCTGCACCTGGTCGGGGTTGGACAATAGCGGCGAACCCGGGAAGCGCTCCACCGGCTTGTCTTTCAGCACCTGAGTCATGAAATCGGCCCAGATGGGCAGCGCCACGTGAGAGCCTTCTTCCCCGCGCCCCAGCGGGTGATGGTCATCAAACCCCACCCAGACTCCGGCGGTGAGGGAAGGAGAAAATCCGATGAACCAGGCGTCCGTAAAGTCGTTGGTGGTGCCGGTTTTTCCGGCCAGGTCATACTTCTGGGCCAGCCCCCTGTCGCGGACCGCCGTCCCGGAATTGAAGACTTCGCGCAGCATCGCGATCTCAATCCGCGCGATCCCTGCCGGCAGCACATCGGTGACCTGGGGAGGAAACTCGTCGATGACGCGCCCGTTATAGTCCGTGACCCGCAGGATTTCGCGCGGCTCGATGTGGACGCCGTCATCGGGGAACGTCGAAAACGCCGAGGTGTGCTCGAGCAGCGTCAAGTCGGATGCGCCGAGCGCCAGGGGCAGATTGGGGACCAGGCGCGACTCGATTCCGAACCGGCGGCAAAGTTTGATGACGTTATCGATGCCGACTTTGGCCAGCAGCTTGACCGCCGGGACGTTCCGCGACTCCGCCAGCGCGCGCAGCAGCGTAACGTTTCCTTCGAACTTGCCGTCGAAATTGTGGGGCGCCCACAGGCCCTCGGCGCCGGGGAAGGAGACCGGCGCGTCCAGGATGGTATCGAAAGGGCCGATGCCGTCCAGCAGGGCCTGTGCATATACATAGACCTTGAAGGACGATCCCACCTGGCGGTAAGCCTGCACGGCGCGGTTAAATTGGCTCTGGTTGTAATTGTATCCGCCCACCATCGCCTTGATTTCACCGGTGGCGTTGTCAATCGCCAGCATCGCTCCCTGGACGTTCGGCTCCTGGTCAAGCGTCGCGTGGACCGTCGTGCCATTGATCGCATCCATCTTGAAAACGTCCACGTCGCCGGGGCTGAAAAGCTTGCGAGGATCGGTCTTCTGCGTCCATTTGAAATCCGCCGGCTTGAGCAGCGCGGTCAGGTCGCCGAAACGCACCTGGGCGTAGCTGGCATTCACTTCCATAACGATGCCATGGACGATGTTGCCGGCTTCCACGCGGTCCGGCCAGTCGGAATTGTCATAGCTCTTCAGCGTGGCCGGTTTGCCATCGGGAAGTTTGACGGGGCGCTTCAGAATGTTCTGTTCCGGGCCGCGCCATCCGCGCCGCTTGTCATCTTCCCGCAGGCCGTTCCGCAGCGCTTCCTGGGCGGCGCGCTGCATGCCGATGTTCAAAGTGGTGTAGACGCGCAGGCCCTTCTGCTGCACGGCTTTCAGGCCGTATTTCCGTTGCAGGAACTGCCGGATGTCTTCAACAAAATAGGGAGCGACGTTTTCGTTCCAGCCCTTCACGTGCAGGTCCAGCGGCGTCTTGACGGCCTCGCTGTAAGCCACTTTGTTGATCTTGCCGTTGCTCAGCATGGCCCGCAAAACTTCATTGCGGCGCTCGAGAGCGTAGTGCGGGTGCAGGATGGGCCAGTAAAGCGGGCCGCGCGCCATGCCGGCCAGCAGAGCGGCTTCCGGCAGGGTGATCTGTTCGAGGTTTTTGCCAAAATAAAATTCCGCCGCCGCGGCAAAGCCATAGTTCCCGTAACCCATCGGGACCTGATTGGCGTACATGCTGAAGATCTGCGGCTTCGTGAACCGGCGCTCGATCTGGATGGCCAGCAGGGCTTCCTGCATCTTTCGCCGGAAGCTCTTTTCAGGAGTCAGAAAGAGCATTTTGGCAACCTGCTGCGTGAGCGTGCTGGCGCCCTGGGCCTTGCGCCATTCCAGAATGTCGGTGAGGGCGGCGCGGATGATCCTGAGCACGTCAACGCCCCAGTGGCTTTCAAAATTGCGGTCTTCGATGGAGATCACGGCGTTCCGCATCATCGGCGGGACCTGGTTGTAAGTGACCATCACGCGATGTTCCATGGCAAAGCGCGCGATGGGCGTGCCGTCGTCGGCAAAAACTTCCGTCATCACATCAGGGCGGTAATTTTCCAGTTGCTGGACCTGCGGAAGGTCGGACGAGTAGACAAAGAAAAGCCCGCCCAGCACTCCGGCTCCCGCGGAGAGAACAACAAGAATGACAAAAACAAGCTGGCCGAAAAATTTTCGGCTGCCTAATAGCGGCGCCGCCCCCCCGCCAACCGGGCGATTCGGGGGCCGCGACTGGGGACCTGCCATAAACGTGCTTTCCTCTTCACCAATTCTAGGACCACCGCCGGTTGCAGTCAAACGATGAAGGGGATGGGGAAAAGCAAAAGCGGAAACAGGGAGTAGGGAGAAGACAGACGTGAGTCGGGAGTCGGGAATCGGTAGAAGGCAGGCGGCAGTCGAGAGTCGGCAGTCGCGAGTCGGGGATGACCAATTGTCGAACCGCCTCGGCAGCAGCCCCGGAGCAAAGTAGCGCGGAGTTGTGCGCGAAGCGCATTACTCCGCGGCTCGTTTTTTGCGAAAGGGCACGGATTTATCCGTGCCGAAAAGAGGCGTTCGAACCAGGCGGCTTTAGCCGCTGGGTTTTGTTCGGGGGGTGAAGCCCGCAATGGCGTGGCGATTTTACGGCACGACTGAAAGTCGCGCCCTTTCGCAAACCCCGTGCCCTTTCACAAAACCTGCGCCGCCTTTCGTAGGGGAGGGCTTCGCCCTCCCGTTTTGGGTTCATGATTTGTGGCACGGGCGCTCTCGCCCGTGCTTGGTCCACCAGTCACGGCCAGAGTGGCCATGCCACAAAAGTATTGGGTTCATGATTAAAACAGCGGGAGCCCCAAGGGGCTCCCCTGCGAAAGGCGAAAACCGCTACGCCGCCACAATCTTGCGGCACATCCGGATGAGTCTGGCGTGGGGAATCTGGGACGGGGAAGGGAGCATGACGAGTTCTCCCTGGCGGAAGCTGCTGTAATACCATCGGGAAAACAGGCCCAGATGCTCCCAGGAAGTTGCCGAGGCGGATTGGTCCGCCTGGCGCAGCAACTCATCGAACAGCAATCGGAAGCGTTCGTCGAGCGAAAGCGGCGAGGAGAAATTCTCTCCCAGGTCCATCGATGCAGGCCCGAGCAGCCTGCCCGCGCGCATCAGAAAAAAAGAGACGGTCATGGGCTGCGGGCCCGGCAGAACGAGGACGGCGTGAAGGTCTTGCAGATTTCGCACCGGCTCCGGCTTGAGCGCCAGCGCGTCATGGACCTTCCTGATCTTGCGATGCAACTGCGCGGCGTGCTCAAAATCCAGCTTCTCGGAAGCTTCATCACGCTCGGCCTTGACGCTGCGCTCGAGCGATTTGCCCTCCGTGGCCAGGAACTCGACGACGCGCGCCACCTCCTCCTGGTATTCGCTGTCAGTGCAGCCCTTGAAACACGGCGCCAGGCACATGCGCATCTGCGAGTAGATGCATCCGGGATGCGCGGGGTCCGGATCGAGGTCTTCAACACAACGTCGGATTTTAAACAGGTCCAGAAACTCGCCTGCAAACCGCTCGGCGGCCGCGCGGGAAGGGAACGGGCCGTAGTAGAGACATCCGTCTTTTGAAATCCGCCGCGTGGGATAGAGCCGGGGAAACCGGTTCTTGAGGTTCAGCTTGAGCAGCGCAGGGGCCTTCAGCCGCAGGCGCGCCCGGTATTGCCGGGGATAGTAGTGGCGGTTCAGGTGGTAGACCAGCCACTGCATCTCGAAGCCCGACCCGGCATATTGATATTCGATGCGGCGGGTCATGGCGCGCAGGTTCAGGAGGCGCGAATTGCCCTCGGCGCTGCGCAGCACCCGCTTCAACCGGCGCTGCAGGTCGCGCGTGCGGCCAATGTAAGGACGTGCATCGGGCGCTGCGCCCTGGTCCGAAAAAAGCGCAAACACCGCCGAGCGATGCTCGAACCGCTCAAAGAAGGTTTCGCTCTCGCCTTTCGGATCGAATTCCAACGTGTTCTCGAGTCTCATGCTCAATCCCGGCACCTGAGGCAATTTTAGGTGCAGCGCAAAAGGGCGGTCAAGCTGCGGCGGGACCGGGTAGCGGTGCAGCCAGATAGCGCAGACTTGTGCGCGAAGCGCGTTACTCTGCGGATTTTTTCCGATTTTCGTAGGGGAGAGCTTCGCCCCATAAGCGCTAACATAAGGGTGCTTTTGGCAACCCTGCAGCCTGTAACTAGCGGGGTAGCGCAGAGTTGTGCGCGAAGCGCATTACTCTGCGGTTATTCCAGGGCCCAATCGGTTTGCCATTATCATAGGATGCAATATGTTGTGAGAGATCATTTACAATATCAAAAAGCACAGAGTTTTGTCGTTTGCGAAAGGGCACGGATTGATCCGTGCCGAAAAGACGGCTCGAAGGGACGCGGCTTCAGCCGCTGAGATTCCCGGCCGCATGCGCGTTTCGTTCAGGGGCTTAAGCCCGCGAAATTGCGGCCCTTTTACGGCACGACTGAAAGTCGCGCCCTTTCGCAAGCCCTGCATGCCCTTTCGCAAAACCGCAACTCGGCTAGCGAAAAACCCTCATTGCAACTTCATCCTGAGCGCAGCGAAGGATCCCCGTATTTGCGTGAAAAAATACATGAGGAGATCCTTCGCGGAGTTAACCCTGAGCGAAGCCGAAGGGCTCAGGATGACGGGCTCTTTTTTTGACATTCACAGTATGAAATACATACTCCGCATCGTTTTTCAGCCCCTACGCAAGGCAGGAACCGCGGAATAACAGAACAACTCCGCGCGACGGCAATCGGCGCGGGCATAAAACGATCACTTTTCCCAGTGAAGCCTGAGCGCGAAAATCGGGGCGGGGCCGCGGTCGCGGTTGTACGCCGGGTTGGCCACAAGCTGAAAATCGGGCGAAACCGAAACGTTCCAGCGAGTGGGGATGGAATAGTAGGTCTCCAGGATTTTCTCGTTCGCGTAGTTCAGCCTACCGTCGCCGACCGTAAGGCCAAGCCCGCCCCGGCCCAGAAACTGCCTGTGCGCGCCGCTGATGCCGTTCACGATGGCGGCGACGCCCATGGTGTTTCCCGGCCGACGCCACAGTTCGCCTTTCAAGCTGATTCCGGCGGACGCCGTGCGGTCCACATCCGTAAACTCCCAGATTTGATTCCGGCCGTCGTTCCAGCCCAGGCGCGCAAAGGCCCCCACGTCCTTGCCAATTTCCTGTTCCAGGTTGATGCCAAAACCGTATTTCGTGCGGTAGCGGAGCAGGCCATTCAGTTGAAGGTCCTGCGGTGCGCTCAGCGACTCCTGATAGTTCCCCAGATGCGCGCGTTCCTTGTAAGCGAGCAGGCGCACCGCGCCCGGATGCCCGTCGAATGACAATCGCCGTTCCAGTTCGCCTGCCAGCGACCAGTTATCCGCAACGTTCCAATCCAGCCGCATGCCGTTGGCAACTCGCGAGACCTGGAAGATGCCCGCTCGCACGGCCCACGCGCGCAGGTCAAGTTCTGCCGTCGCGCCGTTCGTGAATCCGATGACGTTGGCAGGATAGTCCCAGGCGCCGCTGGACACCAGGCACCAGTTCATGAACTGCGTTCGCGCGTCCCCTGCGTAAGTGTTCTTGTCGAAAATGTCCGTGGCGCTGAAGCGTCCGATAGTCAGGATGATTCGGTCCGCACCCGCCGGAAGCCCGCCAGGCGATGGCCCGCCCGATGCCGCTTGCCCGCCGCCGAGGTCAATCGTCTGCTGGAAATAAGCGCGAGCAATCGCGGCGTCAGGGTGAGACTTTCCCACGCGGAAAGCCTCGCCATTCGGGAAGCCGGCAACGCCGGTCGTCTTGCTCAAGCCGTATCCCTGCCACGACAACAAGTCGGCTGCAAACTCGCCGCCGCGCCAGAGACGCATTGTGCCGGTAACGTCCAGCGAGAAGGTGTTCTTTGCCTCACCATGAGACTCCAGACTGTTCGCGCCTGAGTAGCCGGCCGAAAAAGGCAGAACCCCCTGGCCCACCAGCGTGGATTGGAAATGAAAAGCCCACCTTTGGTCCTGCGAAGCCGCCGCAACCTGCCCGGCTTCCTGCGAATAAGCGAGACGACACGTGCCAATCAGCAGAAGGAACGCTCCAACCCATCTGCTCCCATGACATTTCCGCCCCTTGGCCGTCTGCATAACCAATTCCGCCCTTCGACACTTTGCCGCAGAATTAATGTGAGATGCAAATTGCGGCGGGCGCAGATGCTCGAATTGTGGCGTCGGCGTCCGCGCGAAAACAGCAGGTAGAAAGCTAGGTGACCAGATTTGCGCGCGAAGCGCATGACTCTGCGGCTTGTTCTGATTTCCGTAGGGGAGAGCTTCGCCCTCCCGTTTTGGGTTTCGGGAGCCCGGAGGGCTCCCCTACGAAAGGCAAACAGAGGTACAGAACAACTCTGCGCCGCCTGACTCGATCCGCATTTTGAAATTCCCGCTTGCAATGGGGAAATTCAGGCGTACACTTAAATCAGGTAGCGGGGCAACCGGGAAGTTTAATAGAGTTATTCCAGCTCAAGGTCTTACTGTCCTGACGAATCCACCTGCCCACGTCCAACTCTTCCTGGTCAACGGGGAGCCTGCGAAGTTCCACTACGAGCCATGGGCCTTTGAGAGCGCGTGATGAAAGATGTGGCGCCCGCTCTGCAGGGGTTCATTGAGCTTGCTGGTCCGTTGACCTGAATCTGAATATCAAAGCGGGGCTTGGGCCGTAACCGGGCGTTGCTTTTACCGTTCCTCAACCGCGGGCAACTGTGGGCAGGGGTCACCATAGGGGCGTGCCTCTTATCCTGCACATAGGAGGTTCGGTATGGGCAATAACAGAATTATTACCCTGGTTTTATGTTTATTTCTGCTCAGTTTTTCAATTCCAGCCCTTTGCCAGACTTCGGCGGTAAACGGGGGCCTGTCGGGCACCGTGTACGACGCCTCAGGAGGCGTTATACCCGGGGCGCAGGTCACCATCACAGGGCCAACTGGAAGCCAATCCCAGGCGACGGATTCAAGAGGGAACTTTGTTTTCCACGCGCTGACTCCCGGCACTTACGGAGTGGACGTGGAAAAGTCCGGCTTCAAATCCTACAGAGTTACTGACGTGGCCGTAAACGTGAACCAGGTGTCGGCGATCCACGTGGTCCTGACGGTGGGCGCGACAACGCAGACCGTGGAAGTCTCTTCTCCCGCGGTACGGATCGACACCAGTTCAACCAACGTCACCACACACATCACCAGCACCGACTATTCCAAACTTCCCCTGGGCCGCAACGTGTCGTCCCTGTTTTATGTGGCGCCCGGCGTGGCCAGCGGCCTTGGCACAGGAGAGGCAAACCCCTCGATCTCCGGCGCATCGGGCCTCGAGAACACCTACGTGGCCGACGGCGTCAGCATCACCGACGCCGGCTACCACGCCTTCGGGATCTGGAGCGAGGAGTATGGGCCTGTCGGGGTCCCCATCAACATGGCGTTCGTGAAGGAAGTGAACGTCAAGACGGCCGCCTTCGGCGCGCAGTACGGCGGCGCAACCGGGGGCATCGTGCAAATCACCACCAAATCGGGCACCAGTAATTACCACGGTGATGTCACTGCCAACTTCGCCCCGGAGGATTTTGAGGCCACGCGCCTCCAGGCCGAGGACTTCGGGCTGGTCACCAAGTCAGGCCGCGGCCTCCACCTGGGTGGATATGACGTGGCGGGAGAGTTCGGCGGCCCCGTGCCCGGCATCAAGAGGCATCTTTTCTTCTTCGGTGCGTTCGATCCCACCTGGAACCGCCAGTGGGAACTGGCGCCGCCCACCTCCAGCCTCATCGCCCATGGGCCGTATATGATGCGGACCAATACTTACAGCTACGCCAGCAAGCTGACCTATCAGATCAACGACAATCACCGGATCGATTTCTCGTATGTCGGCGACCCGTCGCACACCGGCAACAGTCCCTGGCGCAGCCTTACGGCTGACAACACCACCCGCTTCAGTAATTGGCAATACGGATCCAGGAACCTGGTGGCTCATTACACGGGCACGCTCTCGCCCACCTGGCTGGTCGCGGCGGATTTCTCCTGGAACAACACGAATTTCGCCGAAATCCCCAGCACGAACCTCAGCGAGATCATTGATGAAACCCAGACGGCCGGCCTGCCCGGGCAGCGCGGAGAGTATACGCCGGTGGGGTTGGGCTTCGAGCAAAACACCCGGGCCAATACCTACGCCGCGGATGTGTCCACCACGAAGATGTTCAACTTCCTGGGCGGCCATACCCTGACCATCGGTTACCGCTTCGAGGAGGACCACTACAACGGCGACCGGCTTTACAGCGGCCCTACGGCCCCCATCCCCGCCACGAACGCCGCCGGCGACCCCATCACCAATTTCGGCGTGCCGCAGAATGCGGTCGGGCAGCAGACGGACGCTGAATTCATGCTGCTGGCCATGCCCGACTGCCCTATCTGCCCGCAGATGAACGTGCCGGGCCTGGGCATGACGCCCGTCGTGCTCGAGCATTATCGAGGCATCTGGGGACCCACCAACTTTGCGACGAGCAATGAGTACAACGCCGCCTATATCCAGGATTCCTGGAGGATGAACAGGCACATCACCGTCAACCTCGGCTTGCGCACCGAACAGCAGCGCATGACCGGAATCGCTACCCACTACTCTTTTACGGATAATTACACACCGCAACTCGGCGTGGTCTTCGATCCGACTGGCGACCGCAAAACCAAGCTCTACTTTAATTACGCCCGCCTGGATTACGTGCTTCCGCTCGACATGGCGCTCCGCTCGCTGAGCACCGAGCTTGACTTCCAAAGCGCTTATTGGGCTCCGGCGAGTACCAACTCGGGCGGCCAGAACGTGGTGACCATCAATAAGTACGGCACTGTGACCCCGGTGATGGACGCTGCGCATCTCCTGACGGGAGTGCAGGCGGCAGGCCCGACCATCGCCAACGCGGGCATCGGCGTTTCCCAGCAGGCGGTGGGCGAGGCCATCGCCGCAGGCACAAAGATGGAATACAACGACGAATACACCGCGGGCATTGACCAGGACATCGGCCACGGCGTCATCTTCAGCGCCCGCTACATTAACAAGCGGTTGAAGCGGCTGATTGAAGACGGCAGCCAGATGCCTCCCGAATTGTTCAACTACAGTCCCGTGTACGACTACGTGATCGGAAATCTTGGCCCGGGCACCGACCTGTTTACCAATGCCATCGAGCACGTCTATACGCCGCAATTCGATCCCGGCGGAAACCTCCTTCTTTCCAGCGTTCCATCGGCGTGCTTCGCGCCCGATGGCAGCGTGCCTTATAACGACGTCAACCAGACCAATTCCCTCGGGGCCGTGGTGGGCAGCGCCTGCTTCAATCCCACCGGCGCCAACGGATTGACTCCCGGCGTGCCCGTTCCAGACGGCGTTCCGGATGGGTTCTCTCAGGCTATCCGCGACTACGACGCGGTGGTCATCTCCTTCAACAAGTCTTTCGCCAATAACTGGCTGATGCTCGCCAACTGGCGATACTCGAGGCTTTTTGGAAATTATGAGGGCGCCTTCCGCAACGATAACGGGCAGGCCGATCCGGGCATCAGCTCGCTCTTCGACTTTACGACCGGCAAGCTGAACCTGCTGGGAGATCAGTTCAAGCCGGGCCCGCTCAACACGGACCGCCTCAATGTCCTCAACTTCTACGCTGCGTATACGACCCCCGGCGGACCGGCCAAAGGCCTCACGATCGGGCCGAGCATCACAATGGAAAGCGGAGTCCCGATTAACCAACTGGCGGCCCATCCGGCTTACCTGAACCCGGGCGAAGTTCCCCTTGGGGGCCGCGGCGCCCTGGGACGTATGCCCGTGACCTGGGCCGCTGACGTCCACCTTGACTATACTCACCCGCTCACCGAACATACGGCCATCGATATCGGCTGGGACTTCTTCAACATCGCCAACCACCGTACGATCCAATACGAAAACCAGAACATCGACCTCGGCTACCTCGTGCCGAACCCGGACTTCCAGAAGCCGGATATCGGCTCGGGCTACCAAAGCCTGTTTGAATCGTTCCAGCAGCCGTTCCATATGCGTGGAATGGTGCGGCTGGAGTTCTGAGGCGCAGGCTCTCACAGGGAAAAGGGAGGGCGCAAATCGCCCTCCCTTGGTATTTGCGGCGGCGTCCGCGGCAGGACGCAAAGCGGGCGAAGGCCGGCGGGCGGCACAGCAGCAGGAAAGAGAGGCAGCCGAGGCTTGTTAGATAGCCTACATACATATACAATATATTGTGCACTGCCGCTCAGATACCACAATTTTTGAGAAAATTGGGACGTTTTATTTCTCTTTTTCAGTATAAATTATCATGTTTATTATCAATAACTTATACAGATTCAAGATTCGGCGTTTTTCAAAAGATGTCCAATTCTGCTACAGCGTGTAAGAACTTCCGCTTTGGAGGCCGTTTGACTTTTCAAGCGCGGCGCTCGCCGGGAAGCCCTGAAGGTCGGGATGCCCGTCCGTGGTTCGTCGTGAGCCCGCCCGCGGCGGAAGGTGGAATTCTCGTGACTCGAAGCAGGGATGTTACTTTCGAAAGTGGCTGACCAGCTTGTCGTAGGTGGTAGTAAGGTTTTCGGGCTCGACCCTAGTTTCTCCAACCACGGTCATGAAGTTTGAATCGCCGGTCCAGCGGGGCAGAACGTGCATGTGGACGTGGTGCTCGACTCCGGCGCCCGCGCAGCGCCCCATGTTCAAGCCGAGATTGTATCCTTCGGGATGATACACATCTTTGAGCGCGCGCTGAATTTGCCGGGCCAGGGTTATCATCTCCGCCAGCGTATCATCGGGGGCTTCGGTCAGTTCAGCCACGTGCGCGTACGGAACAACCATGGCGTGGCCCACAGTGTAAGGGTAAAGATTCAGCAGAACGAAGTTCGCCCGGCCCCGGCAGAGGACAAGATGCTCTCTGTCGCTTGAGGGATCCGCGGCGGCTCTTTCGCAGAAAACACACCCATCATTTCTGGTTCCCTCGCTGACGTAATGAAACCGCCACGGGGTCCACAAATAATCCATGTCCAGTAACCTGCCGGTAGAAAATTACTCTTCGGGAAAGGCTGGCTTGGCAGGCGCTTCGCTCGAGGGCGCCGCGGGAGAATCCGCCTGGGCCGGCTGGCCCGTCTCCTGGCCGCTGTTTACAAGGTCCTTCAGCTCTTTGCTGGGTTTGAAGTAAGGGATATCTTTGGCGGGCACGTCCACGCGCTCGCCGGTTTTCGGGTTTCTCCCTACGCGGGAATTCCGGTGGCGCGTTCTGAAACTTCCAAACCCCCGAATTTCGATCTTATCCCCACCCCGAAGTGACTTGACGATACCCTCGAAAATAGTATCGACAATCACCTCAGAGTCTTTCCGGCTCAACTCCGTCTTTTGAGCAACGTCCTCAATCAAGTCAGCTTTTGTCATGCTCGACTCCTCAGGCTAAGATTTAGACCCGGGTATTCTCACCAGCAGCTTTTCGGCCGGTCCGGAAGGATGCGCCGCCACCGGTTGTTTCAGTGCGAATCGTTTCTATGCGCCGAGGCGCTGGCCCGCGCCATCGCCTCGGTGGTAATGCCCGCAGAAGAAAAAGCTTCGGCCATCCTGGAGAGCGGAGGTGGTTCAGGAATTCTTTCCCGCTGCTGTGTGGCTTTCCAGTTCTCTGACTTTGTACTCAGGCTGATTTTCTTTTCTTCCGGGTTCAGCCGGATAACACGAAAGTTGAGTTCTTCCCCGACTTTAGGCATGCCTTCGTCGCTGCCGGGATGGCTGCTTTCAAGCTCCGAGATATGACAAAGGCCTTCGATGCCCTCTTCGATTTCAGCAAAGACCCCGAAGGATGTCCGGCGGGTGACCTTGGCATGGACCATGTCGCCCACGTGCGTGCTGGCAAAGAAGCTTTCCCACGCATCAGGCTGGAGCTGCTTCAGCCCAAGTGAAAGGCGGCGGTTCTCGATATCAACATTCAGAACGACGGCCTCAATTTCCTGGCCTTTTTTCAGAATCTCAGAAGGATGTTTCACATTCCGGGTCCAGGAGAGATTCGAAACGTGGACCAGCCCATCCACGCCCTCTTCCACCTCGACAAAAGCTCCAAAATCGGTAAAGTGACGGACGCGGCCTTTCACGACGGTTCCTGCGCCCATCCGTTCGCTGAGGCCGTCCCAGGGATCGGGCAGCGCCTGCCGCAGACTGAGGGAAATACGCCTTTGCTCGGGATTGACGTCGAGGATTGCGACTTCCGCCATCTCTCCCGGCTTCAGAATTTTCGAAGGGTGCCGGAGCCGTCTTGTCCAGCTCATTTCGGAAATGTGGATCAACCCCTCGACGCCCGGTTGCAACTCCACGAAGGCTCCGTAGTCTGTCACGCTGACAACTTTACCCGTGACATGGTCACCGGCGTGGAATTGCGCCGTCACGTTTTCCCATGGGTCCGCAGTCAATTGTTTCATTCCCAGGGAAACGCGCTCCTTCTCACGGTCAAACTTGAGCACTTTGACCTGGACTTCCTGTCCAGCCTGCACAACTTCCGACGGGTGCGCCACGCGCGCCCATGAGAGGTCGGTCATGTGTAACAGACCATCGATTCCGCCAAGATCCACAAAGGCGCCGTAATCCGTCAGGTTTTTAACGCGGCCGGTCAGGACAGATCCCTCGACAAGGTGCTCCATCAGCGCTGCTTTCTGCTGGATGTTTTCTTCTTCCAGAACTTTCCGGCGGCTGACCACAACGTTGTCACGCTTGCGGTTGAGCTTGATGACTTTGCACTCGATCTCCTGGCCGATCCATTCTTCCAGCGTCGGGTGAGGTTTCATGTCCGCCTGGGAGGAGGGCATAAAAGCGTGAACCCCGATATTGACCTCAAGCCCGCCCTTGACTCGCTGCACCACGCGCCCACGAACAGGCTTTTCCTCGTAAAACGCGCGCTCGATTTCATCCCACACTTCTTCCTGCATCGCTCTGCGGCGGGAGACCACCGCGGTTCCGGTGAGCTCGTCGAACTTCTCAACCAACACGCCAACTGTCTGCCCCACTTCGACGTTCATTTCGCCGTCTTCTCTTGCAAACTCGATGCGGGGGATTACTGCCTCACATTTCAAACCCAAATCAACCACCACTTCTTCGGCGGTTACGTTCACGACATGGCCTCGGACGATTTCGCCCACGGTCAGAGCGGGCGTTGCTTCCATGCTTTCCATCAGGCTTTCAACCTCGGCCATGCCGAAGGTTTCTTCTTCGGGCGCTTGCCCGCTCTCGTTGTGTGCAGAAGGTTCAGGCACTGATGATTCTGTTGCGTCAGCGATGACAGCCTGGGCTCCCGGTGCAGCCGCCGATTTGGCAGTATCCCCAGAGCTTTGGATAATGGGCTGTTCTTCAGCCTCGGGACCTGCGGCGGTTCCGCCGGCATCATGGGTGGATAAAGCAGCAGGTGCTTCTTCGTCTGCTGCCGGAGTCTGGATAGCGTCCACTTCGGGTTGGGCCTGGGCGTCGACGTGGTTTGTCGAATCACTGAGGGGAGCAGTACTAACACTGCTGTCCGACTCTGGTGAGATAATGACCTCACCCGAGTTGAGGTGATTTTCTTGCGAAGACATGAACTTACCTCCCTGCCCTTACCCAACGCATGTTCCGACTGAGATTGTATTTTACCGTTCTATGAAAAGTGAAGTCAAACCAAACAATAGACTTGGCAGGAACTATTTTCTATTCAATATGGAACCGGAATCCAGCCTGCTTGATGGCTTTGCGGTAATCATCCGATTTCATTTCCACCAGCTTGCACATTTCATAGAGCCGTGAAGAAAGCGTGGGACCGAGCAGCGCCAGCGAGTGATCGATTTCCGGAA
The DNA here is from genome assembly GCA_035277665.1 of Terriglobia bacterium. Lineage (GTDB taxonomy): Bacteria > Acidobacteriota > Terriglobia > UBA7540 > UBA7540 > SCRD01. The sequence continues at coordinate 44,746 of DATEKC010000119.1, forward strand.
TGGCCTCGCCTGATGGAGCGCGGACTTCGCTGGGCCTGGCGCGTCCTGAAGAGAGAGTAGTGGTGATCAGCGTGACCCTTTTATCGTTGTAACGCGAACTGATAATGTGGGCCAGCGTTTCACGGACCCAGTCGGTCGGGTCCGAAGCAGTCAGGTCATCAAGCATCAAAACTTCCACGTCCAACACCGGCCCCAGGACGCGCAGTTCCGAAGTGTGCGAAACCGGGTTGTAGCTATCCCTGATGTCTTTCAGCAGCTTCAGAAAGTCGTAATAGAGGCACCGGACGTTCTTCCGTACCATCAACTCCCTTAGCACCGCGACGCCCAGATGGGTTTTGCCCACGCCGGTGGGTCCAGCAAACAGCAGGCCGAAGTCCGTTGGGTATTCCTCGACAAGTTTCTGCGAGTAGAGCTTGGCAGCCACCAGGCTGCGATTGGGCTGCCCCGTCCGCGGGTCCTTGCGGATGTCAAAGTTTTCAAAAGCGCAGTGCTCGTACCGGCGCGGGATTTGCGCCGCCTTCAACAGCGACTCGGAGTGCTGGGCCTTCTCACACTCACACCGCGCAACGAGGCGAACGCCGTCTCGATCAACCGGACGCCAGCCCGTTCCTCCGCATTGGGTACAATCCTTCCTTGCCATCGGGCAACCCGTAGCTGATTCTAAATCACCTGAGACAAAAATCGGAAGGGAATAGGGCGGGAGGTAGTGTCCTAGTTTGAAATTCGGACCCCTTGCGCCGCCCTCCGGGCGATGGCACACTGAGAGCATGCCGAAGAAAGCCACGCCAAAACCAAAAAAACCTCTAGGCGGAAACCCCGCGAGGATACCAACCAGACCGTTCATAGGGTGATGCAAGAGGTTATCAAGAGAAGTGAAGATGCATAGTGTCTAAGTCTGCGCTTGGGCGAGGTTGCCTGGGACGGGAAAGGAACGCTGCTGGCTCACCGTATGTGGGGCCATTAACCCCATCCACGGTATCGTGGATTATATCTTCGAGAGATCCCATCTTGCTAGTCCACTGACCAGACTCTAGCTGGAACGCTGCATGAGTTGGGATCGCACGTCCTCCTTCGATCTTCCGATAGATTGCCACTTTTTCAATCCCGGGTTCGAGGGAGTGATCTGCGCATAACGCGAAGCCGAGCGTTTCAAATGCTTGGATAAACGACTGTAGAGTTGTCTCGCGTGGTACTCCGCGAGGCCAGTAGCTTACTCCCCGCCGTGCCGCAGGCCACCACCAGCGCCTCGTATCGCCTGCTGCCCAAGCTATGCAGTTGTAAAGGGGAGAAATAGGACTAGTCACAGTGCAACTGTCCTCATCCAAGTGAGGATGGCCTTGGGGCAACCAGCTACCAGGCATAACCGTTATCCCTGCCCCATTTTCTCCATATTTGCGACATTCTTCGTAGATCGCCTTCGTCCTCTTCGGAGACAGGGTTTTGCCCGGTCAGGATTTGCAAGGCCCAAAACCAATGGTCAGGTTCATCGCCTTCGGATTCAAGCTCAGCCATGATGAGAGGAACGGCCTTTTCTTCCCCTAGGGCAATTATGCCCAGGTATGACGGGCAAAGAATAATCTCTTCCATTGATGAACTTGCGCCACGCTCCTCCCGCCATTTTTCCGCTAGACTCCTAAATGTTTCCTTCCCCGATGCGGTAGGGCAAGCAAAAGAGGTTGTACACTCCCATGGCGCACGAGCCTCGATGTAGCCGGACTGAGCGGCATCCTCGATGAACAAACGCTGATAGGCAAGATTGACTACAACTGGATTTTCTCTCATCGAAGTGACAGAAAAAGTGTTCGGCATATTATTGCACCTTCTTATCTTTTGTCGCATCCTTCTTGAGGTGATCAGGAGCGCTTTGTACCGCCATCACGTGCCCCCCTTGAATTGCATATAAAGGGTTGCCTTCAGGATCATACTGACCGTCAATACGTATCACGGACACGATGGCCGGTTTAACCCGGAGAACAGAACCGTCGTCTAGTTTTATTTCCGACCAACGTTCCGTCGATTCCTCTATGGTAACCTTTGTCCCTTCCAGTTGGCCCACGTTGGGGATGTTGACTTTGACTTTTTGCTGCGGGGGTTGCATATGTCCTCCGAACGCCGATGATAACCTAAATGCGGGAAATCGGAAATTGTAATTTTGGGAGGCTCTATTTACTTGTTTTCTGGTTTCTTACCTGAATTTCCTTCCGTCTTTTCCAGCGAGTAACAACCGCGTTCTTGGCGCTTTCGCTTCGCTCTTCCGGAGTCATATTAGCGGCTCTGGCTGCTCCGCCCTTCTTGCCACCTTTTCTGCCAATTTCTGATAAGTATTTCCGGAGTTCTTCCGACAATGCCCGCTTGCCCATGGAAAGATTGTACGTGAGCCGCTCTGGAAAGTCAATGAAAATATTCTAGCCGAATCCCTTCATTTCTTTTTTGATATACGTAAGCTGCCAACGTATAATTGTGGCGTCAGGTGGGAGCCGCCATGAACAAACTAAGCCGACAAAATCAAGCTCAGATAATTTCAGCGTTGATTGAAGGAAACTCCATTCGCGCAAGAAACGCGGTCCTTATAAAAAGCGGATTTCAAAATGAGTCACTACCGGGCGGGAAGCGGATTTGCAGCACTCGAAGCTGAAGCTTTGGGGTGATCTCCGGCTGCACGGTGGGCGGAACTGCTCATTGTTTTTCTCTGGGGCGGTTCATCCGGATCAGATAGGGCGGGATCACTCGAACCAGGGCATTCTGCGCTTCTTCATGCGACTCGCCGACGCGGGCCATGATCTCTTTCTCTACATACTTCACGAACGCCTGCATCTCATTCTGCATCTCTGCCATGCGTTTGCGCATGTTCAGAATAATTTCCACGCCGGCCAGGTTGACGCCCAGGTCCCGCGTCAGGCCCAGGATGGTCTCCAATACTTCCAGGTCCTCGTCCGTATAAAGGCGGGTGTTCCCCTCACTCCGCGATGGAATCAGAAGCCCTTCGCGTTCGTACAGGCGCAGCGTCTGCGGATGGATGTCGTACATTTCCGCCACGGCGCTGATCATGTAGCCTGCCTTGCCTCGAGTTTTTCGGCCTCGTTTTGCCATACTCTCTTCGAGCGTCCCGCATCCGGGAAGCTCGCCTTTACGGCCGGGGGTTGAAATACTTTCGCAAACCGCTCCGAAGGTCTGCAGGATTCAGCCGGTCGAGTTCCCGCAAAAGTTCCTTGCTGCGCTCATCGGCCACTCGAGGAACTCTGATTTCGATCTCCACGAACTGGTCTCCTCGCACGCTGGCCCGCAATGAGGGAGCGCCTTTGCCGCGGATACGCAGTTTCTGCCCGCTCTGGGTGCTGGGAGGAATCCGGATGGTGGTTGGTCCGTCAATGGTTGGAACTTCTACTTTGGCTCCCAGCGCAGCTTCGGCAACGCTGATCGGGACCTTGACATAGAAATTGTCTCCCTTGCGGTCAAAGAACGGGTGGGCTTCAACGTCAGTCACGATGTACAGGTCGCCGGGCGGACCGCCGTTGGGGCCCGCATTTCCCTTGCCCGGTACACGCACTCGCGACCCTGTATCAACTCCGGGTGGAATGCGCACGTCAAACGTTTCAGGCTTGCGAATGTGTCCCGCTCCATGACAGGTGGGGCAGGGGGTCTGCTGGCGCCCCGTCCCGCCGCACTGCGGACAGGTCATGGAAAAGCGCATGGCTCCTGCCGCCCGCTGGGCCTTGCCGCTTCCTCCGCACGCGGGGCAGGTGACAGATGGGCCGCCCCGGGTGCCTTTGCCCTTGCAGGACCCGCAAACCTCTTCTCTCCCGATCGTGATGCGCACCTGCGTTCCACGAATGGCATCCCAGAATCCCAGGTGCATGTGGTGCTCGATGTCGCGCCCGCGCTCCGGGCCCGCGGCAGTTTCCCGGCCTTCTCCACCGCGCGTGAAAATCTGGGAAAAAATGTCGCGAAAGGTCGAGCCGGCTCCCGAAGAGCGTTCCTGCTGCGGGATGAAGTCGGAAAAATCGAAGCCGGAGAAGTCAACGCTCGGGCCGCCTCCGGCAGGCTCGGCCGGTCCGCGGGCGTAAGCCTCATACGCATCGCTGGGGATGTTGTCGGAGTAGAACCCGTACTGGTCGTAAATCTTGCGCTTTTTATCGTCGCTGAGGACGTTGTACGCTTCCTGGATTTCCTTGAACTTCTCTTCCGCTTGTTTGTTTCCGGGGTTAACGTCGGGATGGTACTTCCTGGCAAGCCGCCGGTAGGCTTTCCGAATCTGGTCAGCCTTGGCCTTGCGGTCAACTCCCAGCGCGCCATAGTAATCCTTCTGTTTAGTCCCCACGGGCATAGCTGTTTTCCTTTTTTGTGGCTGCTACGCCACGCCATTTCTGGCCGTGACTCACAATATGGAAGGAGATGGGCAAATAAATTCAGCGATCACAGCGGAAGAAAACTCGCGCTGGAACGGCATGCTGAAATTTCGCACCCCGTTCCAGTCGCTCTTGAACCCAATTCCCCGCGCTTCAGTTCATGCTTGTTTTCAGCACGGCGCCAAGGTGATCGGGGCATCGGGAGGCGATCCAGAGTTCGAGTTGCTGGCGAATTTCATCGGCAAATCGCGAATTACTCACCGGACTTTCAAGCTGAATCTCCATGAATTGCCTGGCATGGCAAGTGGGACATTCGATGCCCACCTGCGCCCGATGTGCGAGAGCCTGTTCCGGTTGTTGCCGTTCAGTTTGTTGTTCCATCGGATCGCCCCCTTTCTTCCCTTAAAGCCCGTTGTCTACTTAGATGCACGTTTTGGCCGTCCGATTACTTCTTGTTCTTGTCTTCTCCTTCCACCACTTCAGCATCGATCACTTCACCTCCAGCCTTGCTTTTTTCTTCGCTGTCACCGCCGGCCGTGCTGGCTTGTCCTGCCTCGGGTTCACCTCCCGGCGGCGGGGCAGAGGGGCCAGCCTGCTGCTTGTACATGGCTTCGGCCAGCTTGTGGGAAGCCTGGGTCAGGCGTTCCACTGCCCCATTGATTGCTTCCACCTTGCCTTCCTGGATGGCCTTCTTCGCTTCCTCCACGGCAGCTTCGATGTTTTTGGCATCGCTCTCTGAAATCTTCCCGCGGTTCTCCCTGAGCGTTTTTTCCACGGAGTAGACCAGCGAATCGGCCCGGTTCTTTACCTCCACTTGTTCCTTGTACTGCCGGTCCTCGTCGGCGTGCGAGTCTGCTTCCTGTTTCATCCGTTCCACTTCATCCTTGGAAAGCCCGCTGGATGACGTGATGGTTATTTTCTGCTCCCGGTTGGTGCCAAGGTCCTTGGCTGCCACGTTGAGGATGCCGTTGGCGTCGATATCGAACGTCACCTCAATCTGCGGAATGCCGCGCATGGCGGGTGGAATTCCAACCAGATGGAACTTGCCGAGTGTCCGGTTGTCCTTGGCGCTCGGACGCTCGCCCTGCAGCACGTGGATTTCAACCGACGTCTGATTATCCGCCGCGGTTGAAAACGTCTCGGTCTTCCGCGTCGGGATCGTTGTGTTGCGCTGGATCAGGGGCGTCATCACGCCGCCCAGCGTTTCTACGCCCAGGGTCAGCGGAGTCACGTCAAGCAGCAACAGGTCTTTAACTTCTCCGCCCAGCACGCCGGCCTGCACTGCGGCGCCGATAGCCACCACTTCGTCCGGGTTAACGCCCTTGTGAGGCTCCTTGCCGTTGAACAGGTCCTTCACAATCTGCTGGACGCGCGGGATGCGAGTGGACCCGCCCACCAGCACTACTTCATCGATCTTGCCGGGTTCAACTCCGGCATCTTTCAGCGCCTGTTTCACCGGACCCACGGAACGCTGGAAGACGTCTTCGCACATCTGCTCAAAACGTCCCCGGGTCAGCTTCAGGCTCAGATGTTTGGGCCCGGAGGCGTCTGCGGTAATAAACGGCAGATTGACTTCCGTCTCCAGCACCGTCGAAAGTTCCATCTTGGCCTTTTCCGCCGCTTCCTTCAGCCGCTGCAGCGCCATACGGTCCTTGGAAAGGTCAATCCCCTGGTCCTTGCGGAATTCTTCCACAATCCAGTCCATCACGCGCTTGTCAATGTCGTCGCCGCCCAGATGCGTGTCGCCATTGGTCGATTTCACTTCCACTACACCTTCGCCCACTTCCAGGATCGAAATATCAAAGGTTCCGCCGCCGAAGTCATAAACTGCGATGGTTTCGTCTTTCTTCTTGTCCAGACCATAGGCCAGCGCCGCCGCGGTCGGCTCATTTACAATCCTCAGCACTTCGAGGCCGGCAATCTTGCCCGCGTCCTTGGTTGCCTGCCGCTGGCTGTCGTTGAAATAGGCCGGAACCGTAACCACCGCCTGGGTCACGCTTTCGCCCAGGTACTGGGATGCTGCATCCCGCATTTTCTGCAGAATCATGGCGGAGATTTCCGGTGGCGAGTACTCCTTGCCTTGCGCCATCACCCGGCAGTCCCCGTTGGTGGCGGAAACCACCTTGTAGGGAACCGTCTTGATCTCCCCCTGGACTTCGTTGAAACGCCGACCCATAAACCGCTTGATCGAGTAAACGGTGTTCTCCGGGTTCGTAATCGCCTGGCGCTTCGCCACCTGACCCACCAAACGTTCGCCGCTCTTCGTAAACGCCACCACCGACGGGGTCGTGCGCCCGCCTTCCGGGTTCGTAATAACCTTCGGATCACCACCCTCCATCACCGCAACGACCGAGTTGGTAGTGCCCAGGTCAATGCCAATAATCTTTCCCATCGCTAACGCCTCCGTTAAGAAACTTGAAAAACCCTATTCAAGGCCCTGACAAGCCCCTCTAAGCCCTCGCCCGTGCCCTTGCTTGAGTTAGATGCGCAATCATTGCTTTAGTTCACGCATATAATAAAGTCTTAGCGTATCATTGTCAATATAGATTTGCATCTGTCTCATTTACAGCTGCTTATTTGTTTTGGAAAAGTCGAAAATATTCGGCCTCTGGCCAGAAGCAGAGCCCAAATTGTCATTCCCGCCCTAACCGATTTGCAATTAGGCCACTCCTCGTGCTTCATCTTGTCTTAAACTAAGGGCTTATCGGTTTGACGAGAGGAGAGGCCTTATGCCCAAGAAGGAGTCCAAACGCGAATACACGCGGCTGCACGCCGCTTCAGGCGTCTCGGTAGAGCTGCCTGGAATTGAGACCTGGGAGAACAATTATCGGGGTTACGAAATCACCATCACGATTCCGGAATACACTTCCATCTGCCCGCGCACTCATCTGCCGGATTTTGGCACTATTACCATTCACTATCTTCCCGACAAGCTCTGCCTGGAACTCAAGTCGCTGAAGTACTACATCCTTGCCTACCGGAACCTCGGCATCTTCTACGAGAATGCGGTCAACCGCATCCTGGATGACGTGGGTAAGGCGTGCCGTCCCAAGTGGGCGGTGGTCCGTGGGGAATTCACCACCCGCGGCGGCATGCACACCACGGTCGAGGCCCGCTACCCGCGCAAGCTGCGTTGAGAGAAATTTTTAGATGCTGGCCGTGGGTAAAATGGCGCTTTTCGAGGACGGGCTTCGGCCTAAATTCCCGAGAGTCTGTTGGTTGCCAGAGTATGTTTGGCCTTTGGTTCAGGTGGCGCGAACTACAAAGGCCGTCATGTCGTCGTATTGGCGGCGCTGGCCGGTAAAGGCCCGCACGCTGGTGAGCAATCGTTGTAAGGTTTGATCCGCGCTTTCAAGCGGGGCCGCCCTCAGAAGATCAATTACCCGCTGCTCGCCAAACTCTTCCTCGCGCCCGTTCACGGCTTCGATGAGCCCGTCGGAATAGATCAGCAGCAGGTCTCCGGCAGCGAGCGTGATCTCTGTAATGAGGTAGGGCGTGCCCGGGTTGATCCCCAGAGGGAGATCGCCGGCATCGAGGCGCTCGAATTGTCCCGCTGAGCGCACGAGGAAAGGCTCATTATGCCCTGCGCGCACGTAAGCGAGCACGCGCGTAGTGGGATCGTATTCGGCAAAGAAAGCCGTGGTAAAGCGCCGTCCTTCCATGCTGTGGGCGCAGACATATCGGTTCATATGCCTGACAATCTCGGTCAATGAGGCTGACGGTGAAGCCACGGAACGCAAACTGGCGTGAAAGGTGGCCATCAGAAGCGCCGCCGGAACGCTCTTGCCCGCCACATCCGCCACGACCAGCAGCAGGGGATTGTCCTTGCCCGGCGGCTGTTCCGGGTCGAGCGCAAAGGCGTCGTAGTAGTCGCCGCCCACAGTGTTGGCGGGTTTTGAGCTGAAGGCGAGATCGAGCCCCGGCACGCGCGGCGGGGCGGCCGGCACCAGCCAGTGCTGAATTTCGCGGGCAATCTCCAGATCGCGTTTCATGATCACGCGGTCGGCCAGTTCCAGCGCCAGCAGGAAAATCAGCATGGCCATCGGGAGCAGGGGAGAAATGTGCCAGCGGCCCTGGCTGCCGTTGCCTTGAGGGAGAGAGAGGATTCCCAGCACTAGCGCGATCAGCAAGAAAACCCGCCGGGCAGGAGAAAGCTTCAGCAGCATGGCCCAGAACAGCGCGCTGCAGCTCTTGCAGATCCGCCGAAAGCGAGACTCGCGCTTCAGCGCGTCCCAGACAAGCTCGCGGTCATAGAGGCTGTAGCTCTCTTTGGCTTCATAGAAAAACTGCGTCCAAAGGACCCGTATCTCCAGCCCTTCGCTCACTCGCTGCCAGAAATCCTTCAGCCGTCGCTTCATGTGAGTGAAAACCTGCCGGAACGCCACGCGCCCGGCCCCTTCCTATTGCTGAATGTGACTTCCTTTGTATCCGATTATACGCCGCCAGTACGGCAACTGTTCGCCGCAGTTTCTTGCGAAAGGATTGGGGTTGATTCCTGCAGTAAGGTGCCAGCTCGCAACGTTCCTTAACCGTCCGTCAGGCATGCCGGCGGGGGTGTCAAGCTGACTGGAGATACCAGCCACTACGTCACCGCGGATCTCGATAGCGGGCGGCACTGCATTGGCGCATGGATCGCAGGTCCGTGTGGACTGCGCTTTTTCCTGCCGTTGTCAATCTTGTGGTAGCGGCGCTGGCGGGGCAGGTGAGGCGGGCGGCGGATTCGGAGGCGACGCAAGTTTATCGGATGATGGTGCAACGGGTGGCTTCGGCGAAGCGGGCGGCGGTGCTGGTGGTCCTACTTTTTCGGACGATGGCGGGACCGGTTTGGGAGGCGCTGGCGGCGAGGGCATGGCCTCTTTCTGCGGCCGATGCATTTCCATCTGCTGCTTTTTGAGTTGTTCACGGGCCTTTTCGAGCTGCTTTCGCGTAGCCTTAAGTTCTTCCTGCGCCTGCCGCAATTGGCGCTGCACTTCGGCCTGATCCACCTTTGAGGCTTTCGCCTGCGCGATTTCCGCCTGTTTCATAGCCTGCTTGAGATGCTCTCTCATTTCCGGCGTGTTCATCTTCTTGAGCTGTTCCATCTGCTCCTGCATCTGCTTTCGCATCTCGGGCGTGTTCATCTTCTTGAGCTGTTCCATCTGCTCCTGGATCTGCCGGCTGATCTCCGGAGTTTTCATTTTTTCAAGCTGCTTCATTGACTTTTCGATCTGCTCCTGGAGCTTCTCCTGATCAATCTTTGGAGCGAGGTCCTGGGACATTTGCAGTTGCTTCATGGCCTGCTCAATTTGCTGGTTAATTTTCGCCTGGTCGATTTTGGGAGTAACCGCTTCCTGCAGCTTCAATTGCTTCATGGCCTGGTCAACTTGTTTCTGAATCCTGGCTTGGTCGATTTTTACCGGAACCTGCTGCGCGATCTTCGCCTGCTTCATGGCCTCGTCTATCCGGCGCTGGATTTCAGACTGGTCGACGGTTGTCTGGTCCTGGTCCTTAGTCTCGGGGGAGGCATCCTGGCGCCGCTGAACCTTCGGGTCAGGTGCGGGATCGGGTCCCTGCGAAGTAGTGCCGGCCTCCTGCCCACGGAACCCCTCGGCGAAAGCCGGCGCGAGAGATGCGGCTGAGAGCGTGGTCGAGCCATTCGGTGTTTTGTTTTGCGCGTTGCCGCCTGTCTGGAGCCTCTGTTCGATGAGCGCACGAAGCTGGGAATAGGACGGCATGCCCACCAGCCTGGTGTTTCCGACAAAGAGAGTGGGAACGCTATGGACGCCGAGCACGTGCCCGTCGTGGATGTCCTGTTGTACCCGGGTGGCCATTTCGCCGCTCGAAAGGCACCGGGCCGTCCGCGCCTGGTCAAGGCCAAGATCAGCGGCAAATTTCCTGACTCCGGCGCTGCTGAAATCGAGAGGATGAGCAGAAAGGTAGTTTACCGCCTGCCAGAACTTGCCTTGGTTGCCGGCGCATTCGGCGGCCTCGGCGGCCTTTTCGGCCTGAGGATGAAACCGGGTCAGAGGGAACTGGCGATAAGCGAAACGGACCTGGCCGCCCAGATTTCTCCGCACTTGCTCGGCCACCGATTCCGCTTTCCGGCAGGCAGGGCACTGGAAATCGCCGAATTCCACCACCGTGAGCTTGGCATCAGGATTACCGAAAAAGTGGGAATCAGCCCGCACCAGCACACCCTCAGATGAAACCGCAGATTGGGCTTGGGCCGCGGAAGCCCTGAGCGGCAACAGGGTTGCGATAACTACTCCTGCAAGCAGCAAACCGCCCAGGCTGGCGGAAAGGGCAAGGACAAGCTTTTTGCGAGGCATGGTGGTTTCCTTCAGGATAAGCTTCACGCGCCGTTTCAGATGGCGCTCGCGAAGGAACAGCAGGGCAGGCGCGTGGCGGAAAGTGTGGGAAGACGAGGCAATCTCAAAAAGCGCGTCGAGATAATCGCGGCGCGAGCCGGTCAGAAGGACCACTTCGCGGTCCACAAGCTGTTCACGGCACAGGCGAATCTGCGCGACGAGCCACACGACAGCGAGATGGAACCAGAACAATGACCGGAGGACCTCTTCAGCCACATGCCAGAGCCAGTCGCGGCGCCGGACGTGCAGAAGTTCGTGGCAGAGGATCGCGCGCTGCCGGGCTTCATCCATCTGGAGGAATTTTGGGGGCAGCAAGACCCGTGGAGTGCGCCAGCCGAAGGTGACAGGCGATGATATCCGGTCGGAAACCAGCACGGCGGGCGAAACACCGAGCGCTGCTTTGAACTGCTCCACGGCGGCATGCGGGCCAAAGGGATTCGCGTGAAGTCGCGACCGGCGCAGACGGAACATGCCCGCACCCAGCCACAAAAGCCGGAACAGCAGCCCCGCCACAAGCAGGATGGCGACCGCCTGATACATAGAGAAAGATGGCGCAGCGTGCACCGGGAACGCGGTGGCCTCGATGCCGGAACTTCCGGCGCGGGCCAGGCTTTCTCCGGCTTGAACCATGCCTTGTTCTATATGCGGAGCAGTCTGCCACGGCTCGATAGCAGGGAGCAGCACCCCTAGCGCCAGGAGGACCTGCCAATAGATGAGCCGGAGCCGCGGCTCGCGGAGGCGCGTGACAGCCACCATCAGCGCGCCGGCCGCAATCAGAATGGCGAGCTGTGCGCAATAGACGGCGAGATTATAGAACCAGAGCGGCATGTTCATTTCTCCTCCTCGATCATGCGGGCAATTTCCCTCAGCTCTCTTTCCGACAGGCGGCGGTCTTCGACGAGGTGGACCACCAGCGGCTCTGCTGAGCCGTTGAAGACGCGGTCCACGAATTCGCGGACCATGCTGCGGATCACCTGCTTGCGCGGGCGCGCCGACTGATAAATGTAGGCGCGGCCTTCCGCGGGACGCTTCTTGAGGAAGGCTTTTTGCTCCAGGATGTTCATCATGGTCATGACGGTGGTGTAGGCGATGGGGCGCTGCTCGCGCAGCTTCTCATAGACGTCGCGGACAGTGGCTTGGCGAAGATCCCAGACCATCTTCATAATTTCCAGTTCCTGCCCGGTCAGGGTACGGCTTGGTGTTCGCATACGCAAACAGTAGTACTAATAAATTAGTATTGTCAAGGGATTTTTTCACTTGGGGGCCGCAAGCTGTGCCGCTCGATATCGCAGATTCCGGGTTCCCGGCGGTCCGTGCCAACCCTTTTGACACAAACCCTTTGGTGTGTGAAGATATCGGCGGAGAAAAACCTTGAAACAGGACCGGCTTCAACGCTACATCGTTGCAGGAATCCTTCTACTCGTTGTCGTGGCCCCCTTATTTACCGATGGTGTCAACCTGCTGGTGGACTGGCTTTGGTTTGGCGCTGAGGGCTACCGCGTCATCTATAAAAATATTCTCGTTTCCCAGATCGGATTAAGCGGCCTGGGCGGTATTGCATTTATTATTCTGGTGGGCGCCAACGTTTTTGTGGCCCGCTCGGTGGCGGAACGTTACGGTTACCGTGTTTTCCACGGCGCTATTGAACTGCCGGGGCTCGACCGTTTTGCGGATGCCTTCCGCTGGATCATATGGCTGGGCGTGCTGCTGGTGGGCTATGCCGTGGGACAGTGGGCGTCGTTCCACTGGCAGGATTACCTGATGGCCAAGCACGCTGTGCCCATGCACGTGGCCGACCCGGTTTTTCACATTGACCTGAGCTTCTACCTTTTCCATCTGAATTTTTATTGGTTCCTTTACCATCTGGGCCTGGCGATTGTGATCTTCTGCCTCATCAGTGCGGCGGTGGTTTATCTGCTGGAAGGCGGCGTGTGGGTGACGCCGCGTGGCCCCAACGTGGCCCCGGCGGCCAGAACGCACCTGATGGTGCTGGGATTGCTGCTGTTTCTGCTGCTGGCTTACCGGGCGCGGCTGGCCATGTACGGCCTGCTTTATTCCTCGCGCGGCGTAATTTACGGCGCGGGCTATACGGACGTTCACGCCACGCTTCCGGTCCTCAAGCTCATGCTGGCGCTGTGCGTGGTGATGGCGCTGGCACTGGCTTTTGGCGCCGTTCGCGGGCGGCTGCGTCCGGCAATTTACAGCCTGGTCGCGCTGGCGCTGGTGGCCATCGTGGGCGTCAACGTTTATCCGGGAATTGTCCAGCACTTTATAGTGACGCCGAATGAGCTGGACAAGGAGCGGCCATTCATTGCTAACGCGATCCAGTTCACTCGACAGGCCTACGCGCTGGACCGCTTCCAGGAGCACCATTTCACTGCCGCCAGCGACCTGACGGTATCCACTATCATGCAGAACGAAGCCACCATGCGGAACGTGCGGCTGTGGGACCACAAACCGCTGCTCACCACTTTTGGCCAGCTTCAGGAAATCCGCACCTACTACGATTTTGTCAATGTGGACAATGACCGCTACCACATCGGCGGTGTCTATCGCCAGGTTTCACTTTCGCCGCGTGAACTTTCCACTTCCAGCCTGCCCAGCCGCAACTGGATCAACGAACATCTCATCTATACCCACGGTTACGGCCTGTGCATGGGCCCTGTTAATGAATATACGCCCGACGGCCTGCCGGTGTTTTTCATCGAGGATGTTCCCCCGGTCTCTTCTATTCCCCTCACAATTAAGCGGCCGGAGATTTACTATGGCGAGGTCCCCAACAATTACTGCTTTGTGGACACCGACCAGCAGGAATTCGACTATCCCGCCGGCGATCACGATGTCTACTGCACTTACCACGGGACGGGCGGCATTCCGGTCAAGAACATCTGGCGGCGCCTGCTTTTCACGCTGAAGTTCGGCCAGAAGAACATTCTGTTTTCGACGGACATCAAGAACAACAGCCGCATCATGATCTATCGTCAGATCATTGACCGGGCCCAACGCCTGACGCCGTTCCTTCAGTTTGATCCCGACCCTTACATGGTGGTGTCTGACGACGGCTCGCTCTACTGGATGCTTGACGGTTACACCACTTCCGACCGCTACCCGTATTCCGACCCCACTGGCCAGATGGGAAATTACATTCGCAATTCGGTGAAGGCCACCATTAACGCCTACACAGGCGAGATTAAATACTACATCGCCGACCCCAGCGATCCCCTGATCCAGGTTTATTCCAAAATCTTCCCCGGGGTATTCCAGCCGCTCGCCACGATGCCGGCGGACCTGCGCGCGCACATCCGCTATCCCGAATCGTTCTTCAGCGTTCAGGCGGCTAAATACGCGGTTTTCCACATGACCGACCCGCGCGTCTTTTTTAACAAGGAAGATTTGTGGCGGGTCGCGCGCAGCGCTGCGCGAGGTCCGGCGACACCCATGTCACCGTATTTCACCATCATGAAGCTGCCGGAGGTGGGCAGCCAGGAAGAATTTATCCTGATGGTGCCCTTCACGCCGGCGCGCAAGAATAACATGATTGCCTGGATGGCCGCCCGGTGCGACGCTCCAAATTACGGCAAGGTCACCGTCTTTACTTTCCCCAAGCAGAAGCTTGTCTATGGGCCGCAGCAGATTGAATCGCGCATTGATCAGGATCCCACCATCTCGCAGCAACTCACCCTCTGGGGCCAGGCGGGATCATCCGTCATCCGGGGCACCCTGCTGGTGGTCCCCGTCTCGAATGCGGTCATGTATATCGAGCCGATTTATCTGGCGGCGGAGTCGGGCGGGGCGCTGCCGCAGTTGAAGCGCGTGATCGTGGCCTACTCCGACCAGGTGGTGATGTCGCCCACGCTCGATGACGCACTCAGCCAGATTTTTGCCACAAATATCTCGACGCAATTGGCCCAGGGGCCCCCGACATTAAAGCCCAATGTCAAGGGTGAAAAGCTTGTGACCTCGGTCAAGGGAGCGGCGTCCTCCGCAGTTCCTTCATCGGCAGGTATGGAGCAGGTCAAGGCACTTACCCGCCAGGCCGGCCAGGAGTACGATCAGGCCCTGAAATTGCTGAAGCAAGGCGACTGGGCAGGTTACGGCAACGAGATCAAAAAACTCGGCCAGACGCTCAACCAGCTTGCCGCGACACAGAAATAATCACAGACATGCCGATGCCGCTTTGATCCCAGGCCGTAATTGCCATGGGCGCGCCTTGCTGAGTGTCCGCGCGAAATGCCCGTTTAGATTTAACGCCGCCCGTTGACTCGGCCTTCCAACCGCGATATCGTTCCAACAGCACGGGCGGCTCCCAGAAGTTCAACCTCGCGCTGCCTGGTAAAAAAGCCACGATGCGGCTGTTTAGATCCTGCCCGGTGATTCTGCTGGCCTTTTGCCTGCCCGTTCTCGCGCAGCAGCAGCGAAGGCCTCGCATCCGGTACGGGCCGGGCGTCTGTGGCCCGGCGGACCCTTCTTACATACGGACCGCGGAGGAATCCGGCGGACAGCCTCTGTTCCTTGCGCCGGATGAAGTGGCGAAATCATTCGCACTGGTAAGTGAGCTGACCCGCTCCAACCACGTGACATTGCTGTGGGCGCGGGGGGAGTTGTCAGAAGGTCACGACTTTGTAGTGCCGGCGGATTCAACCATGAAGCGCCTGGCTTTTTCCCTTTCGTTTGGTACTGCGGGAGGAAAACTGGCGGTCATCGGGCCGGAAGGGAAAACCGTGACCAGCGAAACGGCCGGTGCTGCGATTACTCCGCTCAACTGCGGTGAAATTATCGCGGTTGCCCCGCCGGCTCCCGGGAAGTGGCATGTGCAAGTGGCCGGCAAGGGGCGCTTCTGGCTGGAAGCCAATGGAGTCAGTGACATCTTCATGGTTACCGCTGAGTTCGTTCACCTTGCGGGACGGCCCGGCCACGAAGGCTATTTTCGCATTCCCGGCCAGCCGGTAGCGGGCCAACCAGCCATGCTGCGGGTGGAATTGAGTGGCAAGACCCGGAATGTGCAGTTCCACCTGGTTTCGCCGGAAGCGAGGACGATACAACCGGTTGCAATGCAGGCTCACTCGGATGGCCGAGACGAAAGCGAATTCTTCGGAGAACTCACCCTGCCTGCAACCCCGTTCCGACTCGCCGTCACCGGGGAGGACGAGAATGGCCAACCCTTTGAGCGCGTATTCTCTTCCTTATTTCACAGCGAAACGGTGGAAGTGGCGCCACTCGACGAGGGGCTCGATGAACTTCCGGCGGGGAAAACCGTTCGCATACGCTTTAACGTGCGCAACGCGTGCGCCGCACGCGATTTCCGCATCCAGGTAGTGGACACGCGGAATTTTCTTTCAAGCCGCGAACCGCGCACGCTTTCGCTTGCCAGCGGCGAAACGCGCGAACTGCCGGTAGATTTGAATATCCCTCCCCGCACGCCTGCTTACACGCGTGATACCGTTATTGTCACGGCCACGTCCACCTCTGGCCCGGGCACCACGAACAGCGCCATCGTCGAATTCAACGTCAGCAACTCCACCACTCCGCAACCTTAAATTTCCAGCTGACATTTCTTCTAGCCGGCTGGATCGTGTTTTCAAGTTTTGGGCTTAACTCCCACGCGGAGTGAGCGCTTTGCAAGCTAGCAGGGCGCTGGCGGGATCCATTGCCTCGCCGTCACGGTTAATCAGGCGGATGACACCCTTGGTGTCTATAACGAAAGTTGTGCGTTTGGCGACGCGCAGGAAACTGAGTACGCCGTACTGGCGGCAGACTTTCTTCGCGGTATCGCAAAGCAGCGGAAATTCGAGGCGCAGCTTATCCGCAAACCTGCGATTGGCCTCCAGCTTGTTGACACTGATGCCTAGAACCTGAGAGCCGGTTTGGTCGAATTCGGCAAGACCATCCTGGTATGCCTTGAGTTCCTGCGCTCAGCCCGGCGTGTTCGCGTAAACATAGAAAGCCAGGACGACATTGCGCTTCCCCAAGAAATCGCTTAGCCGGACCGGCCTGCCCATGTGGTCGGGCAACTCAAAATCCGGCGCCTGATCTCCGATGTTCAGTGCCATCCTGGCATTCCGCAAACAATCATGCCACCTGCGGCCTGGTTACTTCTTCTGCTCCGCCTCCCGGTGAGCAATCAGGCTGCAGGCATCGTGGGCCCCTGTCGGGTCCAGAGCTTCGCGGTCCTTGTCAATGTGTGTGATGACGCCCTGTTTGTTCACTACGAAGGTCGTGCGGTTGGCGAACCCGTGTTCAGTGTTCAGGATTCCATATTCTTTGGAAACCTTGCGGTTGAAATCACTAAGCAATGGGAAGGTCACGCCAATCTGCTTGGCAAAAGCCCGGTTGGCCGGTGAACTATCCACGCTGATGCCCAGCACCTGCGTATTGGTCGTTTTGAATTTGGCGAGATCAGCCTGATACGCCTGTAATTCCTTCGTTCAACCACCTGTGAACGCCAGCACATAAAATGCCAGGACTACGTTGCCTTTTCCCTGGAACTGGCTCAGGCTGTATGGCTTGCCATTCTGATCCGGCAGAGTAAAGTCCGGCGCTTTGTCGCCCACTTTCAATGGCATAGGCTCAGGAGCGTCTGCGGTGGCCCTCGCTTCCGGCTTGGCAGTGGCAGATGTTTCTGCCGAGGAGCATTGGCTCAAGATGGGAACCACCATTGCTAGAACCAACATCGCAACAGCAGTTTTGAAGTTTCGCTTCATCGCTTACCTCCCCAGGCCCAGATTGGGTGAAGATATTGGGGAGTTTATCACGAATTTGACGCCGCTGCATGGGAGGTTCGATCAATAGGGCGTCGGAGTGAGCAGGGAACATGCAGGACAGTTGACCACGAGCTTTCCAGCCAGGGAACAGGGAACAGGAAAGAAACTCAGCAACCTTGTGTCATCTAACAAATATGAGGCGGTTTGACCTGAGATTGCGCTTGACGCCGACTTTTTTTGACTGGCTATATTGTTTTAAGTTATTGAAAGTAAGTATAATAAAAAATACTTGACATTATTACACTAAGGTTTTATCATGTCTCTTGGCTAAAGTTTCTAAACAAGTTTCAGGAGATTATTTGGATATGTCAATCATTCGATGGGAGCCATTTCGGGACTTGGTTTCAACCCAGGACCGTTTCAACCAGCTTTTCAACGACACGTTTGCACGTGCCTTTGGCGATCAGCATGAAGTATCGCCGGGTGCCTGGGTCCCGGCGGTGGATATCTACGAAACCGACGACAGCGTTGTGCTGAAGGCGGAACTGCCTGGAATCAACCCGGACGATGTTGAAATTCGCGTCGAAGATAGCACACTCTATTTGAAGGGCGAGCGGAAGTTTGAAAAGGAGGTCAAGGAAGAGAACCTCCATCGGGTTGAACGGTCCTATGGAACGTTCGCGCGAACCTTTGCGCTTCCCAACACCATTGATGCGGACAAAGTCAAGGCGGAATATCAGAACGGCATTCTCACCCTGACCATGCCCAAGCATGAGGAAGCGAAACCCCGAACTATCAAGATTAACGTTTCAAAGGCCTGAGGCTTCCAGGCCGTGACCGGCAAACGAATTCGCCGGTCGCGGCGGCCACTGGCCAATCAGAGGGAATGCAAAAAAAAGGAGGTATGAACACGATGCCAATTGTACGATGGGAACCATTTCGAGATCTGGTAACAACCCAGGACCGCCTGAACCGGCTCTTTAATGAGACGATGGGACGGTTTGTGGGGAACGAAGGCGCGCGGTCAAGCGCGTGGCTGCCGGCCGTGGACATCTACGAGAATGAGCAGAACATTGTGCTGACGGCGGAACTGCCCGGCGTCGACCCGAAAGACGTTGAAGCGACTGTCCACGAAGGCACGCTCTACCTGAAGGGTGAACGGAAGTACGAGAAGGAAGTGAAAGAAGAGAGCTACCATCACGTGGAGCGCGCCTACGGCAGCTTTGCGCGGAGCTTCGAACTGCCCGCTTCCGTCGATGCAGAGAAGGTACAGGCGGAATTCAAGGACGGTATCCTGAAGCTGACCATGCCTAAGAAGGAAGAGGCGAAGGCGAAGAAGATCAAAATCAGCACCGCAAAATAACAGCGGTGGGGCGCAAGCCTCTGCGGCTCTCTGCCGGCCGCCCCAAAGGCGCTGGCGGGTTTTTATCCGGGTTGGTGGGCGGATGCCGGCCAGCCCGGTACTTTTTTAAGGCAAAGGATTCAACATGGCGACTCGTTTTGACAAATTCACCATCAAGGCCCAGGAATCGTTGCAGGGCACCCAGGACGTTGCCGGCCGTTTCGGCAACCAGCAACTGGAACCTGTGCATCTTCTCCAGGCGCTGCTGGAGCAATCCGAGGGCATCGTGCCGGCCATTCTGGAGCGGCTGGGCGTGATGCCCTCAGCCGTTGTGCAGGAAGCGGAGAAGGCCCTCGAGCGGCTGCCCAAGGTGGGCGGCCTGACGGACCACTATCTTTCTCCCGCGCTCAAAGAAGTGCTGGACCAGGCGGCGAAAGAGACTGAGCCGTTCAAGGACGAGTTTGTTTCCACCGAGCACTTGTTGCTGGCGCTGGCAAGAAAAAAGAGCGATGCCGCCGGCCAGATCCTGAACCGCCTGGGCGTGACGCATGACGCCATCCTGAAAGCGCTGGTGGCTATTCGCGGCTCGCAGCGCGTTACCGATCAGAATCCCGAGGCGAAATATCAGGCGTTGGAGCGCTATGCCCGCGACCTGACGGAGCTGGCCCGGCGCGGCAAGCTCGATCCCGTGATTGGCCGCGACGATGAAATCCGCCGCGTTATCCAGGTGCTTTCGCGCCGCACCAAGAATAACCCCGTGCTGATTGGCGAGCCTGGAGTGGGCAAAACAGCCATCGTGGAGGGCATTGCGCAACGCATTGTTGCCGGCGACGTGCCCGAGTCTTTGAAGTCGAAACGCATTGTGGCGCTTGACTTGGGTTCCATGATTGCGGGCTCGAAATACCGTGGCGAATTTGAAGACCGCCTCAAAGCTGTCCTCAAGGAGATCGAAGAATCGAGCGGGCAGGTGGTGCTGTTCATCGACGAACTGCACACGCTGGTGGGCGCGGGTGCGGCCGAGGGAGCGATTGATGCTTCCAACATGCTGAAGCCTGCATTGGCGCGCGGCGAGCTGCGCTGCATTGGCGCCACGACGCTGAACGAATACAAGAAGCATATCGAAAAAGACGCGGCGCTCGAACGGCGGTTCCAGCCGGTGCTGGTCGGACAGCCGAGCGTGCAAGACACCATCGCCATCCTGCGCGGACTGAAGGAGCGCTATGAAGTTCACCACGGTGTACGGATCAAGGATTCAGCCATTGTCTCCGCCGCGGTGCTTTCCAACCGCTATATCACCGACCGCTTTCTGCCCGACAAAGCTATCGACCTGATCGACGAAGCGGCTTCCAGCCTGCGTATTGAAATTGACTCGATGCCGTCGGAAATCGACCAGATTGAGCGGCACATCACGCAACTGGAGATCGAAAAGCAGGCGCTGAAGAAGGAAGAAGACCCTGCTTCGCGCGAGCGGCTCGAAAAACTGGATGGCGAACTCGCCCATCTGCGCGAGCAGTCGGACCGCCTGAAGCTGCGCTGGAAGGCAGAGAAGGAGATCATCACACGCATCCGGCAGTTGAAGTCTGAAATCGAGCAGGCCAAGGTAGAAGAGCAGCGCGTTACCCGCGAAGGCGACTTGAATAAGGCCGCGGAAATCCGCTACGGCCAACTGGTGACGCTCGAAAAGCAGCTTGCCGAAGCCAACACCGAGCTCGAAGGCAAGGGAAAAGCCGGGCGCATGCTGAAGGAAGAGGTGGATGAGGAAGACGTGGCCCGCGTGGTTTCCAAGTGGACGGGCATCCCCGTTTCAAAAATGCTGGAAGGCGAAGTGGCCAAGCTGGTGAGCATGGAAGATCGCCTGCGGCTTCGCGTAGTGGGCCAGGAGGAAGCTTTGAAACTGGTGGCCAACGCCGTGCGGCGCAGCCGTGCGGGCCTTTCGGATCCGAACCGCCCGATCGGCAGCTTCATTTTCCTGGGCCCGACGGGCGTGGGCAAGACGGAACTGGCGCGGGCGCTGGCCGAGTTCCTGTTTGACGACGAAAAGGCCATGCTCCGCATCGACATGTCGGAGTACATGGAGAAGCATGCCGTGGCGCGGCTAATCGGTGCGCCTCCGGGCTACGTGGGTTATGAAGAGGGCGGCCAGCTCACCGAGAAGGTGCGGCGGAGGCCTTATTCGGTGCTTCTGTTTGATGAAATCGAGAAGGCGCATGCCGATGTCTTCAACATTTTCCTGCAGATCCTCGACGAGGGACGGCTGACCGACGGCAAGGGCCGCACCGTAGACTTCAAAAATACGGTCATTATCATGACCAGTAACATCGGCAGCTACATGATCCACGAAGCGATGACCGGCGCGGGCGGCGAGCCCGGCAAGCTCTCCGAAGATTTGAAGAAGCGCATCCGGGCATCGCTGCTGGATAACTTCCGGCCGGAGTTCCTGAACCGCGTGGATGAAGTAGTCATCTTTAACGCGCTGGGCAAGGAAGACCTGACCAGGATCATCGACCTTCAGCTCAACCACCTGCGCGGATTGCTGGCGGATCGCAAGATCACCGTCGAGCTGAAGCCCGCGGCGCGCGAACTCCTCTTTGAGCGCGGGTACGACCCGCAGTTTGGAGCGCGTCCGCTGAAGCGTGCAATCCAGCGCCTCATCCAGGACCCGCTGGCGCTCAAAATCCTGGAAGGTGAAGTAATGCCCGGCGAAACCGTAGAAGTCGGCGCCAACCTGAAAAAAGGCGAGATGACCTTTGCCCCGGTCAAGGCCAAAGCAGCACGGGGGTAAAAGGTCGGACGGCAGGAGTTTTTAAACTCCAGCAGGGTGCGGCAAACACCTGTCCGGACTGCTCTGCGTTCTTGAGAAGCGACAGGTTCTGCCAGTACCCCTACGCAGTTTGGGCTGCCAGGTGGGCCTCTACTCGTGCGTAGGTCACGATAGTATTTCTGAGGTCGAGGAGCTGGGCGCGGCTCATGTCCCGCTTGGGGAGAAAGAAAAAACTTTCATTCGCCGCCTCAATGACAATGACCCCGGCGGCCTCGTAGATGTCCGAGCATTCTCCCCAGGAGTGGCGGACGTCATAGCTTTGGCTACGAAGGCTGACTCCTTGCTGGTCAACCTTAGCGGTGACTTCATCACGCCATAGGGGTGTCTGCCTGAAGTGCTGATGCCAGCGCCATCGGGTCCTGAGGGCGCTGAAACCAAACAAGAGCAGAGCCATGATGATGCCCAGCATCCCTTTGAGGCCCACATCAGGTTTGAACACCACGATTGCGATTGAAAGGGCTGCAATGGCCACCGGGAACCAATAACCTCGCAATTGAATCCAGGGATGGTGGCGCAACCAGACTTTTTGAGCAGAAACGTAATCGGCTTCGTGCCAGTGAAATTGAGCAATCATTTCTACCCCCTTATTTACTTCCTGGGCAAGGGGTTATATCATAAGTTAACGGTGCGCGCAAAGGGAAGTTTTGTGCGATGCTCCGGGTATCGGGCGGGGGCACAGACGGGTTTTGCTGCAATAGATGCGGCTCCCATTGCACAGGATCATCTCTCTGAACATTGCAAGTGAGAAAGCGATGGGAGGGCAAACCTCTCTTTAACGGCGGACCTACTTCCTGAGTTCCACGGAAATCAGCTCCCCTTCTTTGGGGTGGCCTTTGATGTGGTAATAGTGGACGCGGCCATACATCCCCTGAACCGTCTTGCAGGGATTCATGGTGCCGCTGGGAGTAAAGTTGATGGCGCTGAAATTCACCTTGAAGTAATTGTCGGCGCGCAGGTGGAGTATTTCATCCGAATCGTCAAAGATCATGACCATAGCACGGCCCTTGCAGGTGACGGTCTTGATCTGCCCATCGGCCATGTCCCTCGCGCCCCGAACTTGGTTTTCCTGTTTCTGTTCCTTCGCGGGCTGTTTGGATATCGCCTTTTCCTGCACGGTCGTGGCAGCGCCGGATGGGGAAGCAAACAGCGCCATCAGCAGGAACCCCGCACAGGCCACAGCCTGTATTCGTAACTTTTTCAACCTTTCTCTCCTTGTTCCCCCGTGGATTATCTTCGCCCACCCATCCGGCAGTGTCAAAAACCGCGCCGTTCTCTTCCGAAGGTTTTTCCTCGTGATCGCTGTTTTTCCGGTTCGGATTTCCAATACGAAGACCCAAGCTTTCGAGGTTGATACAAGAGAAGTCATCGGCAGCCTGCAAAAGTAGACTTGCAAAAATCGATGTTGACATACTCTTGTTGGCCGTGCTATTAACTTCGCAATACACGCAACACTGTTAATGGGGCGGTAATCTCAGCTTCTCTTGCGTCGGGTTCTTGCAATTGGACAATCTGCACGGCTGTGGGGTGGTGTGCGGCAGCGGTAAGCGCTCGTCGCCACAGGAAATGGCGCAATCTTTGCGCGTGATCCATTTTGAAAATATGAGATTGTCGTCATGGGTGAGGAACACAAACCGCTCTTGATGCACCAGCTTCTACAACCGCCGGAGTTGTCGAGCGCAATCGGTTTCCCGAGGACGGGCCGAATGGGGCACAGGTGAATCTCTTCTGAAATGCGGATTCAAGGGCAAAAGTCATACTACTGATAATAAGGAGGTGAGGTATGTTCACCGGGAAAAGGGTTCCCTGGTTTATTGTTGTTGTTTCACTTTTGTTTGCAGCTCCTTGCTTCGGGCAACTTTCCAGGACGACCTCGCTGGTGGGAACTGTTAAGGATTCCACCGGTGCTGTCGTTCCCAACGCTGGCGTCGTGGCCGTCCAGAGTGAAACTTCCACGACCTACCGCACAACCACAAATTCCACGGGGGATTATTCCATACCTTATGTCAATATCGGGACCTACACCATTGCGGTGAAGACCTCGGGCTTCAAAACCACGCAGAAGACCGGAATTCTGGTCCAGGTGAATCAGATTGTCCGTACCGACTTCACTCTTCAGGTGGGCCAGGTTTCCCAGGAAGTGACCGTGAAAGCCGGCGCGCCGGCCATCGCCACTGACGATGCCAGCGTCAGCCAGGTCGTCAGCCAACGGCAGATCTCCGACCTGCCCCTGAACGGGCGCGATGTGCTGGAGCTGGCCGTCACTACACCAGGGGTTTATCAGACGAGCAATTCGCGAAGCGGCATACCTCCCGGAGAGCGGTTCATTGGCGCTGGCGGCCGGAACATCCAGAACCAGGTTTCCATGGACGGCGTCAGCCTGATGAACAATCTGATTACCCAGATCAATTTTCTGCCCTCAGTGGATGCCATCCAGGAATTCCATGTCCAGACGGGAACGTATTCTGCCCAGTACGGCGGCTACCTGGGTGTGCATATGGATCTGGTCACGAAGAGCGGCACCAACCAGCTGCATGGTGCGGCATTCGAGTTCATCCGCAATGACGCGCTCGACGCCCGGCAGTTCTTTGAAAAGCAGGGCACACCCAAAACGCCTTTCCACCAGAACCAGTTTGGTGTGGAAGTGGGTGGCCCGTTCGTGATCCCGCGCCTGTACAACGGGAAAGACAAGACCTTCTTCATGGGTTCATATGAAGGCTTTCGCGAACTGTCAGCGAGCCCCTCCCTCCAGACGGTCTTGACGCCATTGATGCGGAACGGGGATTTCTCTGAAGTTTCAACCCCCATCACTAATCCTCTGCTTCCGGGGAACCCCGTGGTCACAACCGTCCCGGTTGCCCCGCAGGCGGCGAACCTGCTGAAGATCATTCCAGCGCCAAACATAGCAGGGGCCATTACCAACAATTATGTGGCTTCGATTGTCAACAATGAGAACTATGATGTAACAACCGACCGGGTTGACCAGAACCTCGGTGAGAAGACGCGTCTGTTTTTCCGCATTGCTTATTTTAAAGACACGCCTGATTACGGTGGGGCCAACAGCTATGACGCTCTCTATGCGCCCAATTCACAAACGAACTGGGTGGCCGGATACACTCAGACCATCAGTCCATCAATGGTCAACGCCCTCTATGTGGGCCGGAACTCGATGACGACCAACGCGGTGAACAACTTCTATCAGAACCCCTCCACGCAGTCGCTCATCAAGAACCTCGGCATCCCGGGCTTTCCGTTTAACTCCGCCAACCCGGACGCTCCTGTGATCGCCATCGACGGGTATCTGGGCGTCGGCAATGGTGGTACCAACTGGTTCCAGACAGACGAGACCTGGGAAATCGACGATCAGCTCAACTGGATCCGTGGAAAGCAGAACTTTATTATCGGCGGTGACCTGGCCAAGCTGAAAACCGGACGTACAGCCAATAACTCTCCTAACGGCCAGTTCAATTTCACCGGGCAGCTCACGGGATTTGCCCCGGCGGACTTTGTCCTGGGCGTCCCCTTCAGCGACACGACGCCGGGCGCGGAAGTTCCCGGCCTGGTGGGACAGTGGAGAGACGGATTCTTTGTGGAGGACAACATCAACCTCACTCCGAAGCTGACGCTGAACCTTGGTTTGCGTTACGACGTCTCCAGCTCACCTTCCACCCTGAACGGTAACGCCACTATTCTGAACCCTGCACAAACCGCGCTGATCCCCTCCAATCCGCCACAGCCGGGCTTCCAGTTCTACACCCCGCAGCGCAACAACTTTGGCCCCCGGGTTGGCTTTGCATATCGTGTCACGAACGCCTGGGTAGTGCGGGGCGGGTTCGGAATCTATTACAACCCCAACCAGATGAACAGCTACACGTTCCTCAACATCAATCCTCCCTTCGCGCCCGTGATCCTGTATCAGACGGCAAGCGTGACCAGCCCCAACTTGACCTTTGACAACCCCACCCCGGGCTCGTCACTGACCACTAATAAGAATCCGCCGAACGTCATCACCATCGGCCCATTCGTGCCAACGGCACGCATGCAGCAGTGGAGTTTTGACGTGGAGCGCTCGCTCTGGCAGAGCGCCGGGCTGGACGTTCAGTATATGGGTTCCCACACCTATCACCTTGACAGGAGCTTCTACAGCAATACACCGCCCCCAGGTCCGGGTTCTGTGCAGTCGCGGCGTCCCAACCAGCTTTGGGGCGTGATCCGCACCATCAGCAACGACGAGTACGCCCACTACAACGCGCTGAACGTCATCTTCAACCAGCGCACGTTCCATGGGGCTTCGCTGAGGCTGGCTTACACCTGGTCGCACAACCTGGATATCGGGACCGACTCCAACGGCGGCGGCTATCCCATGGACGCCTATAACATGAGCCGCGACTATGCAAGTTCCGACTGGGATGTTCGGAACCGTTTCGTAGCCTCCTACGTCTACAACCTGCCCTTCTTCCAGGGCAGCCCCTCGCGTGCGGTTCAAACCCTGCTGGCCAACTGGCAGGTGAACGGCATCACCACGCTGCAGAGTGGTTTCCCCATCAACGTCACTATCGGCCGGGACATCGTCAACACCGGTGTGGGGCACCAGCGCCCGGACCTGATCGTGACACCGTCCACCAATTGCGGATCGGGCCAACTGACCAACTGCATTACCAGTCCAGCTTATGCTCTCCCGGTTCCGTACAATTACGGCACCGCAGGGCGCAACATGCTTTACGGGCCGGGATTGATCACCTTTGATGCCTCGCTCTTTAAAAATATCCCCATCACCGAGCGCTGGAATTTCCAATTCAGGGCCGAGTTCTTCAACCTCTTCAACACTCCGGCGTTCAGCAATCCGAGCTCAACTTTTGGAACTTCATCGTTTGGGACGGTCGGATCAACCAAAGGCAATAACCGCCAAATTCAGTTTGCAGGGAAGATCATTTTCTAACCCGCGTTACATGCAGTTTGAGGGGCCTCCGTGATTTCCATCGGCGGCCCCTCTGTTTTGCCTCCACGCCGCTGTATGTTCGTGCCGGCTCCGGCCGGCAAACGCAACGCCATCCGACTTTCCCGTTCTTGAATCACAGCTTTGAAAATCCTCCGGCAAGTTCGGCCGCACGCCCGAAACCCGAGTGTTCTGTCCCCAACACTCCCCAGATCTCGCCACTACATATGGAATTCTCCATTACGCGGCTACAATATCTTGTGCTAAGCTGCTGCGGGGAGATTTTGATGAAGGTCTCAGGCTGGGTGAACATCCACGAGCCGCGGAGGGCTGGCATTCGTTTTAGCAATCGCATCTTCACGGAGCCCATGCCCTTTGCACTAATTCAACCTCCCGTTTCGTCCGGCATCTATGCCATCCTGGTGCCCGATGCATCCTGTCGGCCAAGGGCATTCCGCGCAATTTATTTCGGCGAGGCCGGTAATTTCTCTCAGCGCGTGCATCAGAACCACGAGTGTTTCAACCACTGGATGGCCGAAGCCTGTGGCTCCGCAACCCTCTATGTCGCCTTTTGCCCCACCCCCTTGTTGAAGGCACAGCAGCGACGCTGGGTCGAACACGATCTTATCGCACGCTATCGCCCCGCCTGCAACATAGGAAACAATCAATCTCCGACTTTCTACCAGCCTCTGCTCACCGTGGCAAAGTAAACGCGCTGCTGATTGCTGTTTTCAGGTTGTTCAATTTTGTACAGACATCGCAATCCAGGGTAGCTACTATGCGGCTAATAGGATAACAGTCAGTAGTGGGACGCCGCTCTCGCTTCTCGACGCAAGAAAGCGCCCCAGCGTTCAGGCGGTGTCCCACTCCGCGGTGAGAGGGACGAGAGGTACAGCCCAATGGCCCCAACGCGCATTCTAGCAATCGATGACACCACGACCTCTTCGGATGATCATTCGTGGGGGCAAAGGTTCGCGCTCAAGGAACATCGAGCCTCTTTGCGCACCCGCCCAGACGTCCGGAGCCAGGGCTTGAAGCGGTCTGATATGGGCGAATTAACCCCTCCCGGTAGCGTTTGTCTTGAGACAGATGAATTGCCGCGCATCATCCTTGTTTCTGGAGATGACTCACTGATGCCCGAACTGAGCCGGGTTTTGCATCCCTGCCCACTGGAAATTCGGACCTTGAAGAGTTCCCTGGAAGCCGCGCAAGAAATCGGGCGGTGCAGCACCGCCGCCGTCATCTTTACGGGCCTTCGTCTCCCCGACGGAGACTGGAAGCAAATGCTTCAGATGGCCAGGCGGACCCCTGCCCGCGCTGAAGTGATTCTTGTTTCCAGGTTTGTCGATGTGCCTCTCTATCTGGATGCGCTGGAGGCGGGAGCTTTTGATTTCGTGGTTCCTCCCTTTAACACGGTGGAACTTGGCTACATCATCGTCAATGCTGCTTATGCTTGTTTCAAACAAGCCACTCACAGGCTTTCAGGTCATTTTGCGAATGCAACGGCGGTCTAGACCGTTATGTTGCAGGGCAGTTGACAGCGTGCAGTTTCAGGCAGATTCTTCAGAAAAATCGCGGCTGGTGCGCACAGCTAGTGCAAAACGCTGCGCCCAGCGTACTTAGCAAGTTTCAGGCCTGCCCCCAAAATACTTCAGACCGGGATACTGGTTGCCCCCCTTGGAAGAAAAAAATGTCAATCCGTATTCTGCTGGCAGATGACCACGAGATGGTGCGGCAGGGCTTGAAAGCTCTCCTTGAGCGGGATGGCTTCAATGTCGTGGCCGAGGCTTCGGATGGCCGCCAAGCCGTCCGGCTCATCGGGGAACTAGAGCCTGACATTGCCCTGCTGGATCTGGCTATGCCGTTGATGAACGGCATCACCGTGGCCAAAGCCATCCAACACAGCGCTTCGCACACCAAGATCATCGCCCTGACGATTCACACAGAGGCCGCTTACGTTCTGGAAGCGTTGCGGGCCGGCGTTAAAGGTTACGTGCTGAAGAGTTGCGCCGAAGAAGAACTTGTGCGTGCCATCCGGGAGATATTACGCGGATCAACTTACCTGAGCTCCGACATTTCTGATTTGATAGTCGATGCCTTTCTGAATAGGTTTGAGGTGCCAGTCGATTCGTTAAGCTCCAGGGAGATGCAGGTCCTGCAGTTGGTTGCGGAAGGGAAGAGCACAAAGGAAGTGGCCTGCCTGTTAAACATCAGCGTGAAAACTGCTGAGTCGCACCGCACTCGCGTCATGGAGAAACTCGAGGTACACGAAATTTCAGGTCTTGTCCGCTATGCCATTCGCCGCGGTCTGATTGAACCTTGAGCCGTTTGTCGTCTTAGTCGTTTCAGGTGGAGGCGTGGTGGGGAGGTCAACACAGTCCACACAGTCCACGCAGGTTCCCTGTTTGGCCGGGGCTAACACCGCCTTTGATGAAGCGTGTGACCGGGCTTTCGCAGAGTGCTCGACCCTGAAACCGAGAGTGGGTGTGATAGACTGAAAAAGCGAGATATGCCGTGCCTTTGTCGTAAGATCAAACGGTGAGGGGGGACGCATGGAGACCAACCATGCCTTTCCGCCGTCAGCACATTGCGGAATTTGACCCCGATTCTTTATTCCGAAAGATCCACAAGCCAAGATCGTGCATTCATTTTCGGAAGAATTCCATAATCTACGCCCAGGGAGAGGCCTCGGATAGTGTGTACTTCCTGCAAACCGGGCAGGTGAAGCTCACAGTCTGTTCTACAAGAGGAAAAGAAGCCATCATCGGGATATTGGGGTCTGGCAACTTCTTTGGTGAAGGATGCCTCGTCGGACAGAATACTCGCCCTGCCACGGCTATAGCGGTCGGGGACTGTGCGGTCATTCGAATAGAAAAGTCAGCCATGGCAAAGTTACTTCGAGATGAGCCGAAACTTTCAGAAGTTTTTCTATCACACCTTCTCACACGCCAGCTTTCCATCGAGGCAGACCTCGTCGACCAGCTATTCAATTCGACCGAAAAACGGTTGGCTCGAGCCCTCCTGTTGTTGTCCCGGGTTGGCAAAGGGCAGGGTTCGTCAAACATCAATCCGCGGGTGACCCACGAGACCCTCGCCCAGATGATTGGAGCCACACGAGCACAAGTAAGTAACTACATGAGCCAGTTTAAGAAAAAGGGATATATCGAGTACAACGGTGACATTGAAGTCCACGAATCCCTGGTCGAGTTTGCCTTCAAAAATTAGCGTTTTCCCCACTGCGGGCTAACGCCACCTAGCCCCAACGCCTGGGAATCCTCTCCACGCAAGTTCCCCTCGCGCCCTCGAATTCGCGGCGTGACAGCCTCGGCGCATTCTGGCGGTCGCAGTGCGGAATTTCTAAACACAGAGGTTCGATCACGGTGTGCGGCGACTGGGATGCGGGATGTCGGTATACAATCCGGAGGGTGGAATGTGTTCGGCGCCAGCAGGCGGATTCAGAATCTCAGCGGGCGATATTGCCAATAAAAGTAGGCCGCCACGGTCGATGGCTTGCTGTTTGACTCACATTCAAGACGAGTGCTAGTTCGCGCGGTTCGGTGCCTTGCCAGTGTATTTATCCATGGCAGCCCGTCCAATCACCAGAACCGGCGTCCCCTTGTGCGCTTCGGCGAGATGGTCAATGGCAGCGTCACAGTCCGGTGACGAGCCTTCATCTTCGACGAGCATGACAATGTGAAATGGTTCCTGTTTAAGGCAGAGGGCCAATTCCACAAAACTGGAGCATACCTGTATGATGCTGCCCGGCAATTTTCCCAGCTCGGCCAATATCTCGGGAGCAGATTCACCCGTGCTCATCAGGAGAATTTTGTACTCTAATGGAGTCTTCAGGTCAGGAATGTGTGTTTTAAAACCGCTATGCGCTGGTGTCATTACTGTACTCCTCCCTCGTGTGTTTCAGCATGAAATGCGACAGATGAGACCGGTCTTTCCCGGTGACTACCACCGGGAAGGAGTGCATGGATGATATCCTCAGGCAAGGCTGGGTGATCCAAGTAATCCGCGGCGCCGAGTGACAAAGCCTCATAGCGGAAGCTGTGATCGGACGTCCGGGCAATCACCAGAGCCGGGGCATGGTATTGCAGATCTCGTGCACGCCGAAGGATCTGGCAGCACTCTGCCGTTCCACTTTCCTGGTCCAGTACGACAAGCGACATCACCAGCAGGCGCAGGAGTGCCGTTGCCGCCTCAGGCGTCGAAGCGGTAAGAGGCTTGAATCCCAGGGAAATAAACATTTCGCAATAGCGGATTAAAAAGCCTCTGTCCGTGCTGAAAATCAGGACAACGCATCCCGGGGCATCTTCGCATTCGTCCATGGCGTAAGGGGATTGCCTTGTTGGCATCGTCTGGTCCTCTGTGTCGCGTGGAATAGCCCGCAGCCGCCGAATCATGGCCACACCACCTTCCGGGGAAATAAAGTCAAGCTGCGGCCTTCTTGTCCTGAATTTTCCTTTGCCGCCGGGCGTTTCCCCCAGCTACCCGCACAACATGGTTCAATGTATTCCACTCGAAGGGCGGAATGATAAAATCGAACGCGCCACGGTCCATGGCCGAAAGGTAGAGCCCGATGTCATGGCTCCTGCCGACCACGATGGCGTTGGTCTGCACAGGCGCATTTTCCGCTAGTTCCACATTCTTGCTCCACGTTCCGTCGATCAGTTCCGTTGCAGTGAAGATCAATTCCGGCCGGGTCTGGTCCACCAGCCGTGCAGCTTCCGCGCAAGCATAAGTGCTCCAGATTTCCACCCCCAGCGTTTTAAGCAGGCTTCTCAATTTTGTAAAATCACGACTTCCATCAGAAACTAAAACAGCAAGGATTCTCTTTCGGGTCATAACTCCACCTTGTCCCTGGAAAGACGAGCGGAACCTTCGCATGCTTCTGACGTCGGCCGCATCATCTGGCGCGGCCCGCCCTCCCCCAATTGTTTTACGTTATAGGAGGCTTCCAGGCATTACAATCCGCTAGAGTGCTTACTTTGGTTCTAAGTAGTTGTCCGTATTGGAGATGCCGGCGCATTCGTCTTTGCTGCCCTCGAGGACGTTGTGAAGGGAATCAAAAGGGGCGCACCCTTCAGAAAGATACTGTTTTTTGGCAGGTTTCGGAGGTCACCCGCGGTGACGTTGCGGGCAGGACTAAGGTTGCGGAAGCGAAATTAGGTCTGCAGGAGAGTTTGGAGTAGTATCAATCGTTCCGGTGGTCGGGCCGAAAAAATCGCCATTTCACTATGTGGGGCGCGCACAGTCGATCGTCAACTTGCCGGTTTATTGCCAGATTTGGGGTCCGTTCGTTCCCCTGGATGTTAATTCACCATCTCCCCACCTGACTCTGGGGGACCATTCGCTTATCCATCTTATGGTTTCGCGGCCGAAGCAGCCACCCGCTTTGTCGTGTCTGATGTCATAAGGCCATCGGCTCCTCGATGGCGAGAGTAAACTGGCATTGTGAAGAAGTCAGGAACTCTCAGCAAAGGAGGAGCCGAGACATGAACATTATAGGGTGTGATTTGCACTCGCGCATGCAGGTAATTGCGATGCTGGACACGGAGACGGGCGAGGTGGTGGAGAAGCGGTTGGAGCATGAGAGCGGCGAAGCGAGGGCGTTCTATGAAGGATTG
>DATEKC010000120.1:0-3298 GCA_035277665.1 Terriglobia bacterium
AGTCGACGCAAGTCCAGGCCGGCAGCGGCCGCCGACTCGGGATGCAAACTGTCGCCGGCGTCCACCAGAGCGCAGACTTCCTGGCGGCGGGTGGCATCGGCCAGCGCCGCTAGCACCAGGCTGGTGCGCCCGCAAGAGGCAGGGCCAAAAATTTCGGTGAGTGCGCCACGGGGCAAGCCCCCGGTCAGGGCGTCTATCTGGGCAATGCCGCTGGGCACGGTGGCGGGCGCGGGCCGCGCCTCCAGCTTCGAGCCCGGCACCACCCCCCGAGGGAGCTCCAGCAGGCGGCTGCGGCCAGGCTCATGGAACGGTGTTTCCAGGGGCAAAAGTGGCGACGGCGATGAGGCGCGAATGACGGCGGAAGACATGAGGACCCTCGGAAATAACGGCTAGGTGGGCGATCCAGCTACTTTCGCTTTTTGTTCGCCTAATAAGATTGTGCCCCTGGCCTGGGATGTTTGTCAAGGTGTGGAAGCGCCCGGCTTTTGCCGGGTGAATAGGGGTTTCTTTTTTTTCACGCCAAGCCGACTTTGAGTCGGGGAGGAATTCCTGAGCGAGGGATGACGTCGCACGCTTCCGCACATCCTGCCGCTTAGTTGTAATCTGGTTCTTATACCCAACGACCAATGATCAACGAACAACGACCCGATGCCCTTCGCCCCACCGAACGCTTCTCCGACCGTGTTGCCGACTACGTCCGCTACCGCCCCGGCTACCCGCCTGAACTGCTGGAATGCCTGCGGCGCCATTGCGGCCTGACCCCGCAGTGGGCAGTGGCTGACATCGGCTCCGGTACCGGCCTGCTGACCAAAATCTTTCTGGAGAATGGTAACCGGGTGTTTGCTGTCGAGCCCAATGCCGCCATGCGCGCAGCTGGGGAAGAATACCTGCGCGGCTTTGCTCAGCTCGTCAGCCGGGAAGGCCGCGCCGAGGCCACGGGCCTGGAGGCGCACAGCGTGGACCTGGTGGCCGCCGGGCAGGCCTTCCACTGGTTCGACCGTCCCCGGGCCCGCGCGGAATTTGAGCGCATCCTCAAGCCCGGCGGGTGGGTGGCGCTGATCTGGAACGAGCGCCTGACCTCCACTCCCTTTCTGGCCGACTACGAGCAACTGCTGCACCGCTATTCACGGGATTATGCCCGCGTGGACCATCGCAACGTAGGCGAGGAGGCCCTGGCCCAGTTCTTCTGTCCCGGCCATTTCCGCCAGGAGGTGTTCTTCATCCGCCAGCAGTTCGATTGGGAAGGGGTGCAGGGGCGCTGCCTGTCTTCTTCCTACGTGCCCGCCCCCGGCCACCCTGGGCACGAGCACATGCGGAGCGAACTGCAGGTCATCTTCCGCCGCTACCAGCAGGACGGCCTGGTGGACTGGGAATATAAGACCCGGGTGTATTACGGCAGGTTTGTGGAGTGAGTTTCAAGGGCTGCAGGGTTCAGGTTTCGGGGTTTCAGAAGTTCGTGGTGGGCAGTTGCGGTGCGCGAAGACCTTGATCGATCTTTGAAACCTTGAAACCTGTGACACACTGAAACCCTGAAACCGCCCCTTGCTATAATCAAGAAGTCTCGCCTAGTGGCGCTATCGTCTAGGGGTTAGGACGGAAGATTCTCAATCTTCAAACCCGGGTTCGATTCCCGGTAGCGCTACCATCTTTCCTTAAGTTTTTTATTCCCAAGCGCATACGGGTTCTCTCCAGTCCGTTGGACTACCGTGGTGACTATTTTTTTAAATTCTCTATGTTGCTGCGGCCCTGCGTATGAAGCAGTGAGCGAGTTTTCCCGTGGCGAACAAAAGAGCCAAAATTTACGAAAGAGTGCAGGTTGAGGGGCGGTGGACGGATCGTCCTGTGGTGCTTCCCAAGCTCAAGGCGGATGGCACTCTCTACCTGAAAGACTACCGTGAGGGAAAGTTCCGAATTTCATGGTACGAGGGTAAAGCGAAACAATGGCACCGCACGGTGTGCTCCTGCCTGAATGATGCGTTACGGGTCAAGGAAGAGAGGGAATGGTTCTTGAAGAATCAGAACCGTCCCGGTGTGCAAGACCCGAAGAGCGCAGCGGGCGTAAACCAACGTATTGCTCCAGAGTAACTTTGGGAACCGCACGCACACTGTCACAGGTGCTCCACCTCTGTACTCTCACACTTGGTCACAGCGGATTCTGCACTTCATAGCAGGCATTCTCTTTGGGGCACTCGCCATCGCCGCAGCCATGAAGCTGGCGGGAAGATGGTAGTGCCTGCGTATGGGTTCTGAAGTGTACAGGCCTGCTTACGACAGTTAGCGGGGGCCTACGCCAGAACGTGCTCCGGGACAGTTGCCACTGCCCGAAATATCGCTATACCTTCGGCCCCATACGAAGGATTGATTTCAAGCCCGGAAAGGCCCTGCTCCTGCGCTTTGCGAAGGAGTTGACTTGCCTTCTCCACTTCGCCACTTTTCAGGTCGTAAGCCTGTTCGATGTCTTTCATGGAGAGTTTGTCTGGCGCGATGAGAACAAGGTCGAAGATGATATTTCCAGCCCTAAGACCGCAGATGTTTAGAGCTTGAACGTCAGTCATAATAATTGTGGAACGTTCTCCCGCCACTGTGCGAACGAAGAAACGAGCGCGTTTGTCTGCCGAAAGCCATAGACCATCAAAGAAACCGTCGTGCAGATCAGGAAGTGTCGTCATGCCCGTATTTTCTTACATGGAACTGCCAACTGGCGAAATATCCCCACGTCACTCATTGATTCTTTGCTCCCTGCGTGTAGACATGAGATTCCCTGATAATTGTCACGAGGGTAGGCCCAAATTTCGGACTTTCAGGTCCTTGGATTGGCAGATTTTTGCCCAAATTCCGCAAAACAGGGGTCCGAGCCAACTCGTTTCGGATACCCTCGGACCCGTTGAAAACGGGCCAATCGGGCCATCTCGGACCTGATCGGAAGGCCGGGGGTCCGAGAGTCAGGTGTTACGTTGTAACCTCGAATGGTGCACAGTGTACGCGTCTTCGCAAGGGTTCGATACTGGAATGGTAGTAGAGAGGGCCGCGCCTATGGCCTCTCGCCGCCGTTCAGGCGCGCAGAATCAGCCGCTCCAATCCCGCAGACCTGAGCAAATCGAAGCTTTTCAGCCATTTCATCACGTTCGGCCACTCATTTATCAGCACGTGGTTGAGTTCGATTTCGCTGACGCATGGGCTACCATCCTACCTGTTGCAATTTCGTGTTACTGCTTGTCCTTGCGAGGTCGTCTCCGGCCGTGGCCATTCGCGCTGGGATTAGAAAATCCGGAGGAACGGCACGACCTTTTCTTCACAG
>DATEKC010000121.1:0-11515 GCA_035277665.1 Terriglobia bacterium
GGTTCGTTTTTTCCACAGGTTCAAATCTAAAGGACTTCTCGGGTTCGTTTTCGGGTTCGTTTCGGCTAACATGTGTAGCCTTTGCCTTTGTTTTCAACAACTTCTCGGCTTCGTTTCTGCAAATAACATCTTTTTTGTCCCGCGCGTTTTGACGGCCAAATACGCCTTCTCGTGTTTTCAGTCGCTTACATACATTAAATAGTCCATATAGACTGCCTATTATTCCTGGCTGGTGCCCCGCCCGGCGCGACATTCTGAAGACTAGCATAGTAGCGTAGAGTTGTCAAGCTTTTTCTGACGCGCCGCCCGTAGCGGCGGCTTTACGCCGCCAATTCCTGATATGGCGCGGTAAACGCGCCGCTACCTTTTCGTCTTCGTAGGGGAGCCCTTCGGGCTCCCGTTCTCTTGTCGGGAACTACAAACTTCAGTGGCTGGAGCCCATTGGACTAGAGGGCCATGACAAATGTCGGAGCTGAAGCTCCGACCTCCTATGGAAAGAATCGTGACCCTGTCTGGCGGCAGAACCAGGGGGTCGGACCTTCAGGTCCGACAAAAAGGAGCAAGCCCCACCATGGCGGGCTTCATCCCCTGAAGAGGAAAGAGCGTAGCCTTCCTTTAGCGATCCGCAGAGCGTGGACGACAACGCTCTGCGCCGGCCCACAAAGCAGAGCTTGTTTTTCCAGTCCATTTGCGCAAAAGGATGGCACGAACTGAAGGCATCGTAACCACGGTTTTGGGTGCGGGGAATCGTTTGCGGTGAAAAGGAATTGCCAGTTCCTATATCCGCAGGCGCTACGGCACGAGAGTCAGTGAGAATCCGCTATGGACAAGGTGCGGGTCAACACGGAAGGCATGTTTCCGTGCCTGCAGCTCCAGGGCCTCCTCGATGGTCTCGGCGCGGGCCGCAGGGAAAAGCGTGTTGGCGGCGACGTGGCCGAGTCCCGTTGAACGCAGAAGGCGGCCTTCAGCCGTCTCCTGTGTTTCGATATTCCCGTCCCGCCGAATGTGCAGGGGGTGAAGGCCCAGAACCACCAGCTCGGGGCAAATCATGAGGAAACGGTGGCATTCGATGGGGTCTTCCTCGGCGCACATCAGCACGATCGGCCGGGTTTGAAGCTCGCGCTCGATACGTTCAATGCCTGCACTGAAGTTGGAGGACCTGCGGCAGGCACGGTAATTTACGACTCCGTCCGGGCCTTAAGCTACGGGGTCGGCCGGGCGACCGCCCAATTCCTCGCCAAGAAACTGGTAGGCAATCCCTTCACTTGGCAGAATGTTTTTCAGCACTGCGCCATTGAAATGTGGGAATCGGCCGCTGGCCGGCCGGCTGCGCACGTCCATCACAACCCCGGCCTCGTGGATGGCCAGCAGGCGGGTGAATTCGCCTGCCTCCATTGAAGAGCGTCCGATGATGAACAGAGCACTTGCGGTCTTTTGTGGTTCCGGCCTGTCCGTTTTGAAGCCCACTGACATGCTTTACCGGTAGCGGCAAAGTTATGCCTTGCGAATCCAATACTCCGCTGGGTCACTATGATACTCCCTTATCGAAACGGAAGTCGAAATAGGATGGCTTGGGTCAGGGCACTGCCGAAAATGGCAATGGCGATGCCGGCCTTGGCTTTCATCTCTTCCTTCCCAAGTGTGATAAACTGGGGGCACCGATGAAAAATGGGGCGAAACAAATCCGGAATTCCGACATTTCTTCATTCTGGGCACAGAGTGTTGTAGCGCGGCTGGACGAACGCGAGCAGCTTGAGCTCCGATCTCGGGAGCATTGATTCCGCCCCCGGTGCCTGGTTCTTGAGGGTACCTCTGAGGCAGCCTCGATTGATGCAAAGCTGCTGAAAACCAGATTTTGGAAGGAGGTTGTGATGGGATCTTCACCTACAATATCCAAAGGAGGCGCAATGCCGTTTTCTCTTCCTGAACTGCCTTACCCAACCGATGCACTGGAACCTTATATCGATAAAACAACGATGGAAATACACCATGGCAAGCACCATGGCGGATATGTGAACAATTTGAACAAGGCAATTGAGTCGGCTTCCAACCTGGCCGGCAAATCCGTCGAGGAACTTCTGGCCAACAATTGTGCGCTGGCGCCGGAAAACATCCGGACGGCCGTCCGCAACAACGGAGGGGGCCACGCCAACCACTCCATGTTCTGGACCATCATGGGGCCGAAGAAGGGCGGCCAGCCGGGAGGGAATCTGGCGGAAGCCATCAAGAGCACTTTCGGCGGGTTTGACCAGTTCAAGGAAAAATTTGAAACTGCGGCGTCTACGCGCTTTGGCTCGGGCTGGGCGTGGCTGGTGAAAAACAGCGCGGGCAAGCTGGACATCTATTCAACGGCCAACCAGGACAGCCCGCTGATGGAGGGCAAGTTCCCCGTGATGGGGCTCGACGTGTGGGAGCATGCCTACTACCTGAAATACCAGAACCGGCGGCCTGAGTACATCAAGGCCTGGTGGAATGTTGTGGACTGGTCAGCCATTGAAAAACGCTTCGCAACCGGAAAGTAGTTCAGAAATGAATGGCGCAGGTTACCAGCGAAAAAACCTGGTAACCTGTTTGCCTTTTCAACCCGTCTGATACATATTGAAAGCCGCTACTCGTTGCCATGGCCAGGATCACTGAAATCCTCGTGAACGGGAAGCGCCACGCGATTGACGCCGACGCGGAGGCCACTCTGCTCAGCGTGTTGCGTGACGATGTGGGCCTCACCGGGACCAAATTCGGGTGCGGCGAGGGCCAGTGCCGAGCCTGCACGGTGCTGCTGGACGGAAAGCCCATCCACTCCTGCCTGACGCCTGTGGGCGATGCCGCCGGAAAACAGATCACCACCATCGAAGGGCTGGCCCGGAACGGCCGGCTCCATCCAGTGCAACAGGCTTTTCTCGACGCGGAAGCGATGCAGTGCGGTTACTGCACTTCCGGCATGATTGTGACCGCCGTGGTATTGCTTCGCGAGCATCCTGATCCCAGTGAAAAGACCATTCGAGAGTTTATGCAGGGCAACATTTGCCGTTGCGGGACCTATCCGCGCATTGTTGAGGCCATCAGGCGCGCCACGGCGGCCATGAAGAAGTCGTGAAGATGAGCAAAGGGAACGTTCCGGAAATTACCGTCGAGCCCGAGCGTTACGAGCTTCAGGAAGCGCCGCTCCGTCACTTTGATCTGGACCGGCGTGACTTCTTCAAGCTGGCAGGCGGCGGCGTTGCCGTCTTTCTGCTGCTGCCGAAAGCGGTGGCGCAGGAATCGGGCCACAGAGGTTCCCGTTTTCGCGAGGCGCTGCCGCAGAATATCGGCGCCTGGTTGCACATCGGCGAAGATGGCGCGGTGACGGTCTATACAGGCAAGGCGGAAATGGGCCAGAACATTCGCACTTCGCTGACGCAGGCGGTGGCGGAAGAATTGCACGTGAAGGTTGGCGACATCAGCCTGGTGATGGGTGATACCGACGTCACGCCGTTTGATATGGGAACGTTTGGCAGCCGCACCACTCCCACCATGAACAAGCACCTCCGACAGGTAGCTTCCGTGGCGCGTGACCTGCTGGTCGGCCTGGCGGCGAAGCGATGGGATGTTCCCCCTTCGCTCCTGGTTGCCGAGGATGGCAAAGTCCTGCAGCCGAACACCACCCGCTCGGTAAGTTACGCGGAGCTTGCCCAGGGGCAGACCCTGGCGCAGGCGGTCGTTGAAAATGACCCTCTAACTCCCGCTGCTGATTGGAAAGTGGCCGGGACCTCGGTCGCTAAAGTTAATGGCCGGGCGTTTGTGACTGGGGAGCACCAGTTTGCCTCTGACATCCGGCGGCCGGGGATGATGTTCGGCAAGGTCGTGCGCCCATCAGCTTTTGGAGCAACGCTGGATTCGCTCGACGTGTCGAAAGCAAAAGCCATGCCCGGCGTGACGGTGGTGCACGACGGCGATTTTGTGGGGGTGGTTGCCCCGAGCGAGTTTGAAGCGAAGCGCGCCGCCGCTTCAATCCGGGCCAGTTGGAAAACCACGCCACAGCCTTCCAGCGCGGAACTTTTTGATTATTTGAAGTCCCACGCCGAATCGAGTGGCCGCGGGGATTACGTCGCGGGATCCATGAAGGATGGGCTGGCCGCCGCCAGACACCGCCTGAAAGCCACGTTCACCATCGCATATATCCAGCATGCGCCTCTTGAGCCCCGCGCCGCCGTGGCCGAATGGGACAACGGCAAACTGACTGCATGGACCGGCTCGCAACGGCCCTTCGGCGTCCAGCAGCAACTGGAAGAAGTTTTCCACCTTTCAAATGGCAACTGCCGGGTGATTGTTCCCGACACGGGCGGAGCTTATGGCGGCAAGCACACGGGCGAGTGCGCGATTGAAGCGGCGCGGCTGGCGCGCGCGGCCGGCAAGCCCGTCAAGCTGGTGTGGACGCGCGAGGAAGAATTCGCCTGGGCGTATTTCCGGCCTTCCGGCGTGATTGAAATCGCGAGCGGCGTGGACGAGAACGGCCTTATAACCGCCTGGGAGTTTCACAACTACAACTCGGGCGAGGCGGCCATCCGGACGCCTTACGACGTTCCCAACCAGCACATCGAGTTTCATGAAGTAAACGCGCCCTTACGGCAGGGATCGTACCGGTCGCTCGCCGCTACCGCCAACCACTTTGCGCGCGAATCGCACATGGACGAGCTGGCGCACCGCGCGAAGATGGACCCGCTTGAGTTCCGGTTGAAGAATCTGAAGAACCAGCGGCTGAAGTTTGCTTTCACGGCTGCCGCAGAAGCTTTTGGATGGAAGACCCGCAAGCCTTCCAAAGGCCACGGATTTGGAATGGGTGGCGGCGTTGAAAAGGGCGGATATGTCGCGACCTGCGCCGAGGTTGCGGTGGACCATTCGAGCGGCGAGGTGCGCGTGGTGCGCGTCACCTCGGCTTTCGATTGCGGCGCTGTCGTGAATCCCAACGGCCTTCGAAACCAGATTGTGGGCGCCAACGTCATGGGCCTGGGCGGCGCGCTGTTCGAGGCCATTGAGTTTAAAGACGGCCGCATCACCAACGGCACTTTCACCCAGTATCGTGTGCCACGGTTCCAGGACGTTCCTGAAATTCAACCGGTCCTGATCGACCGCAAGGACCAGCCTTCCGCAGGCGCCGGCGAAACTCCCATCTGCGGCCTCGCTCCCGCCATCGGCAACGCCATCTTTGACGCCACAGGCAAGCGCATCTACTCCATGCCCATGGTCCCGAACGGGCTGAAGAAAGCTTAACTCCCGTCCGCCCGGAACACATCGTCAAGGCATCACTCGGGCAAAAAGCCGGGGCCACGCCCGTCCGGCATGGTTACTTCTGGGCCTCCGTCTGGGCCA
This sequence comes from Terriglobia bacterium, assembly GCA_035277665.1. Lineage (GTDB taxonomy): Bacteria > Acidobacteriota > Terriglobia > UBA7540 > UBA7540 > SCRD01. Next base: position 5,347 of record DATEKC010000121.1, read on the forward strand.
GCAGTTCCACATCAATTGTAATCTTTACCTCATCGCCCACCAGAACGCCTCCGGTTTCGAGCGCCTGGTTATAAGTGAGACCGAAATCTTTGCGGTTGATTTTGGCGGTTGCGGAAGCGCCAACGCGCGTGTTGCCCCAGGGATCTTTCGTCGGCGGGGTCGGCCCTTCGACATCGAGAGTGACCTCACGCGTAACTCCGTGAATGGTCAGGTCGCCCGTCAGCTTCAGGCCATGCGTGTCTTTTACCGCCCGTTTGGATTTGAAGGTAATGGCCGGGTATTTTTCGACGTGGAAGAAGTCGGGGCTTTTCAGATGGTTGTCGCGGTCGGGCTCGCGGGTGTTGATGGTGCTGACGTCAATCGCGGCTTCCGCAGAGAGGCTTTCGGGCTTGCCGGGGTCAAAATGAACCTGGCCCGTAACTTTGGTGAACTCTCCCTTGACGTTCGAGATCATCATATGACGAACGGAGAATTGTGCATTGGAATGGGCTGGATCGAGATTCCAGGTTGCGGTTCCCGGCTGCTTTGCCGGAGCTTGCTGAGTCTGTGCCATGTTGCACCTCCTGACTGTATGGGATGCCTCATGACGATATTCGTTACAACAAATATCAAGGGAAATAAAAATCACCCTTCAGGCGACCGCACCTTCTCCAGCAGGGAGGAAAGCTTCTTGAGGTCCTGTTGCGGCACATGGCGGAACAGGTCGCGGTGCAGTCTGGCCACCGGCTTGTCGAGTGTCGCCAGAAGCCGGAGCCCTTCCGGGGCGATCCGTGTAGTCACCACGCGACGGTCGCGGGTGTTCCTTGCGCGGGTGATGAGCTTCCTCTTTTCCAGCCTGTCCAGCAGGCGCGTAATGTCGGGATCATGGGTCACCATGCGCTCGCCGGTCTCGCCACATGTCAGCCCCTGCCTTCCGGCGCCGCGCAAGATCCGCAGGACGTTGTACTGGGTCATGGATAGCCCGGAAGCCCGGAGAAGCGTTTCGACACGCTGAGAGATGGCGTCGCCTGTGCGCAGCAGGTTGAGATAAACTTCCTGCTCAACGCTCGAGAATGGCGCCTTTTGCTTGATCTCGGCCTTCAGACCGGCTGCCATGGCTCAAATTTATATGTTATAACGACTATTGTCAAGAGGAATTCCTGGCGGACGCCCGGAATGTGCTCATCAAAAGTGGCGTTTGAGTTCGGAAGTGTAGTGGCGTCCCACCTTGCTGGAATTGTGCTTAAGCCACCCGGCCAGGCCGGTCCGGCCAAGGGGCGGCTGATGCGAAACCAGCAGATTGTCCATCAATCCCTTGATTTCCTCGCGGGTCAGCACAACGTCGTGGACGACGGGCCCCAGCAGGCGGATCAGGTAGTAGGCGAAAGTTGGTGGGACATGAGCGAGCCGGCCCCGCCGGTGAAGCGTTCGGGCAATCAAGCGGACGATCTCGTCAAAGGTATAGGCTTCCGGACCGACAGCGTCAAGGGTGACGTTTTCCGGGTTCGAAGCTGCCTTGATCGCGATCTCCGCCAGATCATCCGCATACACCGGCTGCAGCCGGTATTCGCCCGAGCCGGGAACGAGGAATATGGGGAAATTTCTGACCAGCCAGGCGATGTTGTTGATCAGGATGTCTTCCAGCCCGAAGATGACCGTCGGCCGGACGATCGCCCAGGACAGCGAGGATTTGGCGAGCGCCGCTTCGAGCTCGGCTTTTCCGCGGTAGTAAGGGAGCGGAGAATTTGCTGAAGGGTTTGCGATACTGACGTGGACAAACTTGCGGACGCCCGCCTGCTCCGCGGCGTGGATCAGGGTTTTTGTATTGGCGATTGCACCCTCGTAGGTGCGGGCCCCATGCGGAAAGCGGACCCAATAGGTGTTATAAAGGGTCGAAACGCCTTCCAATTCTCTCTGTAGTTGATCGGGATCCTCAAAATGGTAGGGCACGATTTCAATCCGATTGCCAAAAGTATTGGGTCGGTCAGGATGCCCGGTAAGGGTTCGAACACGATGGCCTGCGCAGAGTAATCTGCGAGTGATGTATTTGCCGGAATAACCGGTGGCGCCCGTGACAACGGTTAATTCACTCATGTTCAACCTCTTGTCTGTCCCCGGCCAGCTGAGTCATGGCCCATTCGGCGTGTTCGCGGAGTACGGGGTCTTCGTTCCGGGAGAGTTCTTCGAGTTTGGGGATGAAGCGGCGGTCTCGCGAATTGCCCATCACTACGCACAGGTTGCGCAGCCAGCCCTTATATTTCGGCCGCTTGACAGGCGACCGCGCGAAGGCCCGCCGGAAGTCTTCTTCGCCGAGTTCCGCAAGCGCTTCGAGTGGAGGATTGAATAGCGAGAAGCGCCGCCCAGGCGGTAAATCCGGTTTCCCGCCGACTTCTCCATTGCTCGCATCAGCCGATATTGAAAGTGCAATTTCCATAGGCTGGAATTCGGGCAGGGCGGTTGTGGCCGCGCCGGTGCGTCCAAACCCCTTCTGCGGATTGTGGGACCCGGCGGTTGAAGGCTGAAGGCTGCGACCTGATTTTTGAGGACTGTTCCACGGACAAACGTCCTGGCAGATATCGCAGCCGTAGAAGTTGGAGCCGATCTGGGCGCGATATTTTTCCGGAATGGAGCACTTCAGTTCAATGTTGAGATAGGCGATGCAGCGCGAAGCGTCCATCACATAGGGCCCGGTGAGCGCCCCCGTGGGGCAGGCGTCCAGGCAGCGCGTGCAGGAGCCGCAGCGGTCTGGAGCGGGCAGGTCGGGCTGAATCTCGAGACTTGTGAGAATCACGCCGAGGAAAAACCAGGAACCTTTCCCGGGGTTGATCAGGCAGGTATTCTTGCCGGTCCACCCGATGCCGGAATAACGCGCGAATGCCCGCTCGACCACGGGGCCGGTGTCGACATAAACTCGCGTCTCGACTCCAGGCGCGAGGCTTTTGATTGCCTTCCTCAATTCCTCCAGCCTGGCACGCATGACCTGGTGATAATCCTGCCCCCATGCGTAGCGGGAGACCCACGCGCGGGGAACTGGCGCTTCGACGGGTTGGGCGGGCACTGTTTGCTTGGGCGAGGAAATCCGGGCAGCCTCGGTAGAGTATGGGTACGGTGAGTTATAGATCAGGCCCACACAGAGAACGGATTGCGCGGAAGGTAAAACGAGCCGCGGGTCGTGCCGCTTGGGATTTTCCAGATAGTGCATTTCGCCGCCGAAGCCATTTTCGACCCACTTGCGGGCGAAATCGAGGTCCTTCCAAATGCTTATGGGAGCGACACCAGCCAGGTCAAAGCCCGTTTCGAGAGCTATTTGTTTGATTCGTGCTTTGAGCACCATTTCACACCATCATAGCGCAGCCAATGGCACGCCTGCCGCAGTTGCCACGTGGCTGTAAAACAACAAAAACCAAAATCTATGGTGTCCAGCCCTCACCCTAGGCGTTTACTCTGGAACCTGCAATCGAAATTGTGGCAGAAACCGTGCGCAACTCTAAGTCAACATGTTGAATTTCAAGGAGATCGCCACTTCCCGTTCAGGCGGCGTATATTCCCATCTAACCCCTCTTTAATGCATTTCGGTAGAAATTGCTTACTCGCAATGCGGATGTTTCCTAAAATTCAAGGTGTAACAAAGTGTATCTGGGCTTGTAGGATTCAATTGCGGGTTACCTGAGATAAGCGACCACAGAGCTATCAGCGATTGTGGAAAACGCTATGAAGGCTTCAGGTTGTTTTCGGTTTTGGCACAACAGGAAGCCCATGAGGTGGCCCTCGCGAGGCGAAAGTTTTTTGCGGGAGTTGTTTACAGCCAGGAGCGCAAAGCAATTGGCTGGATGACCTCGCCCAACGTGAGTGGAACGTAACGCCCTCCCTTGGAAGCGGCGGGTGACAATTTTAAGGAAAAGGGGTGCAGATTATGCCACGTATTCGAGGTCAGCGAGCAATGAAGTATTTTGACCGGGCGGTCACCGGGACCGCTGGGGTTTTGTTCGATGGTATTCAGTTTTTCAATAAGTACAAACCGGCCCCGGCTTTTACGCCCAAATGGTCTGACAAGCCGATGCTGAAGTCCTGGCAGAAGACCAAACCGAGGCTGGGCTGGCCGCGGGAAACGGACTCTCTTTGTCCGGGCTGCGTAAAGGAAGCTCGTGCCGCCATCATTTCAGGCGAAAAAGACTGGAAAGACCTGCTCACCACGAAAGTGGGGGAAATTAAGGCGCAGATTATCGAGCGCGATGGCCAGGTCTGGATGGTGAAAGATTGCCCGATCCACGGCCATTATGAAGACATCATGGCGCTCGACGTCAACTTCCTGAAATGGATTGAACAGAACTTTCCGGGCCGCGACATCCGCGCGCACAATGACAAGGACCTTCACAATCACGGTTCCAGCACCATCCGCCACGGGCGCGGCTCCGTCCTGACCGTGGACCTGACCAACCGCTGCAATATGATGTGCGATCCGTGCTTTATGGACGCCAACCAGGTCGGCTTTGTCCACGAATTGAGCTGGGATGACATCAAAGAGATTCTTGATAACGCCACAAAGATCAAACCGCGGCGGCAGATGTCCGTGCAGTTTTCAGGCGGCGAGCCGACGATGTCGCCATACTTTATTGACGCGGTCCGCTATGCCCGGAAGAAAGGATTCAACAGTGTTCAGGCGGCGACGAACGGCATCGAGTTCGCCAAGAGCAAGGAATTCTGCCGCCAGGCGTTTGAAGCCGGCCTTCGCTACGCCTATCTGCAGTTTGACGGCATTGGCAATGACGCCAACAGCCATCGCAAGGTGGGCAACCTGTTTGACGTCAAATTGAAAGCCATTGACAACATGCACGAAGCGGGTATCGAGATCATCCTGGTGACCACGCTGGTGAACAACGTGAACAACGACCAGGTGGGCCCCATCATCAACTTTGCCCGCGAGAACCCCAAGAAAATCGCTTTCATCTCCTTCCAGCCGGTTTCCTTCACCGGGCGCGATGAGGATATCACGCCAGAGCGGCGGGCCCGGCAGCGCTACACGCTCTCACACATGGCGGCGGACGTGAAGAAGCAGGTCGGCATCACGGAACCGACTCGCGACTGGTTCCCGCTATCGCTGATGGGTTCGTTTGCGGACTTTGCCGATCTGGTCCACGGGCCGGAAGCGCAGTGGGGCCAGGTCAGCTGCGGTTGCCACCCGAACTGCGGCGTTGGCACCGCGCTGATGATCAATAAAGAAAACAAGGAATGGGCGCCGGTGCCGCAATTCCTCAACATTCCCGGGCTTGTGAAAGACATGCAGAAGATCACCGACGCCGGCCGTGGCAGGTGGTTTTCAAACCTCATGATGGGCCTGGCGTTGCTGAAGAATTACAATCCGTTCGGCGCGCCTCCGAGTCTGGCACTGGTGGACATCCTGAAAAAATTTGACAAGTCATTTGCTTTGAGCGGCGAAAAACGCGCCGACAAGGTCTATGGAGCTTCCAGCCCTGACCGCACGCTCGAGGACACGATGAAGCGCCGCTCAGACCCCTGGAACTTCCTCTTTATCGCAGGCATGTGGTTCCAGGACCTGTTCAACTATGACTTCCGGCGCACAGAGATGTGCATCATCCCCTACGCGACGCAGCAGGGTGAAATTTCCTTCTGCGCCTACAACACGGGAATCGGCTGGCGGAATATCATCGAGAACATGCACAAGAATGCGACGGTGGCGGAGTGGTACAAGACTCACGGCAAACATGAAATTTATGCCGCCGGTAAAAAGGTCAATCTGTCTGAGTACGACCACTCGCTGACCATCAATGCCGAGGATGCTTCCCGTGTGCGCGAGCTTGCACATGATGTCCCGATGACGGCGGCCGAGGAACAGCGGGCGCGGCGCAAAGCCGAATGGGAAGCCAGGCAAGCACGGGCTTACTATGAGGAGGTTGTCCTCAAAAAGCCCAAGGCTGAACTGGTTCAGATCGGCAGCGCTAAACAAGCCAAGGAATCCGAAGAAGTTTCCGTCTAGTTTTTCCGTGGGGAGTTGAGGCAAAATAGGCCGCCTGTCGAGAAAGTGACGGGCGGCTTTTTTGTGTGTGCCGAGCATGTTCGACAGCTTGGGAGTGAAAGTCTCCTTCACAACCTGACGGAGGTGAAGTGATAGCGAAGCGCAAGGGCGTCGCCGCGAGGCGGGGTCTGAAAGAAGCGTGGAGCAAACGTGCGA